>DAINCF010000260.1:0-9894 GCA_036732565.1 Vicinamibacterales bacterium
CCCACCGACGTGTGTGGCAGGCCTGAAGGCCTGCGCTACGTACGCTATCGGTAATTTCGCTACGTACGCTATCGGCAATGTCGCAACGCGCTCTTAGATTAGGCAGGAGGTCCCGCGGCGAGTGTCGCACGCAGTCGGGCACGTTGGACCTTGCCAGTAATCGAACGCGGGAGCTCGTTCACGAACTCCAGCCATCGCGGGCATTTGTAAACCGACAGCTGGCCTTTGACATGCGCCTTGATGGTCTCGCTCAGTTCCGGCGAGGCGACGTGGCCGGGTTTCAGCACGATGAACGCCATCGGCTTGACGAGGCGCTCTTTGTCTTCGCGGCCGACGACGGCGGATTCGAGTACCGAGGGATGGGTCGACAACGCTGACTCGACTTCGGTAGGCGAGACCCATAAGCCGCCGCACTTCAGCATGTCGTCCGATCGGCCCTGATACCAGAAGTACTCGTCTCCGTCTCGAACGTACCGATCTCCGGTGCGGAACCATCCGCCGTCGAACCGGCGATGGCTTTCGGGTTGATTGTGCCAGTAGCCCATGCAGATGGACTCGCCCCTGACCAGGAGGTCTCCGACCTCGCCCACCGGCACGTCCTCGTCGCTCGCGTCGACGACCCGAGCCTCGTATCCGGCGACGAGCTCTCCGCTGGAGCCCGGTCGCGCGCGACCGGGGCGGTTCGCGATGAACGTATGCAGCGTCTCCGTTGCGCCGATGCCGTCGAGAATTTCGACCCCCGTGTGCGCGCACCAGCGTTCGTACAACGACGCCGACAACGGCTCCCCGGCCGAGCTGCACAGCCGCAGCCGTCCCGACGCCTGTTCGGCGCCGGCATCCAATGCGGTCAGCATCGCCGCGTAGGCGGTGGGAACCGCAAACAGCACGGTTGGCCGAAAGCGCCGCATGACCCCGAAGATCATGTCAGTCGTCGGCTTCGAGGGGAGCAACACCGTCGATCCGCCCACGAAGAACGGCATGTACAGCCCATTGCCCAGGCCGTACGCAAACGAGAGCTTGGCCACCGAAAACACTCGATCCTCAGCGTTCAAGCCGAGCACGCCGAGGCCGAAGGCTTCGGCGCAGCTGCGCATGCTGTGCTGTCGATGGACGACCACTTTGGGGGATCCGGTTGTGCCCGACGAGCACAGCCACAAGGCCGCATCGTTGCGATGCATGTCCTCGGGCGGCAACGTGTGATCCTCCTGTGCAAGCAGATCATCGAATCGCAGGTACGCCGTTGCGCCGTCCGCCTTCGCGTGGACGCTTCGGCGCGACGAGTCCGTGACGACGACGATGTGGTGCAGGTGTGGCAGCTGGTCCCGCGCCGCGGCGATGCGATCGACGAACACTTCGTGCACGACGAGGACGCGGGCCCGGCTGTCGGACAGCAGGTAGTGGCAGTGGTCCCGCGTGAGCAGCGTGTTCATCGGCACGGCAACGGCGCCGATGCGGATGGCGCCGAAGAACGCCGCCACGAACGCCGCGCTATCGGGCAGCAGAATCGCCACCCGCTCTTCGGGCCTTACGCCGAGGCGCCTGAGCGCGTGACCGGTGCGACAGACAGCCTGGGAGATGTCTGCGTAGGTGAGCTCGCGGTCGGCCTCCGCCTCGATCACCGCTACGCGGCCGGCCCGGTCACCATCCAGGTTGGCATCGATGAAATCGGTCGAGGCATTCATGCTGATCAGGATCTGAAGCCTAGCGTCGACGCGTGGGTGGTGCTGACATATTCACGATCAACTGCGCGAACTCACGAGCCGCCGGCGTTGGATCGCCCTTGCTCCAGGCGAGACTGAAGTCGACCTTCGGCAATACCGGCAAGCCGTAGCGTCCGTCGACGATCTGCATGCCGGGTTCGAGGGCATCGCGAGTCAGCACCGTGACGCCCAGTCCCGCCAGCACCGCCGCGCCGAGCCCTTGATGGCTCGGCGAGGTGAAGACGACGTGCCAGTCGACGGCCGCTCCTTCGAGCGCTGCCAGACCCACCTGGCGATTCACGCATACCGCCGGCGCCAGCGCCAGCGGCAACGACTCGCCGCGCGGTTCGAACGTGTCGGCTGCGACCCAAACGAACTGCGTCCGCCGCAGCACGCGCTCGTGCTGATTGCCTGCCATCGAGAGCACTACGGCGAGATCGAGCGCGTCGGCCTCGAGCATCGCGCGCAGGTCGAGATAGGTGGTGACGCTGACGTCGAGCCGCACCGCGGGGAACGCCCGCGCAAACTGACCGAGCACCGGCGGCAGCCGGTCGCCCATGAAGCTCTCCGGTACGCCGAACCGCACCACGCCCGATACCGGCGATGGTCGGAAGCGCTTCGTCAGCGTGTCGATTGAACGCAGGATCTGCTCGGCATGACGCAGGAAGTCGCTGCCGTCCTCGGTCAGCGTCAGGCTCCGCGTGGTGCGGTAGAGCAGTGGCCGACCAACCAGCTGCTCGAGTCGCCTGATCTGATGACTCACCGCAGACTGCGTCAGGTGCAGCCGCTGTGCGGCACGCGTGAACCCGCCGGTTTCGGTCACCGCCACAAAGGCGCGCAGCAGCGTGGGATCGAACTCCATGCCGCAATTCTAGCCAATGACGCATATTAATAAATAGATGGAAATAAGTTCATTTCCATCATGGCAGACCGTTGCCTAGAATCGGGCCCATGCCGTCTGTTCTGCGCCGCAATGACGCCCTCGCCCTGGCCGCCGTGTGCCTGTCCTCGCTGATGTTCGGTCTGGAGATCTCAAGCGTGCCCGTGATCCTGCCGGCACTCGACCACGTGTTGCGCGCCGACTTCGAGGACATGCAATGGATCATGAACGCCTACACGCTGGCCTGCACGACCGTGCTGATGGCGACCGGAGCGCTGGGCGATCGGTTCGGCCGCAAGCGCCTCTTCGTCATCAGCATCGTCTTGTTCGCCCTCACGTCGTTGATGTGCGGCGTTGCGCCGAGCGTGGCCGTGCTGATCGCGAGCCGGTTCCTGCAGGGCCTCGCCGGCGGTGCGATGTTGACGTGTCAGATCGCCGTGCTCTCGCATCAGTTTCCGGACAGTCGCGGACGCGCTCGCGCGTTCGGAAGGTGGGGAATCGTCTTCGGCATCGGCCTCGGGTTCGGACCGATCATCGGCGGCACCATCCTTGCGGTAGCCGACTGGCGGTGGGTGTTCCTGGTCCACGTGCTGCTCTCGATGGTGACGCTGATGCTCGTGTTCCGCGGTGTGGCGGAATCCAGAGACCCACACGCGACGACACTGGACATCGTGGGCATCGTCACCCTGTCGCTCGCGGTGTTTGGACTGACCTATTTCATCACCCAAGGGCCGGCTCTTGGCGCCAACAGCCCCGCCGCCCTCGCCAGCCTCGTTGGTGCGGCGATTGCCTTCGTTGTGTTCATCGTGGCGGAGAAGACGGCCCGTCAGCCGATGGTCGACTTCTCCGTGTTCCGGATCCGCAATTTCTCGGGCGCGCTCCTCGGTTCGATGGGCATGAACTTCAGCTTTTGGCCGTTCATGATCTACCTGCCGACCTATTTCCAGCGTGGCCTCGGCTACGACGTCGTGACGGCCGGCTTGTCATTGTTGGCCTATACACTGCCGACGCTGGTGGTTCCGCCGCTGGCCGAACAGCTCACGCTGCGCTATCGCCCGCGCGCGGTCATTCCCGCGGGGCTGTTCACGATCGGTGTGGGCTTCATGCTGATGAAGTTCGGCAGAAGCGCTGCGCATGCGAGCTGGCAGACGATGCTCCCGGGCTGTTTGCTGGCGGGCATCGGGCTCGGCTTGACCAACACGCCCGTCACCAACACGACCACCGGCTCCGTGCCGAGCGCTCGCGCAGGCATGGCGTCCGGCATCGACATGAGCGTCCGGCTGATCACTTTGGCGATCAACATCGCCTTGATGGGTGTGATCCTGGTCACTGGCATCGCGTCGTACTTGACAAGCGCTTTGCCTGGGCGGCTCGATCCGACGCGAGTCCAGGCAATGGCGTCCGGCATCGCTGCCGGCACGGCCGGCTCCCTCGAGGAATCGGGGACGGTCGCGCAAGGTGCGCTGACCTACGGTTTTGGCCTCGTGATGCTCTACGGCGGGATTGGCGTCTGGGTGCTGGCGGTGCTCAGCTTCGCGATCTTCGAATCCACGAGGCGCTCGACAATTCGAGCGGTGGGTGACGGCGAGCGGCTCGCCTGCGCGAGCACTGGAAAGTGATACTTGCCGGTCGCGGTTGCCGCTTTACAGGACAGCGCGATGGCACACGGGAGCCAGTCGCCGAGATGGCGTGCTTCATCTCACGGGAGGAGTCGTGACGAAGTCGATCTTCGCGTTGGTGCTCTTGTGCGCCGGCGTCGCGGCGCCCGCTGGACAGGCGCCATTGTCGATTCAAGGAGTGTGGCGCAACGTCGAACGCGTCATTCCGAATTCGACGAACCCTGGAGACCGCATCGATCCGTTCGGCCACATACCGGTCGGGACGCAAACGGATGTGCAGCCCGGTCTCCTGATCATCACCGCACGGCACTACAGCCGCACGACCGACATCGGCGTACGACCTCGCCCGAAGGATGGCTATGCCACGCCGGGGCGGCCGACCGTCGAGGAATTGCAGGCGCGGTGGGGGCCGTTCGCCGCCAACGCCGGCACGTACGAGCTGTCGGGCGACGTCCTGACCCTCCGGGCATTCGTCGCGAAGGAGCCTCGCGACCAGGTTGAGGGTGGTTTCGCGAAGCTGCGCGTCGTGCTGGAGGGGGATCGGCTCGCGCTCACGCCGATTGAGAATTCTCAGGGCCGTATCGCCGCAGGGGTCACTTCCAGATACGTGCGCGTTGAATAGACCGCGGCAATGTCGGACTCAGCGAAGCCGTGCCACGAGCTCGATCGCGCTCGTCACCAAGAGACCGCTCCCCACCAGGCCGGCGACCCACAGCGCGGTCTCCCTCGCACCTTGTTGCAGCCGCGACCTGAGGCCAGCGTACCGTTCCCGCAGCTGCGTCTCGAAGAGGAGATGCCCGACGAGGAGCATGACCGGCGGCAAGACGAAGATCGCGTTGTACATGCCAAGCAGCGGCGCCCATTGCCGCGGGGGAAGATCCGCGCTCGTGATCACGGCGATCGCGCCAAAGTACGGCAGCGCGGTCGGGAGCTCCATCGCCGTCACAGTCACGCCGAGCAGCGCCAGGCCGGCATAGGTGCGTGCCGACGGCGGCGTGACCGGGGTTGCAGACGTCCGATTCGGGAATGCCGTCAGGCTGTAGGCGAGCAGTGTCAGTCCGACGAGACCCTGGCCGACCAGGCCCACCGGACTGCTGAGCAGAGCGCCGATCGACGGCACGAACGCGTCGATCCCCAGAATCATCAGCAGCCCGACGGCGAAATACGTGAGGAAGATGGTGACGATGTACACGGCGACCTGGACGCTCGCCTCTGACCGCGTGAGTAGATAGAGCGTGACGACGATCGCCGAAGGGTTGATGCTGTCGATCGCGGCCAAGAGGACGAGGCTGGCGACGGTCATGACGTACGCAAGCGTCTTCCTTCAACCGCGAGCGGCCGACCGCGCGTGTGCGTGCTCCAGCAGATCGGCGACCGCCGAGATGTCCGGGACGCGCACGCAGTCGTTCACCGTTGTCCAATCGTCGAACGGATCGAGCAGCACGGCGTGAATGCCCGCCCCGCTCGCGCCGACCACGTCCGCGTGATAGATGTCGCCGACGTGCAGCGTGCGCTCAGGTCGGGCACCACAGATATCGAGCGCGTGCGTGAAGATGCGCGGGTCGGGCTTCTCGTAGCCGGCGATCGCCGAATCGATCACCGCGGACAGATACGCTCGCAGGCCGGCGGCGATCAGGCTCTGCTCGGCGGTGCCATCCGAGTTGCTCACGACAACCAGCCGGAGGCCGAGGTCGCGCAGGCGGCCGAGCGCTTCGGGCACGCGCGGCATCACCATCTTCCACAGTGAGCTGGCGCGCCCGTCCGGGCGCAGGACGGTCCTGAGCTCGGCGGTCAGGGCGTCGAGGTCGTCCGGTGCGAGGTGGGCGGGCCCATCGAGCTTCTCGATCATGGCTCGCAGATAGACGCGGAAGAGGTCGGTCCCGTCGGGGACGCCCTCCACGAACAGGCGCTTGGAATAGCCGGGCCGCGCGGCCGCTTCGGCGCGGCGCAGGGCCTCCGCAGTACACGCGAGGCGCCGGGCCGCCAGTTCGGTCGCGACCCAATCGAAGTCGATGGAGATGAGCGTGTTGCCGACGTCGAGGAAGATCGTGTCGATCCGTCCGTACGGGATGGTCATGTTCGAAGTGTACGCGACAGTGTCGTGTCTAACTACAATGGCTGGCGCATGTCCATGACGGTCAAGTGCTTCGCATGCGACGCCCTGATCGAGGCAGACAATGCCGACGCCGTTGCCGATGCCTTCGTGGCCCACGGACGGGAGAGCCACACCTGGGCGTATCCCGAGGAGTCGCTCCGGAACTACTCCCGCAACTATGCCGAAGCGGTCGAGCGGCTGACCGGAGGCACGGAACGGCTGTCGGTGATCGGCGAGGTCGCGGTGCATGCGGTGACCGAGGACCGTGTCGCCGATTGGCTGCGGTTCTTCGATCACGACGGCTTCGCCGGCAACCCCGATTGGGCCATGTGCTATTGCCTCGAACCTCACGTGCCGGCGACGCCCGAGGAGCCCGAGCGTGCATGGCGCGTGGCACGGGCCACCGTGGCGGGGCGCCTTCGCGCCGGCACCACGTTCGGGTACCTCGCGTACGTCGACGGCCGACCCGCCGGGTGGGTCAACGCCTCGGTGCGCGCGGACTACGGCCTCTACCGAACGGTCGATCCCGCCGGACCCGAGCCGGCCTCCGTGATTGGCGTGTCGTGCTTCGTCATCGCGCCGCCGTTTCGACGGCACGGAATCGCCTCGACGCTGCTCGATGCCGTGATCGCGGACGCTGCCGGCCGCGGAGCCTCCTGGATCGAGGGCTATCCTCACAACACACCTGACGACAGCGACGCACGCCATTTTCGGGGCCCACGGTCCATGTACGACGCACGGGGATTCGAGCCGGTCGAGGTGCGGGAACGGGACACGGTCGTTCGCCTGTCGGTTGGTTCGGCGCGGTCACGTCGCGGTAACGTTGGGCTGACCGCCGGTTGAGCTGCTCGCCGCCGCGTCATAGTAGTATTTGCCTGGGTTGATGGTGGCAGTTCCGTAGCCCACTAGCATGCCGATGCGACGCGCCCGCGGGCGGTGGCTCGCGGCGATACTCTTCGTTTCCGGCCTTGACGGGGGTCTTGGCGCCGCCGGCCAGGATGCGCCCCTGGCTGACGCGGTGCAGCGCCGCGACAGTCAGGCTGTGCTCTCGTTGCTGAACAACCGTGCCGATGTCAACGCGCCCCAGAGTGATGGCGCGACCGCGTTGCATTGGGCGGCGTATCTCGAAGATGCAAGCACGACGGCCCTGCTGATCCGCGCCGGCGCCCGCATCGACACCCCCAACAACTACGACGTGACGCCACTGGCGCTGGCCGCCGGCACCGGCAACGCGGCGATCATCGATCAGTTACTGAAGGCCGGCGCCGATGCGAACCGCGCCGTGCGGGCTGGAGAGACGCCGCTGATGATCGCGGCGCGCACCGACCAGGCTGACGCGGTGAAGGTGCTGCTGAGCGGCGGCGCCACGGTCGACGCGAAGGAGACCTGGAACGGGCAGACGGCGCTGATGTGGGCGGCCGCCGCCGGCAAGGGCCCGACCGTGCAGGTGCTGATCGACCACGGCGCGGATATCCATGCGCGCTCCAACGCCGGCACCACGCCGCTGCTGTTTGCGGTCCGCCGAGGCGATGTGGCCACCGTTCAGGCGTTGCTGGCGAAGGGCGCGGACGTCAGGGCAACCAGACCCGATGGCGCGACCCCTTTGCTGGTGGCGGTGATCAACGGCCACGCGGATCTGGTGGACGTGCTGCTCGACAAAGGCGCCGATCCGAACGTCGAGGGCGGCTCGACCGAGCTCACGGTGCAGGGCGTGCGAGCCGTAGCGCGGGAGCTGAAGTTCCGGAAGCTGACGAACAACGAGCGCGACTCCGAGGTGGTCACGAGAGGCAACATCTTCGGGAAGCCGCTGCACGCCGCCATCCACGTGGCCAACTGGCACCTCAGTGACCAGTTCATCGCCGTGCACATCGACAGACTGCGTGTCGTGACATCGCTGCTGGCTCATGGCGCCGATGTCAACGGCCGCATCAGCATGGAAGAGCCTCGGTGGTCCGGTGCGAGGTATCGCCGGCACCTGGCCGGCGCCACGCCGTTTCTTCTGGCGGCCAAGTCGGCTGACGTCGAGGTGATGCGTCTGCTGCTCGCTCACGGCGCCGACCCCACGATCGGAACCGACCAGAACATCACCCCGCTGATGGCCGCCGCGGGGATCGCCTGGGCCTCGAATCAGGACCGCGCGTCCGAGATCCAGGTGCTCGACGCGGTCAAGCTCCTCGTCGACGAATGGGGCGCCGATGTCAACGTCATCAGCGACCTCGGTGAGACCGCGATGCACGCGGCGGCGTATCGGGGCGCGAACAGCGTGGTTCAGTATCTGTTCGACCAGGGCGCCAAGCTGGACGTGGTCGCCAAAGACGGGCGAACGCCGTTGATCGTCGCCGACGGCGTCGAGTACGGCAATTCGTTCGCGGCGCAGCCCCAGACGGCAGTGCTGCTGCGGAAACTCGGCGCCAAGGAAATGAAGTGTCCGCCGCCGTGCGCCGCCGCGATTCCCGAAGGCAAGATCGACAAGGTCGAGATCAAACGATGAGAGGACATGGGCTCGCGTTGATCGTCGTGTTGTGTCTGATAGGTACCTTCGCCCACACCGTCCAGGGCAGGGCGCCGCAACTGCAGCCGTCCCACCCGCCGCCTTCAACCGATCCACCCCCGCGCGCCGTGTTGGACAAGTACTGCACCACTTGCCATAACCCACGCATGAAGGCAGGGGGACTCGCGCTCGACACGTTGGACGTGACCGAGGTCGGCGAGAACGCCGAGGTCCTGGAAAAGATTGTCCGCAAGCTTCGGACCGGCGCGATGCCGCCGCCTGGGCGTCCACGGCCTGACAAAGCCATTGTCCAGAGCGTCGCGTCGTCGCTCGAAGCGACGCTCGACCGGGCTTCCGTCGCGCACCCCAATCCGGGCCGCCCCACGCTTCATCGTCTCAATCGCGTCGAATACCGCAACGCCGTCCGCGATCTGTTTGGACTCGAGATCGATCCGGGGGCGCTGCTGCCGCCGGACAACGCGGCGTACGGGTTCGACAACAACGCCGATGCGCTGTCACTGTCGCCGGTCCTGGCGGAGCGCTATCTGGCAGCGGCGGCGAAGATCAGCCAGATGGCGATGGGACGGGTTCGAGGGTCTCCATCGCCGGAGACGATCTTCGTGCCGACGGATCGCAATCAGGGCGGCCGCTTCAGTGAGGATCTGCCCTGGGGGTCCAGGGGTGGATTGGCGATTCGCTACGAGTTTCCGGTCGATGGCGAATACCAGTTCCAACTGCGATTGAAACAGAGCGGTGCGGATGGCGGCATCATGGGGCTCACCGCCGAACCGCATCAACTCGATGTGAGCCTCGATCAGGCGCGGGTCTGGACGTCGACCGTCGGTGGGTCCGAGATTGCCGACGAGTACGGCGACGAGCGCACGAAGAAAGTCCACGCGGGGCTCCAGTTCAGCGTCCCGGTCAAGGCCGGCTCTCATCTGCTTCAGGTGTATTTCGTCCAGAAGACCTCGGCATCGCTCGAAGACCTGTTCGACGCGTACGTGCGCCGCGATCCCTATCGCGCCGGCAACGGCGAGCCCGCCATCTCCAGTGTGACGATCACTGCCCCGAACGCATCCGATGCGGTGGCGGCCAACGATTCGCCGAGC
>DAINCF010000261.1:0-9890 GCA_036732565.1 Vicinamibacterales bacterium
TTCCACGAGGTCGGCGTGAAGATCGATGTCGTCGCCGGGCGAGGCATCGGCGCCGCCGCGGCGATCCTGTCGTCCGTGGACGGCGCGTCGCGACTGTGGGACACGCGCGGACTGTGGCAAGAGCCAGCCGTCGAGAACCTCTACGCGTGGCGCCTGCCGATGCGCCTGCTCGGCGCGTTGGTGGTCATCGTGGCGCTGATCCTCGTTGGGCCCGTGCTGCTCATCGCGCTGGCCACCGTGATCTATCCGCTTGGTCTCCTCCTCGGCATGGTGGGGCTCGAGGCGGGCGGCGCGGTCGTGGGTCAGTATCTCCAGCTCCTCACAGCGCTCTTCGAGCCCGGCGGGCTGCCGACGTGGGTACCGCGTCTCATCGCGATCATCGCCGGCATCACGGTGATCATGCTCGGCATGCACCTCGGGCGAGCCTGGTGGCGGATGCCATATCCCCGTCGTGCGCGCGGAAACCGTCTGTGGTCGCTGCTCGGCGCGCCGCTCGATCAGATGCGTGCGCTCTCGCACTTCGCGCGCGCCGTGTGGGACCTGGTCCGCGGCGGCCATGCGTCGTGGCCACCGGTGCCCGAAGAGTTCAGCCGCCGGTTCAGTGAGTTGCTGGTGGAGAATCTCGGGCAGCCGGGCTTCAAGGAGCTGCTCCTGGTCGTCCACGATCTGGACGCCCGGAGGGATCTCGTCTTTGGCATGCTGCGCGCGCCGTATCACGCCGCGCTGTTTCCGCCGCCGTCGGCGACGAGTCCGCGGCGAGGGGAGGCGTTCGATCTCAGCAGTCACGCACGCGCCGACCTGTTGCACGTGCTGCAGGCGGCGCTCAGCCCCGCCGTCCTGACCGAGCCTGCGCTCGTGAAGTTCGCGCCCGACGGCTATTGGCGCGGCGAGATCCATCGGCTTGTCGATCGGCCGGCGAGTCTGGGACGCCTGCTCGAGGAGGTCGCCGCCGCCGGCGTGGAACAGGTCATCGTCGTCGCGGCAACGCCCGACGCGCCGCGCCCGCACGAGCTCGTGCCATCGCGGATCGATGCGCGCGGCCGTCTCAGCGAGCACATCTCGTCGGCGGAGTCTTCCGCCCTCGAGGATGCGCTGCGACAACTCGAACATCGCTTTCGAGGCGTGTACGTCATCCGCCCCACCCACAATCCGGTGCAGGCGCTAGACTTTCACGGCGCGTACGACGTGCGCTCCGATCGACATCAATCCCTGGCCGAGCTCATGGCGCAAGGCCACGACGATGCCTCGCGCACGTTCATCGAACGAGTCCTCGGCGCCAGCGGAGAGCGCCTCAGTTGGTTGGCCAGCGACGGCCCCAGGTGATGTCACAGATTCAGGTTGGCCGCAGATTGCACAGATGACGCAGTTTCGGAAAATTCACGGGTTCACTCAGTTCAAGCAACGGCCCCAAGCCCCAAGCCCCAAGGCCCAGGCCCCCGGAGGGCCTCAGGCCCCAAGCCTCGAGCCTCAAGCCCTAGAAGAGCTACTCATGCGGAAGCACACCGAACTAATCCATCGCGGCGAACAGACAACCCCCGGGCCAACGGCACCGTTGACGACGCCGATCTACGAGACGAGCACCTATGTGTTCGATTCGGCGGCGGATGTCGAGAAGTACCAAGAAGGCACGCTGGGCGGCTACCTTTACTCTCGATACGAGAACCCCACGGTGGTCGCGGTGGAGCAGAAGCTCGCCTCCGTCGACGGCGCCGAGGCGTCGATCGTGTTCAGCTCGGGCATGGCCGCCACCAGCACGGCCCTCATCGGCCTGTTGCAGGCGGGTGACGAAGTCGTCTGTGCCGCGGCCATCTACGGTGGCACCTTTCACCTGATCGAGCACCTCTTGTCGCGCTATGGCGTGCAGCGCCGCTTCGTATCGCTCGAGGAGCTGCGCGATCCGGCCCGGGTCATTGGACCGAGCACGCGCATCGTCTGGTTCGAGTCGCCCATCAATCCCACCCTGCGCTGCGTCGACATCGCGGCCGTGGCCGCGGCCTGTCGGATGGCCGGCGTGTTGTCCGCGATCGACAACACGTTCGCCAGCCCCATCAATCAGCAGCCGCTGGCGATGGGCATCGATCTGTCGATGCAGAGCGCGACGAAGTATCTGAACGGGCACAGCGACGTCACCGGCGGCGTCTTGTCCGGCTCACGCGAGATCATCGAACGCGTGTCGAAGACGCGCCGGCTGCTCGGGGGTGTGCTGGATCCGCAGCCGGCCTACGCACTCGGCCGAGGCTTGAAAACGCTGCCGCTGCGCGTCGCGCGTCACAACGAGAACGCCATGGCCATCGCGCGGGCGCTCGAGGGGCATCCGCAGCTGGTCAAGGTCTACTATCCGGGCCTGCCGTCACACCCGGATCACGAGATCGCCCGCAAGCAGATGACCGGCTTCGGCGGCATGGTGTGCGTCGACGTCCGCGGCGGCCAACAGGCCGCCTATCGCGTCTTCGACAAGCTGCAGCTGGTCAAGCGCGCGGCCAGCCTGGGTGGGGTGGAGACGATCTGCAGCCTGCCGGTGCTGACGTCACAGTACGGCCTCAACGACGAGGAGCTCGAGAAAGCTGGCGTGACGCGAGGCATGATGCGTCTCTCGATCGGCCTCGAAGACACAGACGATCTGATTGAAGACCTGCAGCAGGCGCTCTCGTAGCGGCGGCTCCACCTTCGCGTTCCTCGGTTCGGCGGACTGGTCGCGAGCGCCCCTACGGCTTCACCAGCTGACCTGAGAACGTGACGCGGCAGAAGCGGCCTTCGACGGCGGGGATTCCGGTCAGATCGATCGTGACCATGGACTGTGGATCGGCGTAGATGCGCGTCAGCGTCAGCGGAATGCGACCGCCTGGCTGGTCCGGGCGCGTCACGCCGATGATCTCGTGCCCGAGCACGACACCCTTCGTCCGCGCGACGACCTTGATCAGGAACGGTGCCCCGTGCTCGTAGTCGGTGCCGCAGTCGCCGGAGACCTGCTCGATGAGAAGTCGCCGTCCCGGCGGCACCTGGTAGGTCGGCGGGTTGCCGACCGCCTCACACTTCTCCACGGCCCCTAGTCCTTCGGCCGTGCACAGCGCAAACGCGGCAGGATCGAGCACGGGCTGGACAGGAACGGCCACTGGGATCGCCGGCGCGCCATGGCCGGCCGCCGCCGTTGGGACGGTTGCCAATGCCAGGATAAACGTCAGAACGGCCGCGGCGACGAGACCAACGGATGGTGCGATACGCATCGATCCTCCTTGCGCGGGCCGCCACAGGCAGGTCGTGGCGGCCGGCTACCAGACCCAGACGTAGCAATCGCGCGTTCTCTCTCAGTACGGTGCGCCACACGGAACGGGGGCATGCTCGCAGGTGCGCCCGCCGCGCGCGCCGCCTGCGCAAGTAGGGATGTCTCTTATGCCTTGATCTTGGCGTTTGCGGTTTCGTGCAGGAACTCGAGCACCAGCTCCAGGATGCGCTGGTTGATGCGGCTGCCTTCGTAGGTCCCGAACTTCCGCTGAAACGCTTCGAGGGGCACTACGGCTTTGGCCATCGCGCGGTGGCCGCCGGCGCTGCCGATGTCGCTGAACCAGCGGCGGACGAAGTCGCCGGCATTGCGCGAGTAGCCGAGGTTGCGCACCGACACGACGAAGCGGTCGTTCACCACGCCCGAGATGACCGTCCACTGCACGTCTTCCAGCTGCAAGTAGAAGTCGGCGATGTAGGTGATGAAATCCTCGCGCGGCGGCTCGCCGAGGAACGCGCAGAAGACGTGCTCCAACATCCGCCCCTGCTGCCAGGCCTTGATGACGAAGTCGAGGCGCTCGGCGGTGATTTCCGAGCCCTCCATCTTCCGGATCATCGTCGCGTCCGACAGCGGGTAGAGATACGAGAACGCGTCGAGGTCGGCGCGGTTGGCCTGGCGGTTGAAGAACAGCGTGTCGGACTTGATCGCGTAGAGCATCGCCGTGGCGACCCGCTCCGAAATCTCGATGTCGACCGAGCGCAGGTGCTCCGTGAGGATCGTGGACGTCGATCCGTAGTCCGAGCGGATGTCCTTGAACACGGCGTTGTAGCCGTGTTGCTCGGGATGATGATCGATCACCAGATCGGCTTGCGGGAGGAGACCGGGGAAGTAGTGCGGCTGCACATCGACCAACGCGACCTTGTCGAACTCGCGAATCTCGTCGGGCTGCAACACCTCGATCTGCAGATCGAGGAGCTTGAGCATCCGCAGGTTCTCCGGGCGCGTGACCCCTTGCAGGCAGCCGATGATGGCGGTCTGCCGGTTGCGGCGCAGAATCGTCCTGACCGCGAGTCCGCTGGCGATGGCATCCGGATCGGGCTCGTTGTGCAGCAGGATCAGAATGCGATCGGCATCGTCGAAGTAGCGCTGATATTGCTGGACCTTCTGGCGGGTGACGGAACGACCGAGCTCGGTGACGAGCGGCGGGCCCACGAGCTCCGCCAGCGTGATGGTCGTGACCTCGGGAAAGTCGCTCCGGAGCTCTTCGCACCGCTCGACACCGGACAGGCTGGTGCCGACGACGTAGACGAGCGTGCCGCCGGCGTCTCGTACCGCTTCGAGGACTTTTCTCAGCTGCTTGCGGCCGTTGTCCTCGACCAGCACGCACGTGCCGGGAGTGAGATCGGCCTTGACGTAGGTGTCGACCCGCTTCTGGTCGCCGACGATGGTCCCCGTGCCGGAGGCGTGGAGCTTCCGGGCCAGAGGACCGCTCTCGAGCAGCGCTTCGAACTCGACGCCGGGGGTGAGCACCGCTTCGAGCAGCCTCACCATCAGCTCGGTGTGACAGACCGCCAAACACCTCATCGGTCAGGTGCCTCGCAGTCCGCCAAGGCAATGGCCATAGACGACAGTCTCACATTATAGCCCCGCTTTCAGTTTCGTGCAGTTACGTTACTGAACTGTCGAACGGACTCGACGGGCCGCGGGTGCTGGCGTATGATGCGACGAATTCCGGGTCCCGCATGCCGCGCCTCAGCCTGCCTTTCGCTGCGCTGCTCGTGACGCTCACGGTTGGAACATCGGCCCAGGGACCGGTCTTCCGCAGCGGCGTCGACCTCGTCACGTTTGGGGTCACGGTGGTCGATCGGAGGGGCAATTTCGTCACCGATCTCGCCCCGGAGGACTTCACCCTCATCGAGGACGGCCGCGAGCAGAAGGTCCAGTATTTTTCGGGCGGTGTCGGGACGGACGGTACGGGACTCTCGCTGGGGGCCGACGAGGAGTTGGGCAAGCGACATCTCGGGCTCATGCTCGACACCAGCGGCAGCATGGAGTCGGATTTGAAGCTGGCGCGGAGCGCCGCGATCAAGTTCCTGAACCTGCTGCCCGAAGCGCAGGACATCACGCTGGTGGATTTCGACGAAGAGGTACGCGTCACGCGCTACCCGCAGCGCGACTTCGCGCGGCTCGTGGAGCGGATTCGCCGACGCAAACCCGACGGCTGGACCGCGCTCTACGATGCGCTCGGCGTCTATCTCGATGGCGCCGATCAGCAGAGCGGTCGCAAGATTCTGGTGATGTACACGGACGGCGGCGACACACGATCGGAGTTGTCCTGGAGCGACACCCTGACGCTACTCCGGGCCTCGGATGTCACCGTCTACGCCGTGGGGCTGGTGGAGCACGCCGGCAGCGCGCGCAACGAACTGCGCATGCGCCTCCAGCAGATGACCGAGACGACCGGGGGCCTGGCGTTCTTCCCGAGCCAGCTCGAAGACCTCGACTCGGCGTACGCGAAGATCCTCGAAGAGATCAAGGCCCAGTATCACCTCGGCTACGCGTCCACCAACGCCGCGCAGGATGGCGCGTGGCGCAAGGTCGAGATCAGGGTGAAGCGCCCCGACGTCAAGGTGCGCAGCCGCAAGGGCTACTTTGCGGTGATGAAGGCGTCGCAATAGGGCGGCTCGCCGCCCCTCCCTGGCCCTTACCCGGTTGGCGAATCACCCCAACCGCGCTCACACGCCGGCGCAAACGGCCTGTGGTACGATGGGATCTTCCATTCCATCGGTATGCCCTCGCTTTACGATCGCTTCACGCTCGTCTCCGACTTCGACCTGCGAGGAGATCAGACGCACGCGGTGCCCGAGCTGGTCGCGGGGCTCGACCGCGGCGACCCCCACCAGGTGTTGCTCGGCGTCACCGGATCGGGCAAGACGTTCACGATGGCCCAGGTCATCTCGCGCGTGAACCGTCCGACGCTGGTGATGGCCCACAACAAGACCCTGGCGGCACAGCTGTTCCAGGAGTTCCGCCGGTTCTTTCCCGAGAACGCTGTCGAGTACTTCGTCAGCTACTACGACTACTACCAGCCCGAAGCCTACGTGCCGTCGAGCGACACCTACATCGAGAAGGAAGCGACGATCAACGACGAGATCGATCGGATGCGGCTGTCGGCCACGCGCTCGCTGTTCGAGCGCCGCGACGTCATCATCGTCGCCAGCGTGTCGTGCATCTACGGTCTGGGCTCGCCGGAGGCGTACTACGGCATGGTGCTGCCGCTGGAGCGCGGGCAGCGCATCGGCCGCGATCAGATTCTTCGCAAACTCGTCGAGATCCAGTACGAGCGCAACGATCACGACTTCGGCCGCGGCACGTTCCGCGTCCGTGGCGACATCATCGAAGTCTACCCGTCGTACGAGGAAACGGCGCTCAGGATCGGACTCTTCGGTGACGAGGTCGACGAGCTCGTCACGATCGATCCGCTGACGGGCAAGATTCAGAAGCGTCACGATCGCGTGGCGGTCTACCCGAAGTCGCACTTCGTGACCTCGCGCGCTCGCCTGGTGCACGCCGTTGAGACCATCAAGGCCGAGCTGACGGAGTGGCGCGGCAAGCTCGAGGCCGACGGGAAGCTCCTCGAAGCGCAGCGGCTCCATCAGCGGACGATGTTCGATCTCGAAATGATCAAAGAGATCGGCTATTGCCACGGCATCGAGAACTACTCGCGGCACCTGACCGGACGGCTGCCAGGCCAGCCACCGCCGACCCTGTTCGACTACTTGCCCGAGGACGCGCTCGTCATTGTCGACGAGAGCCACCAGACGGTCCCGCAGGTGCGCGGCATGTATCACGGCGATCGCTCCCGCAAGGAGGTGCTGGTCGACTTCGGCTTCCGGCTACCGTCCGCGCTGGACAACCGTCCTCTCAACTTCGAGGAGTGGGTAGAGCGCGTGCGGCAGATTGTCTACGTGTCCGCGACGCCGGGGCCGTACGAGCTCCAGAAGGCCAGGGGCGTCGTCGTCGAGCAGGTGATTCGGCCGACGGGCTTGATGGATCCGCCGATTGAAGTGCGACCGGTCGCAGGGCAGGTGGACGACCTCTTGCACGAGATTCGGATACGAGCCGAACGGCGCGAGCGGGTGTTGGTGACCACCCTCACCAAACGCATGGCCGAGGATCTGACGCAGTACTATCAGGAGCTCGGTGTGCGCGTGCGCTACCTGCATTCCGATATCGATACGCTGGAGCGCGTGGAGATTCTGAGAGACCTTCGACGCGGGGAGTTCGACGTGCTGGTGGGCATCAACCTGCTGCGCGAAGGGCTCGACCTTCCCGAAGTGTCGCTGGTCGCCATTCTCGACGCCGACAAGGAAGGGTTTCTGCGCTCGGGCGGCGCGCTCATCCAGACCTCGGGGCGCGCGGCGAGAAACGTGGAAGGCCGCGTCATCATGTACGCAGACACGATGACCGACTCGATGAAAGCGGCGATCAACGAGACGGAACGCCGCCGCACGCTCCAGGCGGCGTACAACACCGAGCACGGCATCACGCCCACGAGCATCATCAAGGCGATCGACGACGTGATGATGAGCGTGTACGAGCGCGACTACATGGCCGTGCCGGAGGCACGCACCGAGGAGCGGCGGTTCCGGACGCAAGCGGAGCTCGATGCACACCTGGCCTCGCTCGAGAAGGACATGCGGGCCGCCGCGGCCAATCTCGACTTCGAGCGCGCGGCCTCCCTGCGTGACCAGATTCGCACCTTGCGCACGCGCGAGCTCGGGCTCGGGCCTTCCACGGGACGGTTGAACGCGTGAGTGGACCGCTGGTCGAGTGGGTGAAGAAAGGCCTGCTCGAGATTCAGGAGTACGTGCGTCTGTGCGGAGCCACGGCCCGCGGCGTCGTCACGCGGCCGTTCTATTGGCACGACTTCATCGAGCAGATGGATGCGATCGGGATCGGGTCCCTGACCGTGGTGGTGCTCACCGGCTTCTTCACGGGCGCCGTGCTCGCTCTTCAGAGCGGCGCCACCCTCGATCAATTCGGCGCGCGACCCTACGTCGGACGGCTCGTCAGCGCATCGATGGTCAAGGAGCTCGGCCCGGTGCTGACGGCGCTGATGCTCGCCGGTCGGGTGGGGTCCGGTATCGCCGCCGAGCTAGGCTCGATGGTGGTCACGGATCAGATCAACGCCTTGCGCGCCCTCGGGACCGATCCCGTCCGCAAGCTCGTCGTTCCGCGCGTGCTCGCCGGTTTCATCATGGCGCCCATCCTGGTGATTGTGGCGAACACCGTCGGGATGCTCGGCGGCTGGATCATTGCCGTCGGGCAGTTGCGCGTGGCCTCGAGCGTGTATTGGACGTCGGTGGTGGATGGTCTGTACATGGGCGACATCTGGATGGGGATCGTGAAGCCGATCGTGCTCGGTTTCGTCATCGTGACCGTCGGCTGTCACGTCGGCCTGCGCACGACCGGCGGCACCCAAGGAGTCGGTCGATCCACCACCAATGCGGTGGTCACATCGTCGATCATGGTGATCGCGGCGGACTTCTTCATCACGCGACTGTTGATGTCGATTTTGCCCTGATGCAGCCAGAGCCCCGTTCCTCGCTCGTGACCGCCCCAGGCGATACCGACGAGCCCGTCGTCGTGTTCAAGGACGTGCATCTGGCCTTCGACGAGAAGGTGATCCTGAACGGTGTGAGCTTCACCATCCGGCGCGGGCACACGAAGATCTTCCTCGGGGCGAGCGGAGCCGGCAAGTCGACGGTCCTCAAGATCGTGCTCGGCCTGCTCAAACCCGACTCGGGCGAGGTGCACGTCTTCGGGGAGCGCGTCGACCAGACGACCGAGATCGAGATGATGCGCGTTCGCGCCAACCTCGGGATGGTCTTTCAAGAGGGCGCGCTGTTCGACTCGCTGACCGTGGGCGAGAACGTGGGGTACAAGCTGTACGAAGAGACCGATCAGCCGCTCGAAGGCGTGCGCGCGCGCGTCGAAGAAGTGCTCGGGTTCGTTGGACTGAGCGAGTACATCGATCGCATGCCGTCCGAGCTGTCGGGCGGGCAGCGACGCCGGGTCGCGATCGCCCGCGCGATGTGTGCGCAGCCCAAGTTATTGCTGTACGACGAGCCGACCACCGGCCTCGATCCCATCACCTCGTTGACGGTCGATCGCGAGATTATCAAGCTGCGCGACATCCATGACGTGACGTCGGTCATGGTGACCCACCAGCTGCGCGACGCGTTCTACGTCGCGACGCACACGGCCGAGCAGGGCGGCTCCGAGGTGACGCTCAAACAGGCCTCGGAAAACAAGATGGAAGAGGCCGATTTCGTGATGCTGAAGGACGGAAAGATCGTATTCGAGGGATCCGCCGAGGAGCTGCGGTCGTCAACCGATCCGTACCTCCGGGCGTTTCTCTCTTAAAGGTGACCGGACATGCCGCGCACACGTTCATTGGCCTGGGCCGAGCTCAAGATCGGCATGGTGACCATCTTCGCCATGGTGATGGCGGCCATTCTGATCTTCGCCGTCGGCGGCGGAAGTTTCTTCTGGCAGCAATACCATCTGAAGGCGGTGTTTCCCAACGTCGCGGGCCTCAAGGGCGGCTCGCCGGTGCGGCTCGCCGGCGTCGAGGTGGGCGCGGTCAGCGACGTGCGCTTCGTCG
>DAINCF010000262.1:0-9889 GCA_036732565.1 Vicinamibacterales bacterium
AGCGTGAGTTGGACCTCGTTCGACGCGGCGCTGGTGCCGCTGGGTCCAACCGATCGGACGCGCGCGAAGTAGGTGCCCGGCGGCGCGATCTCCTGCAGGGACGTCAACGACCCCACGTTGGCGTTCAGCAGGTCGGCCGCGTTCGCCGCGTTGCCGGCCTCGAGCACGTACGACGTGGCGCCCGCCACGGGCGTCCACCACAGATTCAGCGACAACCCGTTGATGTACGAGCTGAGCGTGGGTGGAGGTGGAGTGCCAGGGCCTGGAGCGGGACCCGCGGGCACCGCACGATAGGTCGCGGTGTACGTCGTGTCGACCGATGGCGTCGACACGTCGTGCGCGGCCGCGCCGCCGTCCGACCAGGAGACGAACTCGTAGGTCGTGTTGTCGACGACTTGCGGCGCCTGGGACGCCAGGTTCCGCACCATCCCGACCACCGATTCAAACGACAGCGGTGTCGCCGTGGGCTGTCCGTCGAGACGCACTTGGAGCCCCGCCGGGCTCGTATTCAGAGACATGCGCACTTTGCGCGGGAAGACGTCGCGCTGGACGGTATGCGTCAGCCCGCCGGCATCACGCACGGTCAGATAGATGCGATACCAGACGTTCGCGGCCGTTTCCCCGGCCGTGGGAATCGTGACGCTGCCGGTGGTCGCGCCGGTGGTCGGCTGAAGGAACGGATGCGTGTGCGTGTCGTGGTGGAAGTCGATACGCCACGTGAACGCGCTGGCGGGCAGCGTACCGTCCTGCTGATCGGTGCCCGTGCCTGTGTAGGTGATCACGCTGCCGCCGCTGTAGAGCGCGTTGGCAGCCGGCTGCGTGATCGCCGCGGCCGGCGGGTTGGGTGTCGTGCTGACGGTCAGCGTCGCACTGTTGCTCAGCGCGTTGCCCGCGCCGTTGATGACGCGCGCGCGAAACGTCACCCCGTTGTCCTGGACCGTGGCGTTGCTGATCGTGTAGCTCGAGCCCGCGCCGGCCGCGCCGGGGATGTCGACGCCGTTGCGCTGCCATCGATACGAAAGGGGCGCCGTGCCGCCGGCGCTCACGCTGAACGTTGCCGATCCACCCACGCTGATCGACTGATTCGCCGGGTGCGCGGTGATGGTCGGCGGCGTCGGCCCGGCGCTGTAGGTGACGCGATACACCGCGCCCGCTTCACGCGCGAGATAGTAGAGGCTGCCATCGCCTTGCACCTTGAGATCGACCGGCGAGGAGAGGCCGCTGGCGAAGTCCGTGACCGAGTTGCCGTTCGCGGGATCCAGGCGCTTGATCCAGTTGCCGCAGAAGTCGGCGAAGAAATAGTCGTTCGTGTATTCGGTCGGGAACATCGGCGTCGACGGTGTGTAGAAGGCGCCGCCGGTGATCGCGCACCCGCCGCTGGCATGCGTGTAGGCGTGCCTCGGAGAGACGAAGGCGGGATTGGTCGTCGGCCCTTCAGTGTCGGGCCAGCCGTAGTTGGCCCCTGGCACCCCGTCGTTGATCTCCTCCCACGTGTTCTGGCCGACATCGTTGATGAACATCTGCGTGCCGGCGGAGTTGAAGGCGAACGTGAACGGGTTGCGCAGCCCGTACGCCCAGATGGCGCGGTTCGCATCGGTCCCCAGCGTTGGATTGTCCGAGGGAATCGAGCCGTCGGGGTTGATGCGCAACATCTTGCCAAGGCGATTGGTCAAGACCTCTGCGTTGCCGCTGTTGGCGTTGTCGCCGACCGCGATGTACAACTTGCCGTCCGCGCCAAAGTCGATCGCGCCGCCGTTGTGATTGGTCGCGCCGCTGAGGTTTTCGAGGTCGAGGATGACGACCTCGCTGCCGCTCGCGGCAACGTCACCGTTGGCGGTGAAGCGGCTGATGCGATTGTGAATGGGTGAGGTCGCCGTCGTGTAGTAGACGTAGACGTACTGATTCGATGCAAACGCGGGATCGAACGCGACGCCGAGCAGTCCGCGCTCCCCTTGGGAGTCGACGTTCAGCGAGACGAACGGCGTCGCCAGCAGCGACCCGTTCTTGATGACGCGCAGCGTGCCACCCTGCTCGCACACGAAGAGCCGACCGTCGGGCGCGAATTGCATGGCCGTGGGACTGTCCAGATCGCTCGCCACGAGGCTCTCAGAGAACCCTGGTGGAAGCGTCGCGGCGCCCACGATCGCCGGGGAGAGCACGGCGACGAGCACAAAAAAGACACAGATCGACTTCGATCGAGATACCAACGGCTGAGCTCCCCTCGAAAGCAGGTCCTACGGCCGGATGCAATCCGATCGAAATCCGTCAATCGCTGGCGGATCCGATAGCGCTCCGGGGGAGGGGGCAGGCGGACGTCCGTTCGAGGGTGGTATCGGGCAGGTTGAGGCGGGTCTTTAGTGCATCACATTAGACCCGCCCCTGGTCGCGGGGGTGAGCTAGCTGCCCGGCGTCATGATGTGTGCGGTGGTCGTTCCGGCGTTCATGATCCACACACCACCCTGCGCCGGGTTGTCAGGAAGACCGGTGGACGCCGTCGTCGCGCCGGGCACGGCAATGGTGACGTGCGTCCTGGCCTTTGCCTGCTCGGCGCCGCTCATCGTGTACCAGACCGACCCGTATTCGGGCTTCACGCGAGTCCCGTCCTTCTCGGCCGCCTCCAGGGCAGCCTGCCGGGCGGCCTTGTCGGTCAACGCTTCGAACTTCCGATTCTGCGCGACGCGATCCAGGTTGGCGATGCTGGTGCACTGCACCGCGAAGGGCTGCTGCCCCGGCTCGCCGGAACGGTCGTAGCAGACCAGACGATTCGTGCCCTTCTTCACCGTCTCGTAGGTGTTGTCAGGCTTCCATTTGACGACCGTCGCGGCTTCCTTCAGCCGGGGGGGCGCGGCGGCCAGGGCCCGCTCCATCGAGGGATCCGGCGTTTGCGTGAACGTCGTGGTCGAAGCCACGAGCACGCCGAGGGCGAACAGGACAACACGTCTCATCGAATACCTCCAGTGGAAATTCCCCTAGGAATTCGTCCGCGCGAGGGCTCAGGTTACGAACCCTATCTATTGCGCGAATTTGGTTGGCCGCAGATTCACGCAGATTCAAAGATTCTCGAAAAGGCAGCCACAGATTACTCGGATGGCACAGATGGACTTGTCACTCTGAGCGCGTTACGAAATTGCCGACAGCGTAGGTAGCGCAGGCCTTCAGGCCTGCCACACACGTCGGTGGGCCGGCTCTCGCCGCTGAGGCCTGAAGGCCTGCGCTACGTACAATTCGCAACGTGCTCTAACCTAAAGACCTGTGCCATCCTCCTGGAGGTCGCGGCCGATGATGGACTGCCCTATTGGCTCTATCGGCGTCGTGCGATTGCTTGTAGCCTGTGGCGCATGACCGACCTGCGGCCCACGACGCTCGAGGATGACGCTATTCGTCTCGAGCCGCTGACCGAAGATCATCACGAGGCGCTGGCAGACGCGGCGGCGGACGGCAGCCTGTGGGAGCTGTGGTTCACGACCGTGCCTCCGCCCGGCGGCATGCAGGCATACGTGCTAGAGGCGCTGAAAGGACAGGAAGACGGCCACATGCTTCCGTGGGTGGTCCGCGACCTGGCCAGCGACCGTATCATCGGCACCACGCGTTACCACGACATCCTGCCCAAGATGGATCGCGTCGAGATCGGTTACACGTGGTACGCAGAGAGCTATCAGCGCACGCACGTGAACACCGCCTGCAAGCGTCTTCTGCTCCATCACGCGTTCGAGACGTTGGGGTGCGCGGTGGTGGGTCTGCGGACGGATGGCTTCAACTTTCGCTCGCAGCGGGCCATCGAGGCGCTGGGCGCCAGAAAGGACGGCGTGATTCGGCACTTCGGCATCCGGCGCGACGGCAGCGTGCGAGACACGGTGATGTACAGCATCCTCGCGCGGGAGTGGCCGGACGTGCGGCGTCATCTCGACCTGCGCCTCGCACGCAATGCCCGCGCCTAGTGCAGGCGGGAACTGATTACTCCGCGCGCAAGATCGTGAGCGGGTCGATACGCACGGCCCTGATCACCGGCGGCAACGCCGCCAGAATTACAACCGCGATCATCGTCACCCACGGAACGGCCAGCATCAGCGGATCGGTGGCGGTGACGCCGTAGAGGAGCGTGGCCACGTAGCGCTCGGAGGCGAGGCCGAGCGCGAGGCCAGCGACCGATCCGATGAGCACCATCGAGAAGATCTGGACGGTGACCCGCCGCGCCAGATCGCCCGGCGTCGACCCGAGCGCCATCCGGATGCCAATCTCGCGCTGGCGTTGGATCACGGAGTAGTAGAGCACTCCACACACGCCGATGCCGGCGAGCAGAAGCGCGACACCTGCGAAGAATACGGCCAGCGTGGCAAGCAGCCGCTCACGCACTGTGTGCGACGCGTTGAGCGCGTTCTGGGTGCGAATGCTGCTGATCCGGAAGTCAGGCCGTGCGCGAGAAATCTCGTGACGCACGCTCGATACGAGCGCCAGCGGATCCGCGGCGATCGTACGCACGAGCAACACTCCGCCCGCGATGGGCTCGACGGCACCGTTCGCATCGACCGATCGAAACGGGACGTACACCGTCGGCTGAACCGGCTCGCGCAGGTTGCGATAGCGCGCGTCAGCCACGAGGCCGACGATCTGCACACGAAACCGCGTGCCGGCGGCTTCCTGGGGCAGGGCGTTGCCTCGACTGGGCGTCTCCTCGAACCATCGACCGATCGGACTGACGCCGTCGAAGTACTGCTTGGCAAACGCTTCGTTGACGATCGCGACGCCAGGATAGGTCTCGTCGGCACGAAAGTCTCGGCCGTCGATGAGCGGGATCTTCATGACCTCGGCCCACCGAGGGGACACGGTGAGAAAATACGGTCGTCGTTCCTGAAGCGCGCCGTCGATGGCAATGAACGTGTTCCACACCGTGCCGCTCAGCAACGGCCACGACGTCAGCGCGACCCCCTCCACACCCGGCACAGCGGCCAAGTGGTCGGCCAGCTGATCCCATGAAGCGGGCGGCGCCCACGGCGCGCCCACCTCCACTGCCAGCAATCGATCCTCTGAAAAGCCCGTCGGCTGAGTCGTCAAGCGATCGAACGTGCTGACGAACAGGCCCGAGACGAACAGCACGAAGACGCAGAACGCCACTTGCGCGGCGACCAACCCCTGCATCGTCAGACGTTTCGATGACGGCGCTCCGCCTCGAAGCGCGGTGAGCGGCGTGACGGCCGAGGCGCGCCACGCAGGCGTCAGACCGAACACGCCGGTCACGGCGACGGTGAGCGTGAGCGTGAAGGCGACGACACGCCAGTCCGGTGGCAAGACCAGCCGCGCCGGGTTGTCGGGTGGGTTGACCATGCTGACGACGAACGGCGCCGACCACCACGCGAAGAGCACACCGACGCTCGCCGCCAGGCACGCGAGCCAGGCACTTTCCACCAGCGTCAACTGCACCAGCCGCCAGCGCCCGGCGCCGATCGAGACGCGCAGGGCCATTTCGCGTGACCGCGCGGTCGCCTGGGCGGTCAGGAGGTTCGCGACGTTCACGCACGCGATGAGCAGCACGACCGCGACCAACGCGGCGAGGGCAACCAACGACTGCCGATAGTCGCCCTGCATCGCCGACACTCCCGCGGCGGCCGGCTCCAACACCAACGTCTCGTTCAGGAATCGGTCGGTGGACTGCCGTGGGCGGCCACGGAACTGCGGCGCCACGTCTTCGCGAAACGTCCGGAACGTCGCTTGAAGGCTGTCCTGAACCGCGTGCGCACGGGCACCGCGTTCGATTCGCGCGAAGATTCGGAACCAGGTCCAGTCAGCCCGATCGATTCCCGGATGCATCATCGTCGCCACGAAGATGTCGGTCATCGTGCCAGGCTCCGTGCCCGTGAAGCGCGACTCCACGACACCGACGATCTCATACAGAATCGGGCCGGGGTCCATCCGAAACGTGCGGCCGATCACATCCGGATCGCGGCCAAACCGCTGCGCCCAATAGTCGTACGAGATGACGGCGTACGGATGCGCGCGCGGCTGGAGGTCATCCGATGCCGTCAGCAGCCGCCCGAGCGCGGCTCGGAGGCCCAAGGTGTCGAACATCCAGCCCGACACGTATTGTCGGTACGCCTGCTCCAGCTCGCCGTCCACCTCGTGGGTGAGGTCCGCACGCGCGACGTAGGAGGCTGCGATCAACTCCGCGCGGCCCACCGCCGCGGCACGTAGTGCCTGGAACAGCGGATACTCGAACCCATCCGATTCGCGGGTCTCGTCGTTACCGGGATCCGTGTCGTGACGTGATAGGACATAGAGCTGTCCGGGCTCCGCAACCGGTAGTGGTCGCAGGAGCAGCGCATCGATCAGCCGAAACGCGGTGGTGCAGGCGCCGATCCCCAGACCCAGCGAGAGGACGGCCATGGCGGACGTCACGCCGTGTCTGGTCAACTGCCTCCAGCCGAACACCGCGTCGGCCCGGAGCGCGTCGAGCCACGGCAGCATGCGGATATCGCGGCTCTCCTCCCGTCGCCGCAGCGGAGAGCCAAAAGCGCGCCGAGCGTCTTCCGGGTCGCGGCCCTGCTCGATCGCTTCCTCGACGTGTGCGGCCATCTCCTCGTCGATCTCGTCCAGCACGCGATCGCCGCGAAAGACGTTGACCACGCGCGACCACATCGACACGTCACACCGTCCTGAGGACGCGGTTCACGGCCGCCGAGAGCGCCTGCCACCGCGATTCCTCGGCGGCCAGCTGCTTCTTCCCGGCTGCCGTCAGCTGGTAGATGCGGGCGCGCTTTCCGGTGTCCTTCGTGATCCACTCCGCGCGGATCCAGCCGGCCTCCTCCATCCGGTGCAGCGCCGGATAGAGCGACCCTTCCTCGACCCGGAGCACGTCGCCGGACGTCTCCTGGATCGCGGCCATCAGCGCGTAGCCATGCAGCCGCGGCCGCCGCGACAGCGCCTTCAACACCAGCAGGTCCAACGAACCGGGCAGCGAATCCGGCTTGCGCATACTCAGTCGTTTATGTATATAGACGTCTGAGTATGTTGTCAACTGAAGCGACACACGCGAGGGAGCCAGAATGCCGCCGACGATTGGGAACGGGAAGATCTGCTACATCGAGATGCCGGCAGCCGACGCGCGACGGTCGGCTGACTTCTACGGCACCGTCTTCGGCTGGCGGACCAGACAGCGCGGCGATGGCCAAATCGCGTTCGACGATGGCGTCGGTGAAGTGAGCGGCACGTGGGTCACCGGGAAACCGCCTGCATCGACGCCAGGGCTGCTCGTCTACATCATGGTCGACAGCGTCGCCGACACCATCGAGAGGATTCTGGCGCAGGGCGGCGAGCTCGTCCAGCCGATCGGCGCCGACGCCCCGGAGATCACCGCCAGATTCCGCGATCCCGGCGGCAATGTGATCGGCCTGTATCAGGAACCCAGCCGTTGAGACTGGTGTGCCTCTCGCTCGCGTGGCTGGCGATTGTGGCAGCCCCGCTCCATGCGCAGAGCGGCGACGAGTTGAAACGAGATGCGTCGTTCACTGTGGGAGCCTCGTTCGGCGACGGCGAGACCGCGCTGGCGTCGAGCGCGGCGCTGCGCTTCCGGTTGGCCTCTCGTGTTGGACTGGAGTTCGAGCTCGCTCATGCCCGGAAGCTGGATTTCACGATCGATCTGTGCCCTGCCCCACTCGTCTGCGTGCGCGGCGGTCAGTTTCCCGTAACCGGTCGCACCGTCTCGTTCGTTCCGCACGTCGTCGTCGAGCTGCTGCCCCAGTCGAATCGCCTGCGCGTCTATGCGCAGGCCGGCGTCGGCGTGGGACACGTGCGGCAGCGCTACTTCTTGAGTGAGCCTCCCACCAACGAGAACCCGGAGGGAGAGCTCACGAGATCGAATGTCGTTGCCGCATTCTCGTTTGGAGGCGGCGCCATGATCGCGATGTCGCGCCGGTCCGGCATCGGCGTCGACGTCCGCTCGCTCCACGTGCTCGATGAGGAGGCGCCTGCCGGACGCTTCATCACCCCAGACGGCATGCTGAACACGCTGCGTGTCGGCGCACGAATCAGCTGGCGCTTCTGACCCGTCATCGGCTCGATCGTTCCCGCTGGGTTTGACACCGCGTGGGTCAGCGACTAGGCTCGTACCTGGTAGGGAGTAGCACGCCCGCACTCCGCGGGTGGGTTCAGTCGTCAACACGGAGCAGTCGCTCCCGGCTGAAACCGGCCACCTCAACGCAGCCAGCGAGACTACCACGACGCCAGGAGGCCCGTGGTGCTCATTTGGATTGCGTTTCTCACGTTCATTCTCGTTCTGCTTGCGCTCGATCTCGGCGTGTTCCACCGCAAGGCGCACGTCGTCTCCGTTCGCGAAGCGCTGATGTGGACCGCGATCTGGATCGCGACCGCGATGGCGTTTGCGGCGTTCGTCTACATCGGGTACGACCGCCATTGGCTGGGCTTGGGCCTTCAGCCCGATCCGGTGGATCGCAGCGAGGCGTTCCCCGATGGCCGGGTCAACGACGCGCAGTCGGCGCTGCTCAAATTCCTCACCGGCTACGTCGTCGAGCTCTCGCTGAGCGTCGACAACGTGTTCGTGATCGCGATGCTCTTCGGCTACTTCGCGATTCCCGGGAAGTATCAGCATCGCGTGCTGTTCTGGGGCATCCTCGGCGCACTGGCGATGCGCGGGGTGATGATCGCCATCGGCGCCCACCTCGTCGCCCAGTTCTCCTGGATTCTCTACGTCTTCGGCGGCATCCTGATCCTGACCGGCGGGCGCATGATGTTCATGGGTGAGCATCCCGGCGATCCCGAGCGGAACGTCGCCATCCGGTTGATTCGACGCTTCGTTCCCATCACTCGGACATTCCACGGCGAACACTTCTTCGTGCGAGACGACGCGATCGACCCGCGGTCCGGTCGCGGCGCGCTGATGTTCACGCCGTTGGTCCCCGCTCTGGTGATGGTGGAGACGACCGACCTGGTGTTCGCCGTCGATTCGATTCCCGCGATCTTCGCGATCACAGGCGATCCGTTTCTCGTCTTCACGAGCAATGTCTTCGCGATTCTTGGTTTGCGCTCCCTGTATTTCGCGCTCGCGGGGGCGCTCAAAGCCTTCCGCTATCTCAAGCACGCACTGGCGGTCGTGCTGTTGACGGTCGGCCTCAAGATGCTCGCGCACTCGTGGCTCGAGCGCGTGCTCGGGCCGGATTTCAATCTCTACCTGCTCGCCACGGTGCTCTCCATCCTCGGCGTCGGCGTGTTGATCTCCCTCGTCGAGCTGCGATGGCACGACCGGGTCGTCGACGCGGCACACCATCCGGGCCATGCGCTCGCAGAGGTCGTGGCGCCCGATCGGCTCGTCACGGAGCTCTTGGACGAAGCTCGGGAGGTCGAAGCCCAGATTCAGAGCCTGAGCTCCGAGCGCAAAGCCGTGCCGCGCCTGCGCACCCGTCTCGCGCGAATGCTGATGCGTTTGAGCGGCGGCTTCGTCGACCGGTCGGCGCGCCGGTAGGTCTCGAGACGGCTGGCACGTTGACAGCGCACAGACCACGCCGTAGCCGACACACGCTCGTTGCATCCCGTCATTAGACTCACGCGGGGAGATTGAGCCTTGAAGCAGAGCCTCGCGCTGGCGTTGGTCCTGGTGGCGTCGACAGCGGCCATCGCGTTCGCGGACGAGCCGTTGGTAGTAACGGCGACACGGACGACGACGCCGTTCTACAACTACGAAGACGCGCCCGCGACGCCGGATGCGGACGACCCGGCGGTCTGGATCAATCGGCGCGACACGACGCAGTCGCTGGTAATCGGTACGGCCAAGGACGCCGGGCTGGTCGTGTTCGACTTGAACGGCAGGCTCGTGCAAGCGCTCCTGCCGCCGAACGCCCCGCAGGTGTTGCCGGCGGATCCGCCGACACCAGCGGGCCTCAAC
>DAINCF010000263.1:0-9846 GCA_036732565.1 Vicinamibacterales bacterium
CGGGCCGGTTGCTCGCGCGCAAGCGCGATCGTGGCTTGTTGCGCCGCAATCTCAGCCTGATAGCCCCAGGCGTCACTTTTCAGTGCCATCGCGTGGGCGTCCTCGAGCACGCGGGCGGCTTCGTCCAGTCGACCGGCCTGTCGCAAGGCGTCGGCCTTCCCCATCCATGTAAGCAGCGGCATACCCATCGCCGGCACGCGGGCCGCCAGGGCCAGCGCGCGGTCGTACAGCAGGAGCGACTGATCGTGACGGCCGAGTTGTGCGTGACCGTGACCGAACAAGGTGAGCCAGCGGATCTGCGACGGCACATCGCCCTTGGCTTCGGCCGTCCGCAGCGCCTGTCCCAGGAGGATGACGCTTTCGGACACGCGCCCTTGCAAGAAGGCGACGACCCCCAACTCCCCTTTCGCTCGATTCGCCCAGCCGTCGTCGCCAAGAGTGGCAGCGATGTCTGCCGCTTCCCGCCAGGCGCGTTCTGCACCTGGCGGATCGAAATCTTCGTCGGTTTCACCGCGGAGGACGAGGATCCTCAGCCGCAATCTCAGGTCAGTGCGGGCCAACGGGTGCTCGAGATACGCACTGAGCTGTTCGGAGACCGCTTGAATGGAACGTCGCTGCAGGTCGCCGCGGAGGGCGTTGACCCGCGCGTAGAGCGCGTCACGCGCATTTCCTCGGGCGGCGAAAAGACGTTCCGCTTCCACATAGAGCGGTGCGGCGCGGGTCCAGGCTTTGTTCCAGGCGAGACGATCAGCCTCAGCGAGAAGCTGCTGAGGATCGGAGGATTGCGCCGATGCGGCGGCCGTGATGGTGCAGACGATGAGCAGAAGACAGATGCGAAGACGGCTGATCATGAGCACGCGCCTCGTAGCCCGAACGCGCGGCCGCGGAACACGGTCGCGCGCGGCGACGGTCGGCGCGTGGGGGCACGCCATGCCGACACCGCCAGCGTGGGATGTGGGAACCCACGCCGTCACATAGATGAACTATGTCATAGAACGACGCGTGTTCTCATCTGTCCGAGGACGACCAGTGTTCATAAATGGATCGGCTACGACGTCTGGACCCGCAGCGAACTCTCTTTTCGCTGTCGCGCCCGTTCTCAAACCGAAGGTTGCCGGTGAATTACGTCCGGTCGGCGACGGTACAGCGCGAGTGTTTTTGAAGGTCCTCCGCGACCACGACGAGCAAGAGCCTTTGACATATTGGAACGTTGCGTCCGGCGTACGAAACAGGCGTCCGGGCGTTGGCGTTTTGTCAGACTGCCGCAGGGGGGTGCTGCGAGCTGGCGTCAGGCGGATTTGCTCGCAAGGGCATTGCGTTCTGTCCCTTTGTGCAGGAGAGGTCTGATTGATCCAAGAGCACCCCGCTCTTGGCAAGAGCCAGATTCCCTATGGAGAGCGCGGAAGGTCGGTCAAGGGTTTTCTACCTTGACGGGCCTGAGCACTCTCCTACCCTCTCGGCTTGTGGAGCGGGGCATCCGCGTGGTGCGGTGAATGGCGAAACCGTCGTTTCATCTCGGGCAGTCTGTGGAAGACCGGCGGTGCCCCAGGGCGCGATCGACTAGTTGTCGTGCGTAGTTACGTTGGCCTCGAGCCAATGGGCGCGAAATTGCTTGTACTTCAGTGGAACATCGGCCATCGCGTCTTTGATGAGGCCCAAATGAGCTTGGTCGAAGCGTTGATCAGGAGTGATTCGCATAAGCATCGGATACTCTTTGATGAGTATGGCGAGTTTGGTTAGGAGAGCTGCGGCGTATTTATCTGGATCCTCCTTCTTGAATTTATCGATGACGTTTGAGGCTTCGTGCTCGCAATATGCGGCATAGGCGTCCCGGACGGCTCTCTCAAGAGAACGTTCGTGCGAGGCGGTGGCGTCGGCTTCCTCTCGTGTTTTCAGCTCGGCACTCGATTGAAACGTGTCAGGGGGTGATAGGTTTTTCCGGATGCTATCGACAAGCAATCCCGCAGGGTTTGCGATGCGACGAGCCTTGCTCCTTTTGTCGAGTTGAACACGCTGATCGTGATATTCGAGCTGAGCTACGAGGTCCTGGTCAGGGGCTAGGCCGTCAAGAAGAGTGCGCGCTGTTTCGGGGTGAATGCCGCGGCTTGTTAAGGCTTCGATTTGATCGACCGGTAGGGAATCGTCGAGTAGCAATTCGATGGTTGGGGCATCGCGGAAGCTGCGACCATGCTCGAAGACGATCTTGTATCGCCTGCCATCTTTCATCAGCTGGATATCCCAGCGGTCGAGGAAGTCCAGTGCAACGAGTTCGTCCAACGCCGGGCCGAGCTGGTCTTGGATTCTAGAAACGTACTTATGCTCAATGATGTTGAGCAGTTGGCAGAACTCGTCGTAGCTTTTTGCGAATGTTCCGGCCTTGCGTGAAGCGTAAAGCCAGACATGCAGGATGGGGACGAGGGCCTTCGCAATGTGATTGCGCACTCCTCGGTACTTATCGTAGTCAATCGGAAAGGAGTATCTGGCGTTCAGATTGTCGAGCTGCCACTCCGAAAGCCTAACAAAATTCGAGGTGGCGACAATCCCAGTCGCTTTGTCGACCACTCCTCGAAGCAGCACAGCATCAAAAACCCGAAATGCTTCCTTCGCATAGGCGCGCTTGGTAGCTTGCCAAATGGAGTCTTCGGACTTGATGGTGACGCTCATCATGCGGAACAGCTGCTGCTCAAGCTCTTGGTAGTTCTTCCCCGATGGCGCCTTCCCTTGCATCTGGAGCAGCTGAGCATAGGTGAAGTGGACGTCCCGTTGGACGAGCCCATTGATGCGATGGTCGTCGGCGATCTTGAGGATGGCGAGATAGGTGTCTTGATCTGCCGTCGTTGGCAGTCCGTAGGTGTCTGTTCCGATGATCGTCGTACGAGCGAGATGACGTTGGCTGTTTACGAAGTGAGTCGACGTCACTACCTTCTTGGTGCTCTTCCGGGCACGATTTGATGAAGGGCTGAAGAAGCCGATCGTGGCCAAGCTCCGCTCGAAGGGCGCGTGTGTGGGCCTCGCCAGTTTAGAGGCGCGACGCCGAGAGGGGCTGGAGGATGCGACCGGCATTTTCCTTGCGCGCGATTGTCGCATAGGGGTCGGGTCCCTACAAGGTATTGGGGCTTGAATTTGCGAGCCACCACTGCTTGTTGGTGAAAGGTGATCGAAGATCGATCAAGAACTGATCAAGGTTCAATAAAGCATTCTGTATCAGTGGGTTAGGGTCCGTTTCCTTCATTCGAAGTGCGAATCTCTACATTTCAGGTGCGAAGTCCGTGCGTCCGGGGTGCGAATCGGCTGCACTCGTGGTGCGAGAGGTGTGCATTCGAGGTGCGAGTGAAACAACGAAAATCATTAGTAAATTCGCGATGCTCCATTCGAAGTGCGGTCTAAAGAGGAGCCGGGGGACAAGCACACGGATAGGCGGTTCGCACTCGGAATGCAGAGGTTCCTCATCTAGTAGAGAGGGGGTGTTCGGGCGAAATCTGACGGAATGAACTGTGTGCTGGCAGACTGTTCAATGATGTCAAGTCTACGTAAAGTGTTGAAATAAAACGTGTTAACAGAAATCTAGCGTGCGTCATTCCGTGGGTTTCAGTGTGGGGGTCCAAGCCGGTCCAGAAGGCTGAAAAAAAGTTCTGCGCAGAAAGCAAGGTCTAGAGGGGACTACATTCGGAGTGCGAACGCTGTGGTCGGCGAGGAGGAGTGGAGTTTGGCTTGGCCGCGGAGGCCGCGCCGAGGAGCTATCAGACTTCAGTCGAAGTGCGAGATTTCATTCGAAGTGCGATCGTCGGCTGCGGACGAGCGGAGGGATCGGCCAGGCCGTAATGAGGAGATTGTGAACAGAATGACACTAAGGCGTTAAGAATGTGTCGCTTGCTGCTTGCCGATGCTTGGAATGTGAAGACGAGCGCAGCTTGATAATCGGGATTGGGCCGGGAGTACAGATTCCCGTTGTAAGTGGTACGTGTTCCCGTCAGGGGTAGTACAGAATCCCGTTGGGTTCGGGCAGTTGATGGGATGTCAGGATCGGTCGTTCGGTAAATCGATTAAGTGGTAAATCGATATATTGGTTAGTCGCGAAGGGGTACAGAATCCCGTTCGTGGCTACAAGGTGAGACGGGCTTCCCTAGCGAGGAATTTTTTCCACTGCCGCACGACTCGCCTATTTTGGAGCTCCTGGCTGTTTTCGACGAGGAGTACACCGTTGTCCGGAGGAGCGATGCAGAGTGTAGTGCCGTCGAAACGAGCATTGAGTTCTGGCCAGACGAGCTTCAAATCCGAGATGACAGTTCGAAGTTCGCGACGCAGTTGCTTCTCGTGTTTGGTTGCACTGCCGAGCATCATTCGGAGTTCCGACCAGTCGATTCGGGCGGAGCCAGCATGGCCGTAGTCGTGGGCGGCCGCCTGAGCAACGTACGATTGCCAGTGGAGATACTGGACGAAGTGCCAAGCGAGCGGCCGGTTGGAGAAGGCTCGCATGACGGGTAGCAGCAAAGGGACGGCAGTCGCTTTGAGATCCGACCAGAAATCGGTGCCTAGCGTCACGGAGTAGTACGGTTGTAAACCGACGAATGTTTCTAGGCCCGAACGGGCCGCCATCAAGCTCGAACGGCTCGGCAGACGGGCGTTCTTGATCACGACCTTCAAATTGGTATCGTGGCTGCCTGTACTGTAGCGTTCGACCGCGATGACGAGGCCGGCCAGGCGGCGCCAGCGTTCGGCGAAGAGCCGATACGTTCGGCCGCCCTTGTCCTCGCCAAATTGCTCCATGTAGTCTTTCGCGTTGGCGAAGTTGACAATGGGGCTATCGGCGAGTAGAGCGAGGGTTGTGATGTACGAGAGGAGGACTGCGTCCTTGCCAAAAGGCATTGGGACGTCGTCAAGCATCGCCTGAAAGGTCACCCGTACACGCCCACGAGCTGTGCGGGCTTCGCGCGTTATTCGGCGTTCGTCGGTCTGGCTATACGGGAGGCCGCAGAGAATGAGAGCTTGCGAGACGAAGAGGAGATCCTGCCCTTCACTTTTCGCTGCGAGGGCGCTCGCCAGGCGTGCGGCCCGGGAGCTGTCACGCGGTGACGGAGAGAGCGCGAGGGTTCGGTCGAGCGGGGTTCCCATCGCCGTCAATCCTTCGATGGTTTGCTGCGTGAGCGTGCGATCCAGTTTTGGAGCAAGTCTTCGATGAGATCGCTGTAGTCGCGTTTCACGGTAGCGCTAAAATTTTGCTCGAGCAGGATCCGCTGAACGGCATTCCGTGTGTCCTTCCGAATGTACGCTCCAGCCATGCAGTAGTCCGGGTCGCTTCGCTTCCCTGAATGTTCTTCTTGCCGGGGTCTGCCGCGTGGACGGCGACCGGCGGAAATCGAAGCTCCAGTTCTCGGACTTGAAGAGGATAGCGCAGCTTGGCGGGGAACTGACCATTCGTTCTGGGCAGTGACACTGCCCTGTTGGTGTCGCTGCTCTTCGAGAGCGTCGGCGGCCGGCATTTCAGCAACTGGGTCCGAAGGAGGGGGGGGTGACGGGTGTGGTGAAACGGATGGGTGTGATGAAACCGTCGTGGCGGCATCCGAATCTGGCGCCGGTTGCTGACGCAGGTTGGCGATCAGATCGGAGAGTTCCCCGGCCGTTTGTTTGGAGACCCCGCTCGGTTGTTTCTTGACGGTCATCGCGCAATCCCCTTCAGGCCAGGTATTTCGTGGGCGACGCGTCGATACTGCTCGGCAGCCTGTTCACCTATTCGTTTTGGAAGATCCTCAACAAGGACGCCGTGAAGGGCCGCTCGTGGAAAGTGAATGGTTCGGCTGATGCTCGTACTGAACAGTGGCAGGCCGGCCTGGATGAGTTGGTCTCGAGCGTTGGCGCCATCAGTGTTCGGAGCTGGCGGTACCATAGTCAGCAGGACGCGCCAGCGGGCCTTGAGTTCTTGAAGCGTCTTGGCGATCGAGAGCAACGCCGCGATGGAGAGTGCATCGGGGATCGTTGGTACAACAAGGAAATCCCCACTCTCCGCCAGAACCTGTACAACCTCCGGATCGGGACGGGCGGCGGTATCAATGACCGTGTGAATGGGAGTATGACTCCTGGTCGTTATTGTGGCTTGGCGTTCATCAACGACGCGGAACGGGAGCTTGTTTTTTCTGGCCCAAACGACCGCGCTGCGGTTGAGATCCGCGTCGACAAGTAGCGTGGAGCCGAGCGTCTGGAGGTAGCCGGCCAGATGAATCGCGGTTGTGGTCTTCCCTACTCCGCCTTTGAACGAACAGACAGTAAGAATCATAGGGTCCTGGCCGGCTCTACCATTGGCGTTTGTTGCTTTACCGATAATTCGGTTGGTCAACAAACTGGTAAACTGATTATCTGAATTATTTGCAAATCGGTCAATCGGGAATTCGGTTTGCCGATCGATTGATTAATCGGTTAATTGATGGACCGATGGTGTGGTTTATCGGTAAATTGATTAAGTGGTTAGGTGATTTATCGGGGGTGTGGTGGCTAGTCCGGTTGATTGATAAATCGGTTAATCAGTTTAGTGGTTAATCAGTCCCACGCGGACGCGGGCGCGGGAGTGGTTTGTTGGTTATTCGGTATTCTGGTAAATTGATTTATTGATAAATTGACAAACGGGTTAGTTGATAAAGCGATTTGCTGGTGTATCGGTCTGCTGATAAATCGATAAGCTGGTTAATCGATTTAGCGGCATAGGTAACTAATGGTCCCGTGGGCGCTGGTTTATCGGTTATTCGATATGTCGGTAAATTGATTTATTGGTAATCTGGTTGGCTAGTAAACCGTCAGGAAGCTGTAAACTCTTGATAATTTGGCAAATCGGTAGACCGGTAAATTGATTGACCAATAAATTGACTTCCGGATCGTAGCCTCGCCGATAGACTGATTTATCAATTAATCAGGTTTCTCTCAATTGAAAAGCAGCATCACGCGACGAGGTTATACTTAGTTTTGAAGGGGGTTAGCCTGTGGCGATGGAAGTTTCACACGCGAGCGCGGCGGAGCCGCCGACCGACGCCATGCATGCAGGGACGATCGCGTACGCGCGCGAAGTGTTTGAAGATGACGCGCGGGCGCTACGGTGGTTGAGCCAAGAGCATCCTGTCCTGAAGCAGTCGCCGCTGATGGCGATGCGAACGCGGGACGGCGTGGTGCGCGTCCAGGAGATCCTGCTCGGGATCGAGCATGGGATCGTCTGAGCCTCCCATCAAACGCGCACAGCCGCGAAAGACCCTTCCGTTCAATTCTTGGTGGCGTGTGTGCAAACGGGCGCACGCGGACCTGTCAGGTCGTGGCGGCGAGCTGAAGAGCGGCCGGTGGCATACGGCGCGACCGGGGTCGCGCGTGTTGTATGCGTCGGCGCATCCGTCGACGGCGTTGCTTGAGAGTCTCGTTCAGCTGATTGGACGTACCGACGACATCCCACCGAGTCTCGTTCTCGTGAATATCCAGATTCGTGCAGACGAGGCGATGGACCACGTCAGCGCCTCGGCGTTAGGTGACGCATGGTCGGCCGACGTGTACGGGACGCGTGCCTATGGCGACGCGTGGTTGCGACGAGGAGCAAGTGTGGGCTTATTGGTGCCGTGCGCGCTGAGCCCCTCGCCGCCGGCGTTGAATGTGCTGATCAACCCCGCGGTCGCAACGCCGGCGAACATGTCGATCGGCGAAGTGCTGGAGATCGCACCGAAGATTCAGCAGGCGCTCGGCGCACTGGCCAAGCGCTGATCACCGGCGGCGCGATCGGGGCGCGTGAGGTCAGGTCCGCAAGAACAGTCCGATCAGAAATCCTACCCACAGCGGCAGGCGAGAGAGCAGAAGAAAGCGGTCCGCCTCGCAGACGGTCTTGTCGCGATCGCGCAGGTTCCACGCCGCCGCGAGACCAGAGAGGGTGACCGGCACGGTGAAGACGGCGGCCACGAAGAGACCGCTGTGCGACGCGTCGAGCCGCTCGGTATGCCAGCCAAGCGAGAATCCGCAGACGAGCTCGAGCAGCAGTAAGGCGTTTGGCGCAGGTGAAGACATCGGACGACCAACTCCTGAAGAGGGGAGGGCCGCGAGCGTGCGGCCGTCGCCGGTTCCGTCGGCCGCACGACGCGGCTGGCCCGTCAGGTGCGCGCTGACGTCGTTATTTCTGAAACGCGCGAAACACCAACCCGCACGCGAGCCCCGCGTAGAAGCGGGCCGTATCCGAAATCTCCTGCACGTGCAACGCGGCCTCTTCCACGGCATCCTTGCGTTCAAAGGTCAGGTTCGCGTCGGTGAGCGTGTCGCGCCAGGACGTGATCGCCGCGCCGAGTCCGAGATGGGTGCGCGCAATCTCGTCGATGGTCGTGGACAGTTCTGGCTCTGGCTCGTCGCGGGATCCCGGATCGAAGATGCCGCGGAGCGGCACCTGGGCATAGGCCAAGGCCACGAGCGCGGCGAAGGCCTTCGCCTCGGGCATCGGCCGCGTGATCGTGGCGGCGGTGAGCACGCGCTGGAGCCACAGCGGATAGGCCGGGGCCGGGTCGCGTGGTGTGCCGGGCGCGCGGAGTTCCGCGCGGTGCTGCATCAGGAGCAGGCCGAGATGGTTGTGCCCCTGTCCCTGATAGACGCCCCAGAAGTCGTCCCCCCACGTATTGCGTTCCACGAGCGGTCGGCTGTCGGTGTCGAGCAGCTGCTGCGCGAGCGTGGTGCCCGCCGCAAACTTCTGTTGAATCAGCGATCGCATTACGTCGAGGCGCAGCGTGTTCCAGTGGGGACGGAGGGTGCAGGCGCGACCGAGGTGTTTCGCCTCCGCCGGGCGGGCACAGGCCTGGATGGCCGCGCGTGTGGAGCGATCGAGGGTCTTGGCGGCCTGGAAGGCGTGTTCGGTGGTCGGATAGGTGACGCCGTCGTAGGCCACGGGTGCGGGGAAGAAGTTGGAGAGAAAGGCGTACGGGCCAGTGAAGCGATCGATCATGACAACCTCCGACGAGAGAAGGGCCGGGCGGACGCCCGGCCCGAGGGACTACGCGTAGGCCACGAAGCCGAGCGCGAGGGCCAGAAACAGCGGCGCCTGGGCGAGCAGGAGGGACCGCTGGAGGCCGAAGCGCGCCGGTGCGTGCCGCAGACTGCCGTGCGCGCCGAGCTGCGAGAGGACCACCACGGCCACGACGACGATCCACGTCGTCCCGGTGGGGCCGGTAGGATTCGGGCGGGCGAGATCCGCGCCGAGGAAAAAACCAAAGAACAGTTCGAGCAGGGTGATCACGCTGAGGGCGGTCGTCGACATCGCACGCTCCGAGGAGTGAGGGCCGCGACGCTGCGGCCGGTCGCAGACCTCCCGGCCGCAAGCGGAGTCGTGATCGCGAAAAGCGCGCGTGTGATCGATCGCCGTGTGTCGTCCTCCGGCGTATGGCGTTGGTGGGGCTCGCTGTGAGCAGGGTGCGGCCCCGGAGTCGGGTGGAGCGGCCTGGCGGTCGATGCGAGGCGGGCGAGCGGACCGATGACGCCGTTAGCCGATGAGGAGTCCGAGGCAGAGGCCCGCGAGGGCCACGTCGATGATGATGCGGCGACGATGCGGGTGCTCGGGCGGGATGCCGTCGACACGGAGGGCGACGAGGCCGAGGAAGATCGCAAGGACTTGCAGGGACTCCACGACGAGCGTGTTGGTGTGCGGGCAGGACGCGTGGGACGCGAGCAGCAGGAGATTCGCGCCGATGGCGGCGCCGAAGAAGAGGTAGAGGCCCAGCGTCACGTAGCCACGGATGGTCATCGGTCGCTCCTGTGGTGGACGTTGGCCGCGATGGCGGCCGGTCGCAGACCTTCCGGCCGCGGGGCGCGGCGAGGCGGAGCGGCGACAGGCGTGGCAGGGGCGCGCGT
>DAINCF010000264.1:0-9821 GCA_036732565.1 Vicinamibacterales bacterium
CAGTACGTAGCGCAGGCCTTCAGGCCTGCCAAAGGCGGCCTGGCAGCCCTAAAGGGCTGCGCTACGTACGATTTCGCGGGCCGCTTTGAGCAATACGTTTACCGAAAGACGATCGTCGACGGGCTCTTGACGTTGACGATCTCTTTGGTCGGCGTCAGCTTCCCCGACTGCTGATCCACCCGGAAGATCACGACCGTGTCGCTGTTCTGATTGGCCGCGTAGAGATGCGTGTCGGTCGGATCGAAGCCGAAGTAACGTGGCGTGCGGCCCTGGGTCGATTCCCATCCGACGGAGGTGAGGGTGCCGGTCGCGGGATCGATCGCGAAGATGGCGATGCTGTCGTGGCCGCGGTTCGATCCGTACACGAAGCGGCCCGAACGCGAGACCCAGACTTCCGCGGTGCTGTTGTTGCCCGTGTAGCTCGGTGGCAGCGTCGTGATCACCTGCCGCGCCTCGAGGACGCCTTGGGTGGGATCGAAGGCGTAGGTCGTGAGCGTCGAATCGAGCTCGTTGATCACGTAGATGTACGGCGCCTTCGGATGGAAGTCGACGTGGCGCGGCGCGGCGCCGCGACGGCTGACGACCGAGGGCGGCGTGGACGGCACCAGCTTGCCGCGCTCGGTGTCGACTCTGAAGACGTGCACGCAATCGAAGCCCTTGTCGGGCACGACGACGAAGCGACCGGTCGGGTCGAATGGACAGTGGTGCGGATGTGAGCTGGTTTGCTCCGTCTTGTGGGGTCCTGGTTCACCCGTCAGGGTCACGAGATCGCTCACCTCGGCAAGCGAGCCGTCCTGATTGATCGGCAGCAGCACCATCTGTCCCGTGGCGTAGTTGGCGATGACGAGGCAGCGGCCGGTGGCGTCGATGTCGAGATGCACGCCGTTGACGCCCTTCGTGGGTTGTTGATTCACCAGCTGCAGGCGACCGGTCGAGGGATCGATGCGAAAGCAGGTGGCCACAGTCCCGGCGCCGTGCGCCGAGTAGAGAAACTTGCCCTGACGGTCGATCTTGAGAAACGACGGGTCGGCGTGGTCGGAGACGACTTGGACGAGCGCCCACGGATCCGCCGCCTGCTTGCGCTGGAAGACACTGATGCCCTCACCTTTGCCTCGTCCGCCGCCGGTGAAGCTGCCGACATACATGAACAAGGGTGGCGTAGGAGGCGTAGGGGCGGCTCGCGAGCCGCCCCTACCATCGACCTGAAAGGCGGTGACCGGCGCCGACGCACAACCGGCAAAGGTAACGGCTGTAACGAAGGTGCGGCGGTCAATCGTATAAGGCATTCAGATACCCTTCCACAATGCTCGGCGTAAAGAGTTTGTATATGCTCGCGGCCGGCATTCTAGCGCTCCAGCCGGTGCTTCCGCCGGCCCCACCGTTACCCAAATACACGCCCGTCACCGCCGAGCGCCTCGAGCGACCCGGCGATGGCGACTGGTTGATGGTGCGCCGCACGTACGACGGGTGGGGCTACAGCCCTCTCTCCGAAATCACACCGGCCAATGTGGCACGTCTGCAGCCTGTCTGGGTGTTCGGCACCGGCGTCAGCAACGGTCACGAAGCCCCGCCCATCGTCAACGACGGCGTCATGTTCGTCGCGACGCCGGGCAACCAGGTGATTGCCATCGACGCCAAGACCGGCACGCTGCTCTGGCGCTATCGACGCCCGCTGCCGCAGTCGGTGATCTTGCGCCACCCGACCTCGCGTGGGGTTGCGCTGCACGGCGAGAAGGTCTTCTTCGCCGCCGGCGAAGCGGTGCTGGTCGCGCTCGACGCGCGCACCGGGAAAGAAGTGTGGACGACGACGGTCGACGAGAACCGCGTTGGCTATTACTTCTCGCTCGCGCCGCTGGTGGCCGACGGCAAAGTGCTGCTGGGGCCCTCGGGCGGTGAGGGCGGCGTGCGCGGATTTCTCGCCGCCTACGACGTCGAGACCGGGAAAGAAGCGTGGAAGACCTACACGATTCCCGCTCCGGGCGAGCCCGGGAGCGACACATGGCAAGGCGAGCAGTGGAAGACGGGCGGCGCGGCCGTGTGGGTGACGGGCAACTACGATCCGGCCACGAGGCTGACGTTCTGGGGCACCAGCAACGGCGGTCCGTGGCTCGGGGATCAGAGGCCGGGCGACAACCTGTACACGGCGTCCACGGTGGCGTTCGACGTCGGCACCGGCGCGATCAAAGGCCACTTTCAATACACGCCGAACGAGTCGTGGGATTGGGACGAAGTGTCGCCGCCGATCCTGGTCGATTACCAGCGCAATGGACGGACCATCAACGGGCTGATCGACATCGCGCGCAACGGCTATCTCTGGTTTCTCGAGCGCACGGAAGGGCCGATCCGATTCGTCGAGGGGACGCCGTACGTGAAGCAGAACGTGTTCAGGAGCCTCGATCCGAAGACCGGCCGACCCGACGTCGATCCCGAGCGAAAACCGGGCACCGGGAAAGAAGCCGCCTTCTGCCCATCGTGGTGGGGTGGCAAGAACTGGCCGCCAATCGCCTACAGCCCGAAGACGCGAATGATCTACGTGCCCGCGAACGAGAACCTGTGCGGGACGTTGGTCGGCCGAAAGGTCGAATACACGGTCGGCGCCGCGTTCACCGGCGCGACCACGAATCTCTACATGGCCGATGGCGCGCAGCACATCGGTGAAGTGCAGGCGTGGAGCGTCGACACCGGCAAGCGGGTGTGGACGCACACGTTTGCGAAGTCGGCCAACTGGGGTCCGATGCTCGCCACCGGCGGGGGGCTGGTGTTCAGCGGCGGTACCAACGATCGCCTGTTCCGCGCGTTCGACGCGTCGACCGGCAAGGTGTTGTGGGAGTTCCCGACCAACTCCGGCATCATCGGCCAGCCCTCGTCGTTCATGGTCGACGGCAAGCAGTACGTCGCGGTGCAATCGGGTTGGGGCATCGACGCGCGCGCGATGCAGGCGCGGTTGAATCGGATATCGCCGGGAAGCTATCCCGAGCTGCCCGAGGGAGGTGCGGTGTGGGTATTCGCGGTCAAGTAGCGCTGGTTCTGGCTGGCCTCGTTGTCGCAGGCGCCGCGCAGACGCCGCCGCCCGTCGTCCCTCCGAGCCCCGAGAACACGCAGCTGATCGAGCGCAAGGTCCGTGAGCTGACCACGCGCGTCGAGGCGCTGCGCGCGAAGCGCGCCGACCCGGCGTTGATCGCCGACGTCGATGTCTACCGCAAGGCCGCGGAATACATCCTCCGATTCCCTGAGGAGTTCGCCAGCGAGGCGTTCACGCCGAACACGATCACCGTGCTCGACACCGGTCTGAAGCGCGCCGCGGAGCTCGACGCGGGCAACCCGTCGTGGCCGAAGCGGAAGGGGCACGTTGTGCGCGGCTACGTGTCGAGGCTCGACGGCAGCGTGCAGCCGTACGGCTTGACGATTCCCGAGTCGTACGACGGGTCGAAACCGGTGCGGCTCGACATCTGGCAACACGGCACCAACCGCACGCTGAACGAGGTGGCGTTCATCATCCAGCAGGAAGCCGATCGACCGATTCCGCCCGAGCAGGACTACATCCAGGTGGAGCCGCTCGGCCGCACCAACGTGTCCTATCGCTGGGCGGGCGAGGCCGACATGTTCGAGTCGCTGGCGTCGGTCCAGCAACACTACAAGATCGATCCGAAGCGGATCGTGCTGCGCGGATTCTCGATGGGGGGCGCCAGCTCGTGGCATCTGGGTTTGCATCACCCCGGTCGATGGGGCGCGATCGAAGCCGGCGCCGGGTACACGGAGACGCGTCGCTACGGCAACCGCCCGGACCTGCCGCCGTACCAGGAAGCGATGCTGCACTACTACGACGCCGTCGACTACTCGTTGAACGCCTTCAACACGCCGACGGTCGGGTACGGCGGCGAAGACGATCGTCAGTTGCAGGCGTCGGTCAACATCCGCGAGCAGTTGACGAAGGAAGGCTTTCGGTTCCAGCAGGACGGGCCCTATCGGTGGACGACGCGCGATCTCCGTGCGCTGTTCCTGGTGGGCCCGAAGACGGGCCACTCGTGGCACACGGAGAGCAAGGCCGAGTCGAGTGCGTTCATCACCAAAGCGCTCGACACCGCCGACCGCGTGCCCGCGCACGTCCGCTTCGTCACCTACACCACGCGTTTCAACAAGGCCCACTGGTTGACCGTCGACGAGCTCGACGAGACCTATCAACGCGCCGAGGTCGATGCGAAGAGGAGTGAGGACGGCAAGCAGTACACCGTGACAACCAAGAACGTATCGCGTGTGACCTTCGACAACGCCGCCCGCGCGGGGTTCACCATCGATGGTCAGGCGGTGAAACCTGGCAGCACGGCGGCTTTCGAGAAGAAGGACGGCAAGTGGCGAGCCGCCAACGGTGCCGCGAACGGCCTGCGCAAGGTCCATGGGCTGCAGGGCCCGGTCGACGATGCGTTCATGGAGGCGTTTCTGTGCGTGCGACCAACGGGCACGCCATGGACCAGAGCGGCACAGGAGTGGGTGACACCCACACTGGATGTCTTCAAGGCCAATTTCGCCAAGTGGCTCCGAGGCGACATCCGCATCAAGGACGATCGCAGCCTCAGCGCCAGCGACATCGCCGACTACAACTTGATTCTGTTTGGCGATCCTGGCAGCAACAGCGTCATCGCGAAAGTGGTCGGACAGCTCCCGTTGAAATGGTCGCGGACGGAAATCGCTGTCGCCGGGCAGGCGTTCAATGCCGACGACCATGTCCCGGTGCTGATCTATCCGAATCCGCTGAACCCGAAGCGCTATGTCGTGATCAACAGCGGCCACACGTTCGGTGACACCGACTTCCGCGGCACGAACGCGTGGCTCTATCCCCGGTTGGGCGACTACTCGGTGTTGACGTCGAGCGGAAGCGTCGTGCTCTCAGGCTTCTTCGACGAGCAGTGGGCGTTGAAGCCGCTGAGACAATCGCGCTGACTGGTCCGGCTAAAGCCGGACCCCACGATCGATTTGGTGGCGGACCCCACGACCGATTCTGGGATGCGCGTGCGTGGGGCCGGCTTCAGCCGGACCAATGCAGGCGTGGGGTCCGGCTTCAGCCGGACCAATGCAGGCGTGGCGTCCGGCTTCAGCCCGGACCAATGCGGACGTGGGGTCCGGCTTTAGCCGGACCAATGCAGGCGTGGGGTCCGGCTTCAGCCGGACCAATTCAGGCGTGGCGTCCGGCTTCAGCCCTGACCAATGCGGGCGTGGGGTCCGGCTTTAGCCCGGACCAATGCGGGCGTGGGGTCCGGCTTTAGCCGGACCTTCGATCACACAATCATGCTGATCTTCTTCTCGGCCGTCGGGAAGCCCTTGTCGAGCTTCACCTTGAAGATCTCCTCGGCCACGGTCAGGTAGAGATCGCCGGCCGTGTTCCGGAACTTGGAGTGCAGGCCGGTCTTCATGCCGCCGGCATGCCCCGCCAGGATCATCGCCAGGCCGTTGTCCTTGTGCGGGTTCGCCTCGGCGTGCTCGTGGGCGAAGATGGCGCAGGTGTTGTCCAGGAGCGTGCCTTCTCCCTCGGGAATCGACTTCAACTTCGCCAGGAGGTAGGCGAACTCCTCGACGTGCCACTTGCAGATGTCGCGCATGATGCGCTGACCCGACGGCGACTCGCCGTTGGTGTGGGTGTAGTCGTGATGCCGCAGCTGGGTGTAGCCGAGCCAAGGCAGCCGCGTCAGGCTCTGGCACTTGGTCAGCATGTAGGAGGCGACGCGCGTCTGCCCCGACGCGAACGCGTGCACCACGAGGTCCGACTGAATCTTCGCGATGCGCGGATAGTCGGTGAGATCGGCGACGTCCTCGGGCTCCTTGATGTTCTTGCCGTAGTCGGACGGCAGGCTCGCCACCGCCCGCTCCAACTCGCGCAGCGACGTCAGATGCTCGTCGAGGCGGTGCTTGTCCGGCTGACTCAGCGACGGCTGCAGCTCCGCCAGGTCCTCGCGCACCGCGTCGAGCACGCTCTTCTTGCGGTCCACCCACGTCTGATCGCGGACGCCGAAGAGGCGATCGAACAGGTTCTGCGGGATCATCTCGGGCGGGAGCGCCCGGTCGTAGCCGGCCCAGCTCAGGTTGCGGTGGATGTTCTCGCCGTGCGATTCCTGACACACACCCACCTGCAGGGAGCGAAACCGGGAATCGCCGCCAACCTGATTGGCGATGACCTGATCGATGGAAGGTCCGCCGGCGCCGCGCCCCGTGTAGGGGGTGCCCGAGACCAGCGCGCTCATCGACTTGTGGTGCGTGTTGCCCGGCGCCGTGACCCGTGCGTTCGGATTGTCGACGCCGCTGATGACGTGGATGTCGTCGCGCAGCGACTCGAGGGGTGCCAGGCACGGCGTGAGCTCGAAGCCGGCGCCGAACTCGCGCGGGATCCAATAGCGCTCGGGGATGCCGTTGCCGTTGAACCAGAACAGGAAGCGCGGGGGGAGCGGCGAGGTCTTGGTGAGCTCCGCCGCGTACGCGGTTCCACTGGAATTGAACATGAACGAGAGCGGCGGCAGCCCGACCTGGATGGCCGCGCCGGTCATGCTCAAGTTTCTGAGGAATCGTCGCCTACTGAGCGTCATCGTCGTCTCCGTGTGTAGGGCGCCGCGTCAGCGGTGCCGCTCGTCCGCGCTCACGCCAGATTTATCGTCCACGCCTTCGAGGAACTGGGGCGAGCGCACCAGCGCCACCAGCAGCTCCTTGAACTTGAAGCCCGAATCCCGGAACGTCGTAAACGCGGCGCGCACGGTGTCGCGGTCGGCGCCCGTTTCCATCCGTCCGAAAGCATACCGGAAGGTCTGCTTCACGATGCATTCCTGACAGCCCCGATTGCCCGCCAGGACGCGCCCGATCTGCCGAGGCTCCGAGAACGCCGAGTTCGGGACGCCGGCCAGGTCGCCCGTGCCGTCGATGGGCAGCTCCAGCGTCTTGACCGCTCGCTCGTCGTCGCCCTCTCGAATCTCGATCAGCTCCTTGTCGCGCCACCGGCCGACGGCGTCGAAGTTCTCCAAGCCGAACCCGATCGGATCCATCAGACGATGGCAGCTCGCGCAGGTCGGGTTGTCCGAGTGCGCGGACATCCGCTGGCGCCGCGGCAACGGCCGTTCGGCCGTCGGCTCGGGAATCTCGGTGTTGACGCCCGGCGGCGGATTCGGCACGTGCTGACAGAGCAGCTGCTCGCGCACGAAGATACCGCGGGCGGTTGGCGAGGTCTCAACGGGGCCGGCAGTGGACGCCAGGATCGAGGCCTGACCGAGGATGCCCGAACGCCGCGCCTCGGCCGGGAACTTCACCAGCTCGAACTCGCCGGACGGCGGCGTCACGTCGTACAGCCTCGCGAGATCCGAGTTCAGGAAGCTGTAGTCGGCGGTGAACGCGTCCATGAAGTTGCCGTCGTTCCACACCAGGTTGCCGAGCAGCATGCGCGTCTCGAGCACCATCATCGCCGCCAGCTCCGGCGTGAACTCGGGATAGCGGCGTCGATCCTTCACGGCGCCCAACGCGCGATCGAAGCGGAGCCACTGCCCGAAGAACTCCTCCACCGCCTGTTTGGCCGGCTGCTCCTGGAGCATGGCCCGCGCGGTCTTCTCCAGGCCTTCCGGGGTCTTGAGCTCACCGTTGCCCGCGGCGTCGAACAGCCGCTGGTTCGGCATCGAGTCCCAGAGGAAATAGGAGAGCCGGCTCGCGACCTCGTAGTCGCGGAAGCGTCCGTCCGGGCCGTCTTCGGCGTGGAACAGGAACTTCGGCGACTGCAGCATCGCTTCCACCACGACCCGCGCGCCGTCGAGGAACTGTCCGCTCTTGCTCGCCTGGGCGGTGAAGAGCGCGGTGTAGCGCTGGTTCTCGCCGTCGGTCAACGGCCGCCGGAACGCGCGCAGCCCGAACGTCCGCACGAACTGATCGCGGCACTTCATGTCGCGCGCCGACGAGGGTGCGCACGGCACCAGCTTGTTGACGTCGCCGGCGCGGAACGCGTTCAACGCCAGCTTCTCGGCGGACGCGCTGTAGGCTTCTTCCAGCAACGGCGGAATGCCCTGCGTCTGCAACTGATTCTTGAAGCCGTTGGTGAAGTCCTCGGGCGGGAAGCGATCGGCGGGTCGACTGTGATCGCCGAGGAGATCCCGGACCGTGTTGTTGTACTGGCTGTGGGTCAGCCGTCGAAGCAGCTGCCGCGGCGCGTTGTCGGTCGTGGCTTCGGCGAGCCGCTTACGGGCGGCCTCCACCGTGTCCTCGGACACGGTGGCCAGATGCGTGACCCAGTCGGTCAGTGCCTGCTCTTCCACCGTCCCAGGCTTGATGCGAAGGCCGCCGGTATGGCGCTCGCGGTTCGTCGGCTTGTTCAGCAGCAACGATTTCGCGGGATCGGCGCGATCGACGAGCGTCACCAACGTCAGCCCGAACGCTTCGATGTCATCGGGTGACGCGTTGGGCTCGGGAAAATGCAGCCGCGTCGACGAGGCCACGCCATCATCGGAATGGCAGCCTTGGCAGCCCGCCGCCTCGAAGATCGGGAAGACGGTTCTACCGAACGAAATCGGCGAACCAGGCGCGGAGGCGGACGGCGGCGCTTGTTGTCCACTGAGGTGGAGCGTCCCGGCAAAGATGAATGCAGCGAAAACGAACAAACCGCCGACACGGGTCATTGCTTGGTCTCCGGACTCAACGGAATTCGCGGCGCCGTGCGTATGCCCGCCGACACCATGGTCACCGGGTGCTGCTTCTGAAAGGCCGCGAGGGCATCCGCGGTGATCGCGGTCTCGCTGACGTACAGGCGCTTCAAGCTCGGCAGTTTGCCCAGCGATGTCAGCGTCTGATCGGTGACCGCGGTGTTCGACAAATCGAGGCTCGAGAGCTTGCTCAGCGCCTGCAGGTGCGCCGCGGCGGAGTCGTCGATGCCACGCACGTTCCAGAGGCTCAAGCGCTGAAGTTCTGGAAGGCTAGCCAGCGCCTTGATGCCGCCGGACGTGACGGCCGAACCGCTCAGATCGAGGCGCCGGAGCTTCTTGAGCTGCGTGAGCTTGGCGATCCCGAGGTCGGTGATGCGCATGCCGCCCGCGATGCGGCACTCCGCCTCGCCATCCGCCGGGCCGAGGCCCTTCGGCCGCGGCTCGCCGAGCGCCACGCCGTATCCGAGGTTCAGCTCCTCGAGGCCGGCGAGCAGCGAGATCGTGTCGAGCTCCAAGTCGGTGACCACCGGCGCCCAGCACCAGCCTGCGTTGCGCCGCTGGATGCCGGCAAAGCTCAGCTTCTTCAACTTGGGCAGCAGCTTGAGCACGTGCAGGCCGACGCCGCTGATCTTGTTCCCGCCGAGGTTCAACTCTTCGAGCTGCGAGAGCGACGCCAGGTGCTCGAGGCCGACGTCGGAGATCTGGGTGAAGCTGATGTCGAGCGACCGGAGCTGCGAGAGCTCGCCGATGTACTGGAGGCTGGTGTCGGTGACGTCGGTGCCGCGCAGATTCAGCCTGGTGAGCTGGCGGTTGCCGCGCAGAAACGCCAGCGCCGCGTCGGTGATGAATTCCGACGCGAACAGATTCAGCTCTTCGAGCTGCTCGAGCGCCTTCAACCGCTCGGCGCCACGATCGGAGATGTAGGTCAGTGAAAGATCGAGGCGCTTGAGGGACTTCAGCGTCGCGACGCGCTCGACGTCGGCGTCGGTCGCCCACGTGCGCGCCAGCGAGACCTCCACGATCTGTCCCTGCTTGTCGCGCACCACCTCGCCGCCTTGCGCTTCGATCGTTGCGACGACGGTGGCGTCCTGCGCCTCAACCCCTTGCGCATCACGTAGGGGCGGTTCGCGAACCGCCCCTATCCCTCGCGGTGGTTCCGCCACC
>DAINCF010000265.1:0-9820 GCA_036732565.1 Vicinamibacterales bacterium
GGCGACCCCGTACTGCCGGGCGCGCCCGGGTTCAACTTTGCGAATCAAACGGCGGCGGCCCAAGGCCGGCAGTTCGGCTACAACAACGACTTCTGCGGCCTCGTCCCGATGTTCCAGAACTTCTTCTTCATGGTGAGCAATCACCAGTACACCAACGAGACGATGATCTTTACCGGCTACGACCCGAACAATCCAACCCTCGAGCAGGTCAGGATTGCATGGGCTGCGCACGGCATCTCCGTCGTGGTCGTCGAAGCAGAGCGCAGCGGCGGGCTTCGCGCCCGCGTCGACCGCGAGTACAACCGTCGCATCACCGTGAGGACGCAGTGCACGCTGCGCGGGCCCGCCGCGCGCTCGGACTACCTCAAGACCAGCGACGACCCGGCGGGGACGACCGTGCTGGGCACGCTGAACAACTGCGGCGGCGGCGTCACGCCCTGGGGCACCGTGCTCTCCGCCGAAAAGGACTTCCACCAGTACTTCGCCAACGCCAGCGAGGTCTCCGATCCGGTCACACAGCAACGCCTTACGCGATACGGCATCGTCGGCGCCGCCACCGAACGCAAATGGGAGCGCTTTGACTCACGCTTCGACCTCGCGCAGGAGCCCAACGAAGTCAATCGCTTCGGGTGGATCATCGAGGTCGATCCGATCGCCTCCCAACAGCGTCCTGTCAAGCGCACCGCGCTCGGACGGTTCAAACACGAGGCCGCGACCATCCAGGTCGCGACCGACGGCCGCGTCGTCTGCTACATGGGCGACGGCGACCAGTTCGAGTATCTCTACAAGTTCGTCTCCGACGAGCCGATGGTGCCAGGTTCGAGCAACCGCGATTACAACAAGAGACTCCTCGACAACGGCACGCTGTACGTCGCCCGCTTTGGGTTCACCAGCGCGGGTGAAATCGATGGCACCGGCAAGCTTCCATCCGACGGCGCGTTCGACGGTAGCGGCATCTGGATCCCGTTGGCACACAACGACGCCTCGTTCGTGCCTGGGATGAGCGCTGAAGAAGTGTACGTCTTCACGCGGTTGGCTGCGGACATTGTCGGCGCCACCAAGATGGATCGGCCAGAAGACGTAGAGCCCAATCCCCTGACGGGTCGGATCTATGCCGCGCTCAGCAACAGCACCGACAGAGGGAGAGCCGGACACCCGGCAGTCGACGAGGTGAATCCGCGCAATATCAACAGGCACGGGCACGTACTCGAACTGGAAGAGCTCGGGGGCGACCACACCGCCGTGTCATTCGACTGGAGGCTGCTGCTCGTCTGTGGCGATCCGAAAGACGCCAGCACGTACTTCGCCGGCTACGACAAAACGAAGGTCAGTCCCATCTCCTGTCCGGATAGCCTCGCCTTCGATGCGTACGGCAACCTCTGGATCGCCACCGGGGGGAACGCGCTCCGCGCCAACGACGGTCTCTTTGCTGTACCGCTCGAAGGGTCCGAGCGTGGGCACCTCAAGCAGTTCCTCACCGTGCCGTTCCGCGGGGAGGCCTGTGGCCCCGTGCTCGATCCCTATTTTGTGCTGGTCTCAGTGCAGCACCCCGGTCAAGGCGGTACGGTCGCGGCGCCAATCTCACACTGGCCGGACGGTGGCGCCAGCCAGCCACGGCCGGCAGTCGTTTCCGTATACAAAGCTGGCGGGTCGTCGCCGGGCTTGATTGGCGAATGAAGGCTTGCGCCCCTAGCCGGTCCGCGATTGCACCCACGCGGCGTGGCTAGGGGCTGCTCCTCACAAGGTTGTGTGATATAAGCTCTGCCTCGATCTCCAGCAGAACGTGCCCGCGGAATCGCACACCCGTTAAGAGGTGATGCCATGAGCATGAAGCGAAGAGAGTTTCTCGCGGCCGGTCTCGCGTTGAACATCGGTTCGATAACGAGTGCGCTGGCGCAGCAAGGCGCGACTCGAGAGCCGGCCGCCGACGGGGCTCGCCGCCCGACTCCGACCCGATCGGCGAAGACGACCAAGATGTTCAAGTCGCCGAGCCTGTATCCGAACTCGCTCGCTGTGATGACCGATGCACCAGGTGGCCTGTGGATCGGGCAGCAGAAAGTCACGCCTCAGAACGCGCCGACCTACAACCTGCCGTTGGACCCGGAACGCGACGAGATGGCGTGGCTGGTCGATTGGAACGGCAAGCTGCTCAAGTCGGTCAAGACCCATTCGCGCAATACCTCCGGCATGGCCTACGGGGACGGCTGCGTGTGGATGGGCGCGAACGCCGAGCCGTACGGCATCTTCCAGGTCGATCTGAACGGCAAGCAGATCACCCACCGTCAGATTCCGCTCAGCATCGACGGCAACGGAGGTGGTTGCCATGGTGTGAAGTGGCATCAGGGCAAGCTCTGGATTGCCGCCTTGCGCCTGGGCGGCATCCTGCGCGTCGATCCGAAGACGTGGGTGCCTGAAGTCTTGATCCGTGTGAGCTCGGCGGAGCGGCCGCGCCTTCACGACGTGGCGTTCGACGACGAGGGGCATATCTGGGTCGTCACCGGCAACAACAGCGCGAGCTACACCGACGGGAAGGCCGGGCTGAACAAGTATGACGGCAAGACCGGTCAACTGCTGATGACGGTCGAGTTTCAGCCCGGATCGTGCGACCCGCACGGACTTGTGTGGCACGAGGGCCGTCTCGTCAGCTGCGATGCCGGCATCCACCCGGGATGGAAGGGCATGGAGAGTCCGCACACGGGCTACATCTTCAGCATCGAGTTGGTCTAGGCGCCTTCGACCGTCCTGCGCGGCGTGGCGTTCTACCAAGATCGGGTCGTGACGACACCGTGTTCTCGCCCTCGTCTAAGCAACGCCTCACGGACCACGATCGCGAACGCTTCGCGGGCGCGACGCTGTTCGATCGGCTCGGCCGGACGGTGTGCCGTGCGCAGTGTCTGGCGCGGAAGGAGCTCTACGAGTCCTGGGAAGTCGCGCGCCGCGCTCGTCGTCGCTTCCGGGGTGGCCGGGTCGTCGATGTCGGCGGCGGGCACGGCTTGCTGGCGCATGCGATGCTGCTGCTCGACGACAGCTCGCCCGGCGCCGTCCTGGTCGACGTGACCGTCCCCTCGTCCGCCGCGTCACTTCACGATCGGTTGGTCCAGGAGTGGCCACGACTGGAGGGCCGCGTGTCCTTCGTCAGCGCGTCCTTTGAAGACATTGAGCTCGACGCAGACGATGTCATCGTCTCGAGCCATGCATGCGGAGCGTTCACCGACCGCGTGCTGGCGCGGGCGGTCGCTGTCGGGGCGAGAGTCGGCGTGCTGCCATGCTGCCAGGAGCGCGCGACGTGCGATACGGGCGCCCTGACGGGCTGGCTCGACATGGCGCTGGCGGTCGACGTCACCCGCGCCGCGTGGCTCGCGCAGCAGGGCTATCGCGTCTGGACGCAGCAGATTCCCGCCGAGATCACGCCGAAGAACCGGCTGCTCCTCGGGATGCCCCAGGGGAGAATGACGGAATGGACCTTGGCGTGCGACTGAAAGAGGCGTTGGGCGATGCAGGCATCGCCGTCTTCATGTGCAAAGTCGAGCGCTATGGCGACATGTTGTTCGCCACGCTGGTGCTCAAGGGCTTTGCCACCGAGCTCCAAAGCTCGCCTGGGCTGGATGACGAGGCAGCCATTCGCGACCTTGTCGAGAAGGCAAAGCGTCTGTAGGTGGCACGGTCTACGCATCTGAATTGAGCGCGTCACGCGAGGGGTCAAGGAGGTGCTCGAGTGAGGTCCTACTGCGCCGTCATCTCTTCAGCGAGCCTGCTCATGTTCGTAGTTCTTGCGCAGATGCCCGGGCGAATCGAAGCCCGACCGGTCCTGGCGGCAACTGCCAGCAGTACCCTGAATGGCAATGTTGAGCATGGGAAATACCTGGCGGAACATGTCGCCATGTGTATCGAGTGCCACTCGGGTCGCGACGAGCACGGCACCATCATTCCAGCAGAGCGTTACATGGGCGGCGCGATTCCCCCGGGCCCGACGTGGGCGGTGGGCTGGGCCAACCGCTCGCCCCGCATCAAAGGCCTGCCCGGTTATAGCGACGATCAGGCCCTGCGCGTGCTGATGCATGGCGCGATCAACCGGGAAGGACGACAGCTGCTGCTGCCGATGCCGCGTTTCCGGATGACGGCTCAGGACGCCGCCGACGTAGTCGCGTTTCTGAGGTCGCTGCCGTAGAGTAGCGGGCGGTCACACCCGCTATACTGGCGCGGCACCGTGATTCGTGCCGTCCTGACCAGCCTGCTCACCGTATCGACGCTGATTGGCTGCCTTGCGACCGCCGCGCAGGCGCAGGATGCGGCGATCCTCCGATGGGGTGGCGACGCGGAGGGCGGCGCGCCCTTCGTCGAAGCGGATCCGAACGACCCACAGAAGCTCGTCGGGTTCGACGTCGAGGTCGCCGAGCTCCTCGCGCGAGAGTTGCGACGCACGCCGCAGTTCATCCAGGTGGCGTACACCTCCCTGGATCAGTCGGCGATTCGCGGTGATTTCGACATCGGCCTCAGTGGCGTCGAGGACACCCCCGGGCGCCGGGGCGCGTTGGCGGCGTCGATTCCGTACTATCAGTTTCGCGAGGTCATCACCGTGCGCGAGGCCGATCGCGAACGGTTTCGAACCCTCGCCGATCTGCGCGGCCGGCGCGTCGCGACGCTCGGCGGCACCATCGCGTACGAGAAGCTGCTCGAGGCGGAACGGACCTACGGCATCACCGCGGTGTCGTACGACGATGACGTCCACCCGTACACCGACCTGCTGGTCGGCCGCGTGGACGGCGTGCTCCTCGACAACGTTCTCGCCGACCGCGCCATGCGCCGCAATCCTGGACTCCACACGCAGGCAGCAGCGGTCGCCGTCGGCCACTACATCATCATCACCGCTCCAGAGAACACGATCCTGCGCGATCGCATCGATGACACTCTGCGCCGGGCCATGCAGGATGGCCGGCTCGAGATGATTTTTCGCAAGTGGCAGGTCTGGAACGACGATCAACCCGAGCTCTACGCGCGGCTGCTCGCGTCAACGGAGTCCGCGGGCGACAGCGAGGCGCCTCCGTCGACGCTCGAGATCACGCGACGCTACCTGCCGTCGCTGCTCCGTGCCGCGGGCATCACGCTGGTGCTCTCGTGCTCCGCCATGGCGCTTGCCGTCATCGCCGGCGTGGCGATCGCGGTGGGCCGCGTGTACGGGAATCGCGCGACACGCATCGCGCTGACGACCTACGTCGAGGTCATGCGCGGCACGCCGGTGCTCCTGCAACTGTTCGTGATCTACTACGGCTTGTCGGCCGTGATCCGGCTTCCGGCCTTCTTTGCGGCGCTGATCGGGCTCGGCCTCAACTACGCCGCGTACGAGAGCGAGATCTACCGCAGTTCGCTGGAGGCCGTCCCGAAGGGACAGATGGAAGCGGCGCAGATTCTCGGATTCAGCAATGCCCAGATTCTCAGGCTCATCCGCGGCCCGCAGGCGTTTCGCCTGGCGCTGGCGCCGATGACCAACGACTTCGTCGCGCTCTTGAAGGACTCGTCGCTCGTGTCCGTGATCACGGTCGTCGAGCTGACCAAACAGACGCAGATCTTTGCGACCAACCTCGGCAGCTGGGTCATTCCCGGTGCGCTGTGCGCGGCGCTCTACCTCGTGATGTCCCTCCCGCTGGGGCACCTGGCCCGGCGGCTCGAAGCGCGATGGCGGGCGCCGAGCGTATGAGTCCCGTGCTGTCCCTCAGTGGGGTTCGCCTGCGCCGCGGTACGCGCGAGGTGTTGTGCGGTGTCGACCTCACCGTCCACCGCGGTGACATCGTCGCGTTGATGGGGCTCTCGGGATCGGGCAAGACGACGATTCTTCGTTCCGTCGCCGGCCTCGAGCGGTTCGACGCCGGAGAGATCCTCGTCGATCCGGTGCGCCTCACGGCCGAAGTGGATCCGTGTGAAGCTCGATCGGAGCTGCAGCAACGCGTCGGCATGGTCTTTCAGTTCCACTTCCTCTTCGAACATCTGTCCGCCCTGCACAACGTGTCGCTGGCGCCCATTCACGTGCAGCGGACAGCGCGGTCGAAGGCGGATCGACGGGCGCAGGCGCTGCTCGACGAGCTGGGCGTGGGCCACCGCGCCTATGCCCTTCCCAGGGAGTTGTCGGGCGGGGAAGCCCAACGCGTGGCCATTGCCCGCGCCCTCGCGGTGGACCCGCCGCTGCTCTTGCTCGACGAGCCGACGGCCTCGCTCGATCCGGCCCGCCGCGAAGAGCTCGGCAGAACGCTCGCCGGCTTGGCTGCCCAAGGACGCACCCTCGTCATGACCTCGCACGACGATGACTTCGTTCGCGACTACGCCTCTCGAGCGGTCATCCTGGCGGGCGGTTGCGTGGTGGAGCAGGGACGCGCGCGCGAGGTGCTGGAGTCGCCGCAGCACACGGCGACGCGTGAGCTGTTGCAGGTGCAGCGCGCGCAGAAGGCCGCGCAGCCCGCTACGCGCGCACGGTAGATGGACTCGATCTACGCAGGCTGCCTGGGTTGTGCCGACTGGTGTCTCCGGCATCGGCGCCTCTTGCTTCTGGTTGGCGCGCCGGCTTTTGCTTCGTGTCTCGCCGCCATCGGTCGTTTCGTTCTTCAGGATTTTCCGAACTCGGGAGACGAGTACGCGTATCTCTACGAGGCCGCCACCTTCGCCCAGGGACGACTCTGGAACCAGGCGCCCGCCGCGCCAGAGTTCTTCGCGCTCAACTACATCGTCATTGCGGAGGATAGGGCGTACAGCAGTTTCCCGATCGGGTGGCCGCTGCTGTTGACGCTCGCGGCGTGGCTGCGTGTGCCGGTCTGGATGGTGAATCCGATTCTGGGCACGCTCTCACTGATTCTCACCGCTTACCTCGGTACGCGGCTCCATAACGCCCGCGTGGGCATGCTGGCCGCGGCCATCGTCGCGGTGTCGGGCTTCTTTCTCTTCAACGCCGCCTCGTACTTCTCTCACACGTTCTGTAGCGCGCTGCTCCTCGCGGCCGCGTGCGTCGCGGTGCGGCGCGATCGGTTCTCGTGGTGGGTTCCTGTCGTCGTCGGATGTTTCGTGGGCTGGGCGGTCCTGGCACGCTACTTCACCGCCGTTGTCTGCAGCGTGCCGGTGACGTTGTTGCTCTTCCGTCACGGCGCGCCGGTCGTGCGCACGCTGGCGCTGGTTGCGCTGGGTGGCTTGCCGTGGATCCTGCTGCTGGCGTCGTACAACCTGCAGATGAACGGCAGTCCGTGGCAATTGACGACGTTGCCGACGACGGTGGGCCTGTGGTTTGCGCCGAAGTTCGCCATGCGTGGCGCTGACATCCTCTCGACGCAGATGCTTCGGTTCGTGTTGTGGACGCCGCCATCCTTGCTGTTCATCTACATCTACTGTCTCGCACGCGCGGAGGCGCGGGTCAGACGCGGCCTGATCGACTGGATGCCCGTGCTGATGGCAGCCGCCCTGTATTGCTACATCGAGCGTGGAGGCAATCAGTATGGGCCACGCTTCTATTACGAGACCTTCCCGTTCCTCGCCGTGTTCACCGCGGCAAACCTCTTCGGCGAGCGGGCTTTCAGTGAGAAGAGCAGCGGCCAGCGGCGTGCGTTCGCCCTCATGGCCGTCAGCATCGCAGCCGTCCCGGTGTCCTTTGCCATCCACGTGTTCATCGAACATCGCATCATCGCCGAGCGCCGCGATCCGTACGTCCAAGCCGCGGGACTGCGCGATGCCATCGTGTTGATCGACGGACGCGTGGGCACGACGCGCTCGATGGGGCCTCTGGATCTCACCAGGAACGGCATCGAGCACACCGGTCGCGTGCTCTATGGTGTGGATCTGGGAGACGACGCCAACTGTCGCGTGTTGACGGCGTACCCGGATCGCCAGCTGTACCGATACGCGTGGAACGCCGAGCAGCGTCGAGGGGCGCTCACACGCCTGTCGTGCGCGCGTGCGGATCGATAGTGGCCACAACGGAGAAGTGCAGACCGTCGGTCGGTCTGAACGCCCGGGTTCGAGGATCGGCCGTTGTGTCGTGCAACGGTAGAGCTTGCACGAGATTTGCTGCTCGACCAGGGCGCTTAGACGCGTGTCGTGCGCCCGTACCGGTCGATCGCCCGGAGGAGCGTCTGTTTGCGAATGGGCTTGGTCAGATGCGCATCGCAGCCGGCGTCGAGACTTTGCTGCGCTTCTTCCTCGAGCGCGTGCGCCGACAGCGCGATGATCGGAGTGCGAGGCAGATCGTGCTGGGCCTCCCAGGCGCGAATTTCGCGCGTCGCGGTGTGTCCATCGACGACTGGCATCTGAATGTCCATCAAGACGAGGTCGTAGCGATCGGCGCGAAACCGGTCGACCGCGACCGCGCCGTTCTCGGCGACATCCAACTGCACGTGCGCGTCACGCACAAATGCCCGCACGAGCACGACGTTGTCGCGCGCATCGTCAGCGAGCAGGACGCGTAGTGGCCCGTTGTCGCCGGGAGCAGGGGAGGCTGGTGAACCGACGGGTTCTCCCGCGGCCGCGTCCGGTGTCACCGTCTCGACCGGCGCGGCGGGCAGCGCCGCGATTTCCGTCACGGGCGCTCGTCGGAATCGCGCGGTACACGTGAACGTGCTGCCGACGTTCAATCGGCTCTCCACCCGGACACTCCCGCCCATGAGCCCGGCGAGACGACGGCAGATGGGCAGTCCCAGCCCGGTGCCGCCGTGACGTCTGGTCACCGATGAATCCGCTTGCACGAACGGATCGAAGATGGCGTCGAGCTGCGAGGCCGGAATCCCTTGCCCGGTGTCGCATACTTCGATCGATACCAGCACGGACTGGTCATCAGCGTCCGCGGCCGTGACCGCGATCGCCACAGTTCCCGCCTCTGTGAACTTGATCGCGTTGCCGACCAGGTTCACCAGCATCTGTTTGAGGCGTGAAGCGTCGCCGACCACGATGGACGGTACATCTGGTGCGACGCGATGGGTGACAGAGAGGCGCTTCTTGTCCGACGCGGGCTTCATGAGCGTCACCGTCTCGATCACCGCCCGCCCGAGATCGAACGGGTGCTCGTCCAGCACCAGGTGGCCGGCCTCGACCTTGGACAGATCGAGAATGTCGTTCACCAGGCCGAGCAGCCGCTCACTGTTGTCTCGGAACATGCGTACGTAGTCCCGCTGCTCGGGCGTCAACGATGTTTCCCAGAGCAGGTCCGACGTGCCCAGGAGCGCGTTCATCGGTGTGCGAATCTCGTGGCTCATCGTCGCGAGGAACGTGCTTTTGGCGCGAGTCGCGGAGAGCGCCTGGTCGCGCGCGTCTTCGAGGGCGCGCGCCTGTTCGACCAGCGAGGCTGCTTGCGCCGCCTGATCGCGGTGCGCCGCCCGCAGGCCCATCGATCGACGAACCGTGGAGTCGAGCAGTAGACCGCACATGGTCAGGAGCATCGACACCGTGAAGCCCGCGGCGAGGATAGCGGTTGGGATGAAGGAGCGCTCACGCTCGAAGAGCCGCGCGCCTGGTGCCGTGCGCACGGACCATCCGGTTCCGTCGCTGGGAGCTGGTGTGCTCGTGAACATCCGTGAGGCCTGCGCCTCGGCCACGCGCCGTTCGTAGACGATGGTGTCGCCTTCCAGCAGTTCCACGCTGACATCGTTGGCCTGCGAGACGACATTCCCGACCAGCGCGTCCAGGCTGGCCACACCGACGATCGCCCCGGCCGATACACCAGCGGTGCGGAGGGGCACGACGACCAGGATGCCCGGGCCGTTGGGGACCAACGGGATCGCTGCCGAGGACGCCACGCGTCCTGTCCGCGTTGCCTGGGCAAACGCCGCGTGTCGCACGGCCGCGGCCGCCGCGT
>DAINCF010000266.1:0-9770 GCA_036732565.1 Vicinamibacterales bacterium
CCACCAATTCCACCAGGCGGTCCTGGCGCGCTGCCGCTGCACGCCGCGGCCGGCGTGGAGTACGGCGAAGGCTTCGCCGGCAATGCCCATCGCCACGCGCCCGATTCGTGGCTACCGGCGGTGAAGTATCTCGTCGAAGAGCTCGGCGCCGACGTCAACGCACGGGACAATGACGGCTATACCCCGCTGCACCATGCGGCCGCTCGCGGCGACAACGAGGTCATTCAATACCTCGTCGGCAAGGGCGCCGACGTCACTGCCGTGGCGCGCAGCGGTCAGACGACGGCGGACATGGCGAATGGTCCGGTCCAGCGCGTCTCGCCGTTCCCGGAGACCGTCGCGCTGCTCGAAAAGCTCGGCTCGAAAAACAGTCACAAGTGCGTCTCGTGCTGAAAACCGCGAGCCAGGTTGTCTTGTCTGAAGCAGAACTCTAGGCGGGCCCGCTCATCCGGAACGGGCCGATTCCTTCGGAAAAAACTGCACGTTCTACGTAGATGCTGCACGATCTCGCCGCCGCGTAGCGGTTTCATACGCGAGCGTCCGCAGGCGCGCGGGAGATCCCGCCCGAAATCGAAGGACCAACTTTTGCATAGCTAGCCGTTGACCTCGGCAGCTGGGCCGAGGACAATGGGGACAAGTCCTTGATTCCACGTGCGTTCGACAACCTGCTGATGCCGCCGAGGACTCGGCGGACAGGCGACGCTGACCCGGTGGTCACGTCTGCAGGCACGTCCTCTTATCCAAGCCAGCATCATCTCCAGTTTCGCGCGTCGGCGGGTTGACGCGCCATTCGGCAACCATCATGGCTTCTGCACCTGATCGCGCTCACGTTGTAACTCATCCATTGCGAGGGCCGGCCCGCGTCGACGGGAAGTTCCTGCGCGCGGACGGGCAGCGCTTCCTGGTCAAGGGCGTGACCTACGGCACCTTCGCACCAGATGCGACGGGCGCCCAGTTTCCACCGGCGGAGCGCGTCGATCAGGACTTCGGCATGATGGCCGCCGCCGGCTTCAACACGGTGCGGGTCTACACCGTGCCGTCCCCGTCGCTGCTCGACCAGGCCGCCGATCACGGGTTGCGCGTGATGATCGGGATGCCATGGGCGCAGCACATCGCGTTTCTCGACGACCCGGCGCTGACTCGGCAGATTCGACAGGACACCGTCGCGCGCGTGCGGGAGCTGTCGCCGCATCCCGCGGCGCTGCTCTTCGCGGTCGGCAACGAGATCCCGCCCGGCATCGTCCGCTGGCACGGCGCCGAGCGCATCGAGCGCTTCCTGCGCGAGCTGTACAACGAGACGAAGAGCGCGTGCCCGGATGCGCTGCTGACCTACGTCAACTATCCGCCGACCGAGTTCCTCGATCTCGAGTTCTTCGACGTCTGCTCGTTCAACGTCTACCTGCACCGCGAAGAGAACCTGCGCGCTTATCTCGGCCGTCTGCAGCACCTGGCGGGCAACAAGCCGCTGCTGCTGGCCGAGGCCGGCGCCGACAGCATTCGTGAAGGGCAAGACGAGCAAGCACGCGTCACGGCGATGCACCTCGACACCGCGTTCGCCGAGGGCGCGTGCGGCGCGGTCGCCTACGCGTGGACCGATGAGTGGTGGCGCGGCGGCCAGGTGGTGGACGACTGGGCGTTTGGTCTCGTCGATGCCGATCGCCAGCCCAAGCCGGCACTCGCCGCGGTCTCGGCCGCGTTCCAGGCGGCGCCGTTCTCCGAGGCAGAGCGTGCGAGCTGGCCGAAGGTTTCGGTCGTCATCTGCGCCTACAACGCCGCCGACACGCTCGGCGACTGCCTCGCCTCGATCGAGCAGCTCACGTATCCGAACTTCGAAGTCATCATCGTCAACGACGGCTCGCGCGACGCGACGCCGGAGATCGCGCGGCAGTATCCGTGGATGCGCCTCATCACCATTCCGAACGGCGGCTTGAGCGCGGCCCGCAACGTCGGCATCGCGGAAGCCACCGGTGAGATCGTCGCCTATACGGATGCCGACGTTCGTGTCGATCCGGATTGGCTGACCTATCTGGTGCAGCCGATGCTGCACTCCACGGTAGCCGGCGTCGGCGGACCCAACGTCGTCCCACACGACGATCCGTTCGTGGCGCAGTGCGTGGCGCGCTCGCCGGGCGGGCCCACCCACGTGATGCTCGACGATCGCATCGCCGAGCACATTCCCGGCTGCAACATGGCGTTCCGCCGCGATGCGCTGCTCGCCATCAACGGCTTCAACCCGATCTATCTCCGCGCCGGCGACGACGTGGATCTGTGCTGGCGGTTGCAGGCCAAGGGCTACAAGCTCGGCTTCGCACCCTCGGCGCTCGTCTGGCATCACCACCGCGCGAGCGTGAAGGCGTACTGGCGCCAGCAGGTCGGCTACGGCGAGGGTGAAGCGTGGCTCGAGGCCCATCACCCGGAGAAGTTTGCCGGCAGGAACGTGATCTGGCGCGGCCACATCTACAGCCCGCTCCCCTTCGTCCGTTCGCTCAAGGGCAAGCGCGTCAACAGCGGTGTGTGGGGGACGGCGCCGTTCCCGTCCGTGTACAGCACGCATAGTCATCCTGTCGAGTTCCTGCCCCACACGGCACACTGGCTGGCTGCTTCGTCGTTGCTGGCCATCGTCGGCGTCGCCGGGCTGGGGACCGAGCAGTTCGTCCCTGGACTGTTGGTGCTCGCGCTCGGCGTGCTCGGCTGGGCCGTCACCATCGGGCGCTGCCTGATGTTCGGCCGGAAGTCGAACCTGGAGAACATCGACGGGCTCAATCCGCGCGGCGTGCGCCTGGCGCGCCTGCCCTACCGGTTGACGATCGCCTGGCTGCACTTCGTGCAGCCGCTGGCGCAGTTCCATGGACGGCTGCGCGGCATCTGGTCGCCGCCGCACTACGTCGCGCCGGAGCGCGCGACGCGGCTGCCGTGGAAGGCCGTGGCCCCGTCGTTCGGGAGCGCGCTGACCGCCACGCGTTTGCTGCTGGGTGGCGCGACCGAGCGCCGATTCTGGAGTGAGGCCTGGACCTCGCACGACGCCGTGCTCACCGAGCTCACCGGCACGCTGAGGGCCGTGCGCCCCGCGCGCGCGGTCAGCGTGGACGACGGGTGGCGGGCGGATTGGGATGTGGCCACCGGCATCGGTCGATGGGCATGGCTGGACATGCGTGCGCTCATCGAAGAGCACGCGTCGGGTCGCGTGCTGCTGCGGATGGGCACGCGGCTGCGGCCGACCAAGGTCGGCATCGCGCTGGCGATTGCGTTCGCGGCGCTGGCGCTCGTCGCCACCAAGCTCGGCATGGCGCTGGAGTGGCCGTCGCTGAGCGTTGTCGTCGTGACGATGGTCATCGGCATCTTCGCCCGCGTGGCGTGGCACATGACGACCGCCGTCTCGGTGGCCGAGCAGGCGATCTCTCGCGTCACCGCGGGCTCGGGCATGATTCCGCTCGGCGTAACGGCAGTCGCGGGTCGGCCCGTGAAGGCGGTTCGCCGCCTGCCGCGCTTGCAGGCGTTGCAGGCGACGGTGGTGCTGGCGGTGGCCGCGAGCGCGTTCGCCGGCGGCACGTGGACCATCAGCGACGTCATCGATCGCGCCGAAATGGCGGCTCAGCCCGTGTCGAAGGCGATCGAGCCGGCGCCGAGGGTCCCGCCCACTGGTGGCCTGGCGATCGCGACCAACGGCGACCTGTTCGTGGCTGACGTGCGCCAGGGGTTGATCCGTCGCGTGCGGCCACAATCGCCGCTCGATGCCGTGCCGGCGAAGAACCTCCTGCTGGAGACGCGGAAGCTGCCGGGCGCGCTGGTGCCGTTCAGCGGCGCAACCGATGTGGCGATGGCCGCCAACGGCGATCTCCTGGTCGCGGATGCGCAGAACAATCGCATTTGCCGCATCGAACGGGCAACGGGCAAGATTCTCACCGTGGCTGGTACCGGCGCCGCGGGCTTCGATGGCGACGACAAGCAGGCGACGCAGGCGGCCCTGAATGGGCCCAGTGCGGTTGCCGTCGGCCGCAACGGCGATCTCTACATCGTCGATACGCAGAACCATCGTGTCCGCGTCGTCGAGCAGGCGACGGGTTTGATCAAGACGATTGCCGGCGACGGTGTGCCGGCCGACAACCTGGTCCAGGAGGGCATTGTCGGCACGTCCGAGCTGATCGGTGACGGCGGCCCGGCTCGTCTGGCGCATCTGTCGCATCCTGGCGACCTGGCAGTGGCGCCGAATGGCGACCTCTACGTCGCCGACACCGGGCACAACCGCATTCGCCGCATCGCCGCGGGCACTGGTGTGATCACCACCGTGGCCGGTGACGGTTCGTTTGGCGGCCACGGCGACGGCGGTCCGGCGATCGAGGCTGGCCTGGCCGCGCCCGCGGGCCTGGCGCTCGCGCCCACCGGCGACCGCCTCACGATCTACGTGGCCGATTCGTTCAACGGCAGCGTGCGCGCGGTCAGCGGTCAGGGCGTGATCTCGACCATCGGCGGGGCCAAGCGCTTCACCGAGCCGACGCGCGTGGCCTATCACCCCGCGGGGTGGCTCTATGTCGTTGACGCCAGCCCGAACGGGGTAACGGCGCTGTCGATCTCGAAGCCGCCGCGCTATCGTCTTGCGGAGGCGCCTCGACGCATCGCGTCAAGGAAGGTGACGTGAGTCTGTTCAGTTGGGTCGCATCTCTCCTGCGGCCGTATCGTTCCCGCGTCATCCTGATCACGTCGCTCGCCCTGCTCCAGATCGGGATGAACCTGCTGGCGCCATGGCCGCTGAAGGTGGTCGTGGACAACGTGCTCAACGGCCTGCCGCTGCCAGAGCGCGTGGACGGGTTCGTCCAGACCATCATCGGCGACAGTCAAGTGGGCCTGCTCGTGCTGGTGGTCTTCAGCGGCCTCCTGCTGAACGTCCTGACCGAAGTCATCCGCATGCTCCACACGCAGGTGACGGTCGACACCGGCCAACGCATCGTCTACTCGCTGCGCGAGCAGCTGCTCGGGCACCTGCAGGCGCTCGCGTTGCGCCATCACGTGCTCACGAACACGTCCGATTCGGTCTACCGCCTGGAATCCGACGCCTACTCCATCAACGACCTCGTGATCGGCGGTGTGTTTCCACTGCTCACCTCGTTTCTGATGCTCGGGCTGATGTTCGTGATCCTGGTGCGGATGGACGTCACGCTGGCGCTGCTGTCGCTGGCCGTCATCCCGTTTCTCTACGTCTGTATCCGCTATTACACCCAACGCATGCTGGATCGCGCGGAGCACGTCAAGGAGCTCGAATCCAAGCTCATGGGACGGGCCTACGAGATCCTGTCGTCGATCCGCATCGTCAAGAGCTTCGCGCGTGAGCCGCACGAGCTGAGTCGCTTCATGACGACCGGGGCGGCGACGATGAACGCCCGGTTGCGGCTGACGTGGCAGGAGTCGAAGTTCTCGGTGATGGTGACGGCGATCACGATGAGCGGCACGGCGCTGGTCCTCGGGATCGGTGGTCTCCATGTCATGCGAGGTGAGCTGACCATCGGGCAGTTGCTCGTGGTCATCAGCTATCTTGCGGCCGTCTATGGTCCGCTCTCCACGATCGCCCACACCACCGGCTTGTTGCAGCAGGCGATCGCCAGCTCGCGCCGCGTCCGCGCGGTCTTCGCGCTGACACCGGAGGTCCTCGACGCCGAGAACGCGATCGACGCGTCGGGTATCACCGGGGACATCGCGTTCGAGCACGTGTCGTTCTCGTATGGGGATCGGCCGATCGTCACCGACATCAGCTTCGCGGCGCGGCCTGGCGAGCTCGTGGCGCTGGTCGGCCTGACCGGGGCCGGCAAGACGACGCTCGCGAGCCTGATTCCGCGGTTCTACGAGCCCACGAGCGGGCGGGTGATCATCGACGGGCGCAGCGTCTCGGAGTATCGCCTGCGATCGCTCCGCGAGCGGATTGCCCTCGTCGCGCAGGACCCGGTGTTGTTCGGCGGCACGATCGCGGACAACATTCGCTACGGGCGGCTCGACGCCACCGACGCCGACATCGAAGCCGCGGCTCGCGCGGCGCACGCGCACGACTTCATCATGCGCCTGAAGGACGGCTACCAGACCTCGATCGCGCAGGCCGGCGCGAGCCTCTCGGGCGGCGAAAAGCAGCGTCTGAGCATCGCCCGCGCGGTGATCAAGGACGCGCCGATTCTGATTCTCGACGAGCCGACCTCGTCGCTGGACGCCATCTCCGAAGCGGCGGTCTTCGACGCGCTGCGGCGGCTGCGCCAGGGCCGGACGACGCTGGTCATCGCGCACCGCTTATCGACCATTCGCGACGCGAACCGGATTCTCGTGCTTCACGAGGGCCAGGTCTACGCGCAAGGGACCCATCGCGAGCTACTCGCGAGCAACGAGCTCTACCAGCGCATGTGCGCTCGCCTGTCGGTCGGCCAGTCGCTCGACGATCCGGAAACGGTCGACGAGCTGATGCAAGCCATTCCATGAAGATCCTGTTCGCGGGCATCATTGCCCGCTACCCCTTTGGTGGGGTCACGTGGTGCTCTCTCATGTACATGCTGGGCTTGCGCGCGCTCGGCCACGACGTCATGTACATCGAGGACACGGGCGAGTGCATCTACGACCCCGAGCAGAACACGCGCTCGGAGGATCCGTCGTACGGCACGCGTTATATCCACGCCGCGCTCGAGCCGTTCGGGTTCGGCGACCGCTGGACCTTCGTCAACTTCGATGGCGGGTATCACGGCGTCTCCAAGGAGAAGGTCCAGGCGTTCTGCGCGGATGCCGATCTCTTCATCAACCTCTCGGGCGGATCGTGGTTCTGGCGCGACGAGTACCGACGGATTCCACGCAAGGTGTTCGTCGACTCGGATCCGGTGTTCACGCAACTGGCCATCGCCAAGGGCGAGGGGTGGTATGTGGACTTCTTCCGCGGCTTCGATCGGCTGTTCACGTTCGGGGCCAACATCGGCACGCCGGCGTGCTCCGTACCGACGGGAGGGTTCGAGTGGCACAAGACGTGGCAGCCGGTCGCGATGGATCAGTGGCGCACGGACAAGCCGCCGGTGGGCGATCGCTTCACCACGGTCATGACCTGGAAGATCGAGAGCTTCACCGACGTCGACGGCAACAAGGACAAGGAGTTCGTGCACTACATCGATCTACCGTCGGTCGCGCCGACGCAGTTCGAGCTCGCCATCAACGGACCACAGCGCTTGCTCCGCGAGCACGGATGGACCACAGTAGACGCGATGGGCGTCTCGCGGTCGCTGTGGGACTATCGGCAATTCATCCAGGGATCGAAGGCCGAGTTTGGCGTCGCCAAACACGCCTACGTCGCCAATCGCTCCGGGTGGTTCAGCGATCGGACCGAATGCTATCTGGCCGCGGGACGACCGGCCATCGTGCAGGACACGGGCTGGAGCGCGCACTTGCCGGCCGGCGCCGGGCTGCTGGCGTTCTCGAGCCGCGACGAAGCGCTCGACGCGCTAGCACGCGTGGAGCGTGATTACGCGCTGCATGCCTGTCGGGCGTCCGAGATCGCGCGCGAGCATTTCGACGCGGCGCGCGTGCTGCCGCCATTCCTCGACATCGCCTGCGGATGAGCCCACTCCGAATCGCGCAAGTCGCCCCGGTGGCGGGGCCGATTCCTCCAGAGAAATCGGGTTCCATCGAATCGGTGACCTCGCTGCTGACCGAAGGGCTCGTGGCGCGGGGTCACGAGGTCACGCTCTTCGCCACCGGCAACTCACGGACGTCGGCGACGCTGCACTCGTTGTTCGAGAAGGGGTATCGCGAGAACCCGGACCTGTGGCCCTGGGAGCTGTGCGAGATGTTCAATCTCGCGGCCGCGATCGAGCGGGCCGACGAGTTCGACATCGTGCACTACCAGGCGGAGTACTACCCGATGTCGCTGGCGTTTTCACGCCTGTGCTCCGCCGAGCTCGTCCAGACGCTGCATCATGCGCCGGCGGAGGAAGAAGTCGCGTTGTGGTCGCGATATGCGGACTCGCCGTTCGTGGCCATCTCGCAGGAGCAGGCGCGCCTGCTCTCTGGATTGGACATTGCCGGGGTGGTCTATCACGGCATGGACGTGCCGACGTTTCCGTTCCAGGTGACGCCTGATGACTATCTGGTGTTCCTGGGACGCTTCATTGAAGGCAAAGGAGTACTGTACGCTGTCGAGGTGGCCCGGCGAGTCGGCATGAAGCTCAAACTGGCCGCGGCCGAGAACGATTACTACCGGGCGCACATCGCACCGCACGTCGACGGGCAGCAGATCATCTACGTCGGCGAGGTCGATCATCCGGCAAAGACGGAACTGCTCGGCGGCGCGCGCGCTTTGATTTATCCTGTCCAGGTAGCTGAGCCATTTGGACTGGTGCTGACCGAGGCCATGGCGTGCGGTACGCCGGTTGCGGCACTGGATCAGGGGGCGGTGGCCGAGATCGTCGATCAGGGCGTAACTGGCGGCGTGTTTCCCACAGTGGAGGCGCTCATCGCCGGGCTTCCTGACGTGCTGGCGTTGGACCGTGCGGCAGTGCGACGGCGCGCGATCGAGCGCTTCAGCGCCGATCGCATGGTGGATGGATACCTCGAGGTCTATTCCCGGTTGATGGCCGCGCGGACCGGGCGCGCGGAAAGAACGACCCCACATGGGCTCAGACGCCACACATCTAACGGGACGCTCCCTCCTCGCGGTATTCGCCCATCCTGACGACGAATCGCTCGCGTGCGGAGGCCTCCTTGCGGGGTGTGCCGAGTTCGGCGCGCGCGTGACGTTGGTCTGCGCCACCCGCGGCGAGCGTGGTCCTCGTGGGCACGTCGCGCCCAACGGCACGACCCCGCTGCGCGATGTACGCGCGCTCGAGCTGGCCGAGGCGGCGCGCATTCTCGGCGTCGCGGAAGTCATCCTGCTCGACCATGCCGACGGCTATCTCCCGTGGGTCGAAGCGTCGCGTCTCGAGCTGGAGATCCGTGACGTCATCGCGCGTGTACGTCCCGACGTCGTGATCACATTCGGCGCCGACGGGCTGTACTGGCATCCGGACCACATTGCCATCCACCATCGCACGACGACCGCCGTCGCGTCCTTCGGCGACGAGGCGCCGGCGCTGTACTACGTGACCATGCCGCGCGGCGCGATGCGGCGGGTGCTCAACAACGTCGCGCGCGACGAGGATCAGCCGGCGCCGGCGCCGTTCGGCATCACCGACCCCGATGCCTTTGGCGTCCTCGCGGCGCCGCCGACCCTTGTCGTCGACGTTTCGGCGTTCGCGGCGCGGAAGCTCGCGGCGCTGCAGTGCCACCAATCGCAGTTGGTGACCGGGGGCCCGGTCAGTTCGATGACCGAGACCGACGCCGTCCGACTGTTCGGCACCGAGCACTTCCATCGAGCCGCGGTCGGATCCTCCGCCGAGTCGTTCCTCGAGCGCTTCGCTGCCTCCTTCGACTCCGCTCAGGACAAGCCAATCACCGTCGAGGCGTCTTGATGCGGGTCGGAACGCTCGAGATTCTGCGCTGCTCGTTCTGTGGCAGCCCGCCGTCGCTGATCGACAATCGTGCGCTCGAGCGCACGGCCACGCACATCGAGTCGGGCGTTCTTGCCTGCCAATGTTGCGCCTTCCCCATCGTCGCCGGCATTCCGGTGATGATTGCGGACGAGACGACGCGTGCGGCGATGCACCAGCTCGAGGCCGGCGAGCGTGAGACGGCGCTGTTCACGTTGCTCGGGTTGAGCGATGACCACGGCCGCGCGGATGCCTTCCGCGCGCTGCGTGGGGGCGCGCGTCCAGCCACGTACC
>DAINCF010000267.1:0-9727 GCA_036732565.1 Vicinamibacterales bacterium
CTGCCAGCGCGAGGCCGGGCGCGACCTCGCGCGCGTAGCCAATCGACAGCTGCTGGTTGCGCGGGCTGACGAGATTGGGATCGAAGATCTGCACGTTGCGTGGCGGCAGCTGGCTGATCGGCACCCCTTGGAAGGCGTCGCGCGGCAACTGGTTGGGAAACGACGGCGGCTGGAACGGCGTGCCGGGCGCAAACGTCACCGAGATCGCACCGCCATCGGGATCGTTGAAGATGGTGTCCGAGTACACCGCAAACGGGATGCGCTCGTAGAACACGCCATACCCGGCGCGTAGTTGATGCCGGCTGTCGCCGCCGGGCGACCATGCCACGCCGACGCGCGGCGCGAGGTTGTCGAGGTCCCCGTCGCCTTCCGGGGTGTTGGTCACCGAATCGTAGTCCCACCGCAGACCCGCGGTCAGGACGATGTCAGGGCGGAGCCGGATGGCGTCTTCGACGAAGAACGCGACCAGGCTTTGCGCGGTCTCGACCACCGGGTCGACGAACGACTGCGAATACGACAGCACGCGGACGTCGCGCGGGAGGTCGCCCAGCGTCAGGAAGGCGCCCGAGGGTGTGATGCGGCGCCCCTCCAGATCGATGGTGTAGGCGCCTCTCGCGCCGGGACCTGACCGGATGTCGAAGCCGGCGCGCAGCAGATCGCCGCCGGCCTTGAGGGTGTGGCGGCCGGCGATCAGGCTGTAGACATTGCGCACCTGGAGATCGGTCTCGGTCCAGAAGAAGTCGTCGCTGACGCCACCCAGCACCGCGAGCCTCGCACCTCGATCCGTGACGATCACTCGTGGGCCGGCATCGAGCGTGCGCCAGTCCGCGCGCATGCGCCCGACCATCACGCCCAGCTCGTTGAGGCCGGCCGACGTGACGGTGCGGTGATTCCAGGTGAAGAAGTTGTTGTGGTAGTTCACCTGCAGGCCCGCCGACGGCAGCGTGAGACCGCCCACGAACCCGATGTCGTCGTGATGGGTATAGTCGCTGAAGAGGTAGCGGAACGACGAGATCTGCGACGGGCTCCACTGCCGATCGACTTTGCCCATCAGCCCCTGGGTGTGGAAGCTGGTTGGCGCAAGCCCGACCGCGAGGGGCGACGTCAAGATCGCGTCCTGCGACTCGCGAGCAATCTCCCCATTCACGAAGTAGAACGTGCCGTCGGCCAGGGGCCCGCCAACACCGCCGCCGAACTGGTTCCGTTGGAAGCTGTCGTCGATCACCTCGCCGTTCTCGTCCCTCGGCGCAAAGTAGTTCGGCGAGTCGACGCTGCTGCCCGGCCGCACGTAGTAGAACAGCTCACCGGCATGGCGCTGGCCTCCGGACTTGGTGGTCACGGCGAACACGCCGTTGCCGGTTCGACCGTACTCGGCCGAGTACGAGTTGACCATCACCGCCAGGTTCTGTGTCGAGCCGATGCTGACCGGCACCTTGGGTCCGCCGAGGAACAGATCGGTGTTGTCGAAGCCGTCGACCGTGTAGTTGGTGACCAGCGACGAGGACCCATTGATGGTGAGACGCGGCGCGAGGTTGTAGAAGCCGCGCGCGGGGGCCGCGCCAGGAATGAGATATGCGAGGCTGATCAGATCGCGGCCGTTGGCCGGCAGCTGCTCCACCTGCGTCTCGCTGAGCGTCCCACCCAGCGCCGGCGTGCCGGTTCGCGCCAGCGGCAGCTCCGGCACGACCTCGACGCGGTCGAAGACCGATCCCACCGCCAGGCGGAAGTCCTGCACCCGGCGCTCCCCCGCCGTGATCGAGCTGAGCAGTCGGACGTCGGGACGGAAGCCATCGGCGGACACGCGCACTTCGTACTGCGCGCTGGGGCCGAGGCCGAGGATCTGGTAGCGGCCGGCCTCGTCCGATACCGTGGACCGGCCCAGTCCGGTCTCGTCGTTCCGGGCCTCCACAGTCGCCTTCGCGATGGTCGCGCCGGACTCGTCGATGACGACCCCTTCGATGGACGCGCCGACCTGCGCGTGCACAGACGAGGACCACAGGGAGGCGAGCGCGAGAAGCGCGATCGAGCACCGACGGAGGAACCGGGCAAGTGACGAGGGCGGGCGCGTAAACATCTGTGACGACTCCACCGAGTTGGCGGTGAGATCATGCCTCATGTCCATGACTCGCCTGGTGTTCGCCTTCCTCGCGTTCGCGGCGCTCGCGTCACACGATCGAGCCGTCGCCCAGGGCTCGATGGACGAACGACTGATCCGCGAGGCGAGGGTGCGATCGAATGCGGCCATCAGCGCCCACGACGTGCCGGCAATCGCGCGGGAGTGGATGGACGACGTTCACGTCCTCAGTTCGACGAGCAATCAAGCCGCCGGCCGCGACGCCAACCAGAAGCGCCTCGCGACGCAATTCGCGAACCGCCCGGATACGGTGTACGTCCGCACACCACGCGAAGTCGACGTCTATGCGCCGTGGGACGTCGCAGCCGAACGTGGTGAATGGATCGGGCGATGGACCGAGCCGGACGGCGCGCTGACGATCGGGGGAACGTACCTGGCGCAGTGGCGCAAGATCAACGGGCGATGGTTGATTCAGGGGGAGCTCTACGTCCCGACGCACTGCCGCGGCAGCCGCTACTGCACCCAGCGGCGATGACGTCCTGCGGCGCTGCGCTCCGACGGGCGTTCCTTTCGACTGTCAAGGGGAAGGGCGGATACACTCACTGAGGCTGATGCCTCGAACCGCTGCTGTTGGCTCACCACTGCGCCGTCCCGCGTTCCAGCGGCTGTGGCTGGGGCTGAGCATCTCGTATCTCGGCGACCAGTTCACCCTCATCGCCTTGCTGTGGTTCGTGCTGCAGTTGACCGGCTCTGGTGCGGCGGTGGGCCTCGTCATCCTCTGCTTCGACCTCCCCGGCGTTGTCACTGGGGCAATCGTCGGGCGTCTGCTGGATCGCTACCAGCCGCGGCTGGTGATGGGCCTCGACAACCTTGCGCGAGCGGCACTCATCGCGGCGATTCCCACACTCCACGCCCTGGGATCGTTGCAGCTGTGGCACGTCTGCATGCTGGCGTTGCTGGCCGGAGCGCTCTCACCGGCAACCGCGGCTGGCGTACGGACGTTCATGCCGCACCTGGTGGACGACGCCGCGCTCGATCGCGCCAATACGCTCACTGCGACCAGCCTGCAGTTTTCGTATTTTGCCGGTCCCGTCGCCGCAGGCTTCGCCGTCAGCCAGTTGGGTGGTCCCTGGGCGCTGTTCATCGACGCCGCCAGCTTCTTGCTGATGGGCCTTTTGATGCTGACCCTGCCCACGATCGCTCGCGAACCGCGTGCTCCGCAGCGTGCGACAGCCAATCGCTGGCTCGGCTTCGGTGCGCTGTTCGGCGTGCGCCACGTCCCCTCGCTGACGCTTCTCACCCTGGTGTTCTTCTTTTCCTATGGGCCGTTGGAAGCAGCCCTGCCGGTGTACAGCGCCCAGACATTGCACGCCGACGCCGACGGTTACGGGCTGCTGTGGACCGGCTTCGGCGTCGGGGCCTTCGCTGGGGTGCTGACGCTCACCAAGCTGTCGCACCGCTGGCGGCCGAGCGTAGCCCTGCCGCTGATCGCGGTGCTCTGGGGCGCGCTGCTGTGCCCGCTGTTTTTCATCCGAGAGCTCCCGCTCGCGATGCTGTTCCTCGGTCTGGCTGGGGCAGCCTGGGCGCCGTATACGCCGATGGAAACCACCCTGCTGCAGCGGCTGGTCCCGGCCGACGTACGGGGCCAGGTCTTCGGCGCGCGGCATTCGCTGGTGGGAGCGGCGTCGCCGCTGGGAGCCGCGTTCGGTGGCCTGCTGCTGCAGTATCTCTCGGCGCCAGTGGTCATCGCGATCTCTGGCCTCGCCTGCATCCTCGCCGGGGTGGGTGGCTTTCTCTCACCGTCATTGCGTCAGTTGCAACGACGAAGCCCCTAGCGATCACTGTCTCCGCTGAACGAGCTGGATCGGATTGCCATCCGGATCGGCGATCCACGCAGAGCGCAGCTTGCCGTCGAGAAAATCATGGGCGGGAGAGAGAAGCGGGGCTCCCTTCGCAACCAGGGCGTCTACCGCGGCATCCGTGTCGTCAGTCCACAGGACGATTTCGATCCAGCGCCCTTCCCCTTCCGGTCGTAGGCCGTGCTCTCGCGTCGCTGCCTCCATGGTCGCGATGCCAAGCGTAAATCCATCTTTCGTGAGCTCGACATGAATCGGTTCGCCCGAAGCGGGAGTGCGAAACGACTCCACGAAGCCGAGTCCCGAATAGAATGCGACCGCTCGGGGCAGATCGCGCGAGTAGAGATTGATCATCGGAGCGCTGAAGGTGGGCATCGTTTTTCCCTTGTTCTCCCGTGGCGCTGGCGCCGACTGTGCGCCGACCTGTTCAGTGGTTGTGTGGCTAACCAGACCCGCCAGCAACACCGCGGCACACACCCGCCTCGGCAACTTCATCGTCGTCCTCCTTGGACTCAAAGAACCTTGCTCATCGAGTTCCTGTCTCAATGTGTATTACTCGTTCTCGAGAATTCCTTTAGCTCCGAGCGCACGAAGGGAGACGCGGCTGTGCAGGGATGGGGCGGCCATCTGGGGCCCTTGTTGTCGTCTTTTATGCGCGAATTCCGATTACCAGAGTGAAACCCCCGTCGACGGGTTCACGGTCGGCCGTGCACCAACGCATCGGCTTCGATTGGCGCCAGGAGGCATGTCGTGTCCGCAAAAAAGATTCGTGGGTCCCACAGCGGTGAGCCGGCCAGTCAATCGCTCGAACCGGGCCGGCAGGGCGACCCGCCGTGTCGGATCGACATCCGGATCGAGAGCCAGGGCGACGTCAATATCTACAACTGCTCGAGCGCCGCACCCTGCCCTGAGACAAGCCCGCCGCCGGTGCCGGAATGCACGACCCATCCGATCGCTCCCGGCCAATGCGTGCCGCTTTCGATAGGGTCCAAACCAAAGCAGAGCCTCCGGATGAAGCTGGATTCGCTGCTGCAGCACACGCGCGTGCCGAGCGCGATCGCGAGCGGGTTCTTCCAGCACGCGCGCCGGTTCGCCGCGGGTCACGCGCCCGCCAACCCGCTCGAATCCAAGGTCTTCGGATTCTTCGACTCGCTCCCGACGGGTATGAAGTCCATCCTCTCCTGCTCGGTGGCATCGTTCGACGGGATCGCGCAGAGCGAGCGCAACCAGCTCTTCGACCCATCCATAGCGCAAGACGCCAACGTACCGCTGGACGCCGACACCCTGGCGACGGCGTTCGTCCATGAGCTGAAGCAGCGGGTCGGCGTGCAGGTATTCGACGAGCCGCACGCGCTCGAGGAGGAGAGGCCGGGCAAGAACCGATTCTTCGATACTGCCGGCGAAGAGAGCTTCGAGATTCAGCTCCGGATCTGCACGCTCGATGGCCTCCGGACGAACGAGTTTGCCCCGGCCCTCAATCCGGGAGACTACCTCGCCTCGGAGCTCCAGCAGCAGTGCGAACCCATCCTGGTGAATGGCGTACCGCAGCTCACATGTGAGATCCAGAAGGGCAACTGCCCCGGGAACTTCCTTGGCGACACTACGTGTCTCCGGGTCCCGGATATTCGTGCGGGAGAAGGGGTGGTGCTCGAGGGCGTGAACTTCATCAGCGTCGACGCCAAGGTCCGCCTCACGGCGCAAGCACCCAGCACCATCTCGCGCGAAGTCGACGCGTTCGTGTTTGGTGATATCGAGACGGAGCTGACCGAGATCGTCAACGGCGAGACGCGTACCATCCGCGATTGTCGCGTGCACGACCGGATCACGTTCGTGGTACCGGCCGACCTACCACCGGCGACCTACGCCGTGCAGGTTGCCGTCCCGAACGTCAGTGGTTTCCCGGTGTTTGGCGATCCGATCGTCTCCAATCCGCAGTTCATTCGCGTGGTTCCGCCGCCCACCTCCCGATTCCGGATCGCCAGCGAAACACTCAAGGCGGTGGAAGAGAGCGGGGCAACGGGGTGGGGCTCGGACGAAGTGCGCGTCCGCGTGCGCGCCTATCCCGTGATCGCCAATCTGACCGATCTGACACTGGGCGACGAGCAGGCCTTCGACTCGCCGGAGTTCGGCGACATGGACTCGGGCGACGTGCGGCAGATGGCCGCCGTGCTCTTCAACCAACAGGGACCCATCGACGGCCTGGTGATGACGATCACGGGCTACGAGATCGACAGCGAGAAGGCATACCGAGACCAGATCAACTCGTTCACCGATGCCTTCCTCCACTACCTCAAGATTGCCATCGCGGGGATCGCCGCGTCGATTACCGCCGGCGCGTTCGCGGTGGGGATCAAGGATCTGCTCAAGTTCGCGCTCGCTCACCCGATCCTGCTCGCGATCGCCGCCGCGGTCGTGCTGGTAGTCATCTTGATCCTCGCGGCCTGGGCGCCAGCCGACCTGCTCATCGAAGACGCCGTCGGCTTCACACTCAACGATCTGGATGCGCTGACGAGCGTCGAGCTCCCGATGCCTGGGGTCGCTGAGTACGTGACGCAGCAGGGCATCAAGGTGAAGGTGGTCCCGCTCGAGAAGATCCCGACGCAGTATCGTGAGCGCCGCGAATACAGAAGCGACGCGGAAGACAGCCGGTACGAAATCGTCCTGCGTTACAACCGCGTTGCGTAAAAGGGGCCTCGTCAAAGGGGGCCTCGTCCCTTCGATCGTGGCGGCAGTTCCTGCGTGGAGCGAACTGCTGTAGGCTTCTCCCATGCGGCACGTTGCGGTCTTTTTGCTCTTGCTGATGTCGGGTTTCGGAACGTCGGTCGCCCAAGAGAACTGGAATACGGCGCATCAACCGTTACGCATCTTCGGCAACACCTACTACGTCGGCACGGCCGGGCTGAGCTCGATCCTGGTTACCTCCGACGCGGGACACGTCCTCATCGACGGTGGGCTGCCGCAGTCGGCTCCGCTGATCCTCGCGAACATCCGCGCGCTCGGGTTCGAGCCGCGTGACGTACGACTCATCCTCAATACGCACGAGCACTACGATCACGCTGGCGGGCTCGCCGCGCTGCAACGCGCGACCGCTGCCCGCGTCGCGGCCAGTCCCGCCGCCGCACAGGCGCTCCGGCAAGGCCATCCCGTACCCGAAGATCCGCAATACGGATCGGGCCTCAAGGCCCGGTTCGACGCCATCCAGCAGGTGGAAACGATCGCCGACCGTACGACGCTCCAGGTGGGATCGATCGCGATCACGCCGCACTTCACGCCCGGGCACACGCCCGGCGCGACGACCTGGGCGTGGCGGTCGTGCGAAGGCGACCGCTGTGTCGACATCGTGTACGCCGATAGCCTGACGCCGGTGTCGGATGACGGATTCAGGTTCACAGGCGATGCGACGAAGCCATCGCGCGTCGACGGGTTCCGCGGCAGCATCGCCCGCGTGGAGCAGCTCCCGTGCGACGTCCTCCTCGCGCCGCATCCGGAGTTCATCGATCTCGCCGGAAAAGCGGCGCGGCTCGAAAAAGGCGGCGGGGACAATCCGTTCATCGAGCCGAACGCGTGCCGCACGTTTGCCGCCGCGGCCCGAAAGCGGCTGGAACAACGCGTCGCCAAGGAGGGCAAGTAGTCAGCGCTGGGAGGATGGCGCGCCCTTCATCAGCTTTCGCTCGAGGAACTCACCCGCCGCGGTCGTGACCGCCGTCCACGTGCGGAACAGCAGAAAGCCGTGGATGTCGTCCGGGATCACCAGCTGCTCAGTCGCCACGCCCTGCTCGGCCAAGCGCCGCTCGAGATCCACGGTCTGATGGAACTCGACGTTCCGATCGTCGTCGCCGTGAATCAGCAGCACTGGTGATTTCCACGTGCTCACCGCCGACACCGGCGACGCCATGAACGACGTCCGCGCGGCCTGCTTCAGATCGTTCTCGCTGATGCCATCGCCCGCCCATGCCGCGCGCAGCTCCGGCGCCGGGGATCCGAACCGGTCCCAGTTGTGCACGCCGTGGATGTCCACACCCGCCGCGAAGACGTCGGAGTTGCGCCCCAGCGCCAGCGCAGTGAGGTAGCCCCCGTACGATCCGCCCCAAATGCCGACGCGCGTGGGGTCCACATCCGGACGCTGCTGCAGCAGCTTCGCGCCGGCGAGCACATCCTGGTACTCCGACGCGCCGCGCGCGCCACCGTCCTCGGGAAACTGGAATGCGTGACCGTAGCCGATGCCGAGGCGGTAGTTCACCGACAGCACGATGAATCCGCGGCTGGCGAGGTACTGGTTCGTGGCGTAGTCGTTCGCGTAGTAGTCCATGTAGTGCCAGCCGAGCAACATCTGCCGCGATGGCCCGCCGTGCACGTAGATGATCGCGGGACGCCTGGCCGCACCAGTGGCGGTCTTGAACAGCTGACCATGCACCTGCATGCCGTCGGGCGCCGGGAACACCACCGCCTCCGGCGTCACGAGCTGTGTGGTCGGCACCGTCGCCGGCACACGGTCGGCGGCGAGCGTCCTGGGCGTGCCGCCCGCGATCGGCACGATCGTCGGCAGCGGCGAGCGCTGCGCCGTGGACGAGAGGAACGCCACCGTCGCGCCGTCGGACGTGACCGCAGGCGTCCATTCCATGCCGTGCCCGGACGTGAGGACCTGCGGCGTCGCCGCGTCCACCGATACCTTGAACAGGTGGCGCCGATCGATATCGTCTTTGTCATTGCCGGTGTTGGCGGAGTACACGAGCGCGCGGCCGTCGGGCGTGAGGGACGCATGCTCCACCATGAACCGGCCAGGCGTGAGCAACATCGGCTGCGTGCCTTCGCCCGGATGCTGCAGCGAGTAGAGATGCGGCCAGCCGTCCTGGTACGACATGTAGACCAGGCGATCGTCGGCCGCCCATTGCAGCCGCATCGCCCCGGCCAGGCGCACGGGCGAGTCCACGAGCGCACTGCCCCTCTTCCAGGCTTCGCGCGGCTCGCGCCGACGTCCCGGCGCCGACGGATCGACCGGCGCCACCCAGATCGCCCACGGTGCCGGTGCCTGAATCAGTGGTGACCTCGGCGTGCCGCCGCGGCCGGGCTGACGCACGAACGCGATCTCGCGGCCGTCGCGCGACCACGCGGGCGACGAGTCGCGCGAGGTCGACGGCGCCAGGTAGCGGATAGGCTGTCCCGGCGTGAAGAGCCCGATGAAGCTGTGGTCATCGCGATTCGACACGAACGCGAGCGTGGTCCCGTCGGGCGACCACGTCGGCGCCTGGCTCGTGCCCCGCGCGAAGAACGCCTGCTCGGCCGGCGTGGAGCCGTCGATGGGCACCGTCCAAATGCGGCGCTCGCGCTCGAAGGCCACGAGATTGGTGCGCGGCGCCACCGCCGGCATGTCGCCGTCGCCGAGCAAGACCGGCGTTCCGCCGGCGACGGGCACGGACCAGATCTGGACCTTGGGCTGCGTCGGATCGCCCGTCGGATTGGGCGGCAGGTTGCCTTCGGCTGGCCAGTTGGAGCCGTGGGCCCCACCACGCACATAGACCAGGGTCTTCCCGTTGCTCGAGAACAACAGGCTCGTCAGCTCCTGCCCATCGTCGCGCAGGTATGCGGTGACGCGGCGGGCGGTGAAATCGGGAGCCGAGGCCACATAGATGTTGCGGTGGCCGCGTTCGTTGAAGGTCCACGCCACGGCGTTGCCAGCCGGTGCCGCCATCAGGTTGTCCGGGAAGGGATGGCTGAGGATGTCGTCGAGCGTGAACGCCGCGCGTTCCTGTGCCGCCGACCGCTGGCCGGCCGCACCGGCGAGCGCTGCCATGCAAAG
>DAINCF010000268.1:0-9722 GCA_036732565.1 Vicinamibacterales bacterium
GTCGTCAGCGCGCAGGCGCCGCAGCCGGCGACGAAGGTGGGCTTCGCGGTGCCGGATGGCGCCTGCGACTGCCACGTGCACGTCTTCGGCGATCCCCAACGCTACCCGTTTGCCGCCAATCGGACGTACACGCCCCAGGCCGCTTCGATCGCGGAGTTGCGCGCCTCTCTCGACGCGTTGCAGATGGATCACGTGGTCATCGTGCAGCCGAGCGTCTATGGGACGGACAACCGGTGCACGGTCGACGCGATACGAGAGCTGGGGACGCGCGCCCGCGGCGTCGCGGTGATCGACGCCAGCACTTCCGAGGCGACGCTCGACGAGCTAGCGCGCGCCGGCATCAAGGGAATTCGGCTCAATCTGTCGCAGGCGGGTGTCACGGATCCGGCTGTCGCGGTTCAGGCGTTCCAAACCGCCGTGGACCGCGCACGCGCCAGGGATTGGCACATCCAGCTGAACTCCTCGCTCCGGGTCCTCGACGCGATCAAAGCGCAGCTCCTGGCGTCGCCCGTGCCGCTCGTCATCGACCACTTCGGAGGGGCGCAAGCGTCCTCCGGCGTGCAGCAGCCCGGCTTCGAGACGCTGATCGCGCTCGCGACGTCGGGCAAGGCCTACGTCAAGATCTCCGGTGCCGCTGATTCGGTCTCGACTCAGCCCGACTACGCGGACGTGGCGCCGCTCGCCAGGGCGCTCGTGGCCGCCAATCCGCAGCGGATTCTCTGGGGCTCCAACTGGCCGCATGCGGAATCGAGAGCAGTTCCGGGAAGGAAGAACACGGACCCCGTACCGTTTGTGCGTATTGACGATGGGCGCGTGCTGAGCTTGCTGGCGCAGTGGGTGCCGGACGTGGATGTGCAGCGCGCGATCCTGGTCGATAACCCGACGAGGTTGTACGGCTTCTAGTCCGGCGCGCCGTTGGCGAGCTTGGAAATGCGCCGTGCCTTCATGTCGTACACGTCGCCGGCGGAGAGCACGTAGTACGGCTTCTCCCACGGCTGATACATGCGCGAGTTGTCGTGGATCGCGATCTTCCACGCGCCCATCACCTCGAAGCTGTCGCCGGTGACGACGATCGCGGTGCGCTCGGATAAGCCGATGCCCAGCAGATCGGGATGAGCCTTGACCACGGGAATGAGGTCATCCCACCGGTTCCGGGTGTTGATGTGCTGATCGATCGCCGACTTGCGGAGGAAGGCGAAGCCGTGCTGGTGGTTCGCTTCCTTCGTCATCATGATCTCGGCACCGGACGTATCCCCGCGCACGAGATAGTCGCCCTGAATCGTCGCGCCGGCTGACGTCCCGGCAATCACGCCACCGCGTTCCAGCACTTTGTGCAGCTCACGGAACGTCAACGTGTTCGCGTACGAGTCGACGATGTTCCACTGCCGTCCGCCGTTGAACCACACGGCCGTGGCGTCGCGGAGATCCTTCACGAACGCTTCGGTGTCGGCGACCTTCGGATCCGCGGTGTGCAGCATCGCCACGTGGGCGAGGCCTCGCGCCTTCCACGAACGCAGCACGTCCTCGGCCTTGTATTCCCGCAGCGCCCCTTCTTTGGTGCGGTTCCCGCCCGCCGTGGGCACGATGACAAACCGGCCCTTGTCGGCGCCGCCGCCGAGCTCGATGAACCTCTCGACGATGCCGGATCCATCGAGCTCCCCACCGCCAGCGATAACGAGCGTGCCTTTCGCCGGCCCGTACTCGGTCGCACCTTGGCCTGAAGTCGGTGTGGGCGATCGAATCGCGAGCGCGGCCGCAACCGCCGCGCACACCAGCAGGCGCGTGGGGGTCATGGTCTTCATGGCGAGACCATTATCGCCGGTCGCGACGCTCGAAGCCTACCGGGCGGCCACCACCTCGCCAGGCCGACACGCGGTGGTCTCGTAGACCTGCTGCCGTTTCAGCGGTGGCTTTCCGCGATCTTCCGGGTAAGTACTCAACAGATCTTCGTAAAACGTCAGCGTCGCTTCTCGTGGTAGCGATGATGCCGCCGCAATCTCGGTCCACAACGCGCAGAACTTACGGTCTTTCTCCACGGACGCCGGCAACGCGATGATGCGTCCGGTGAGCGTCAGCAGGCGCGCGCCGCTGATGTGCATCTTCTGATACAGCTCCTGAACCGAGACATCGCGCTGCAGCGACGGCGTGGAGATGTGAACCGTCAAGAACTTCAGCTCGGGCCCGCTGATGCCTTCGAAGGTCGGATAGCCGGCGAACGGCCAGCTGTGGAACTTGGCCAGGGAGCACAGCGCCACCATCATCACCAACGCATACCCGACAACGATGCTGTTGCGGACCCAGCGGTGCTCCCGCGCGACATCGACGATGTGCGCAGCGGGTGTCATGTGAACCAGCGAGCACGTCCGCGCGTCGGCTACTCGACGATAGATGCGCATGCCGATGGCCCGGACGACCGGCAGATAGAGCACGGGCACCAACACCCACAACGGCGGCAGCCGCAGGCACCACCGTCGATAGGCGTCGTACCCCGTGCTGATCCGACCGCCTTCGACGGCATGCATGTCGGTCAGCAGCGCTTCTTCATGAATGTGATCCAAGCCAGCCGCAGCCAGCGCACCGCGATCGAGGCCGTTGATGTACTCCACACGATTCAGTACATCGAACGTCCGGAGCATCGCAATGGTCCGCCGGCAGAGCTCGCAGTTGCCATCGAACACGAGACGCATCTCGGTCGGGAACAGGCGGCGCCCCATCCAGTTCCAGAGACGCGTCCAGTCGATGAGCGACACGTAGCAGATCTGCATGTGCCAGAAGCCGATCCGCAGGAAGTAGCTGGTGCCGTTGTGAAACCCCAGACCGGCGAGCGCGTACGCCTGCCGTGTGAAGCGGTGGAAGATGGCGAGGATGAACGTCATCTCGAACAGGATGGTCATCGCCGCCGCCGTCTGATACACGATCGGATAACGATCGATCCGCAGCGCGGGCACCCAGTTCAAGAACGCCCACTGGTTGTACATGATGAAGCGCAGGTTGTCGCTGAACGCCCACTCGGGCCCGGTCCACGCCTTCCAGAACCCGGTCCAGAAGTAGGTCACGCCCATCAGCAGCCAGAACATCTTGAGCGGCACGCCGTACTTCGGCGCCGCCGCCGGCGGCGCGACGCTGCCGCGATCGGCCCGCGCCCAGGCTTTGCGAAGACCGTCGATCGACAGGACGTCGCCGCACGGACTGACCGCGAAGACCGCCATGAACCAGATCAGGTGATGGTAGTGGTCGATCTTCCCGAAGAACTGCGGAATGCCGAGCAGCCAGACGCCGGTGATCAGACTGCCGATAATCGAGGCTCGCGTCCACAGGCCGATGGCGCTCAGCACCAGCAGCACCTGATACGCGCCGTAGAGGATCCGCGTGTCCAGCTCGCGGATCGGGACCACGCTCAGCAGCCACTCCCAGCCAAGCGGTGGAAAAAGCAAGTCGGCCGACAGCCGGCTGTAGCGCACCACGTCGGCTTCGATCAGATACGGCGGAAACAGACACGCCAGGAAGAAGACGATGCGGAAGAGGGCCAGTGGGTAGGGCGTCTCGGCTTCGAGGATGAAGCGCTTGAAGAAGCCGGCCGGCCGGCGCCGGATGAGGACCGGCACCGCAATCATGATGAGGGACAGCGCCGCCAGGGCGATGAGGTACTTCGGCTTCATCGGCCTGCAGGATAGCAAAAGCCGAGCCAGCACCTCATCGGGAAGCTAGGGCGATCGTAAGATCTGGCGAGCAGCTGGCGCCCTGGATGGCGCCTGCGCGATGACTAAATTCGCGGCTTGCCTCGACTTCCGAGGACTAGGCCGCACGCCGGCGAGCAGCCCGCAGCTTCTGCAGCGCCTTCATCTCTATCTGGCGGGCCCGCTCCCGCGTCACCGACAGCCGGCGCCCGATCTCGGCGAGCGTCAGCTCCCGCGCCCGGCCCACGCCGTACCGCAGGCGCAGGACCTCGCGCTCGCGCACGGTCAACGGCGCGAGCGCGCGCTCGATCTCCTCGGTGAGCTGCCGTTGGATGGCGGCCTCTTCGGGCGATGCCGTCGAGACATCGGCGATCAGATCGGCACGCGGCGTTTCTTCGTCCTCGCCCACGGGCGCCTCGAGCGAAATCGGCTGCTGGCGCGCCGCCTCGAGCAACGACTCGACCTTGTCGACGCTCACCGCCATGCGCGCCGCCAGTTCCTCCGGGCGCGGCTCTCGGCCCAATTCGTCCGCCAACGCTCGACGATGATGCGTGAGCTTGTTGATCGAATCCAACACGTGCACCGGCAGCCGAATCGTGCGGCCGTAGTCGGCGATCGCGCGCGTGATGCCTTGGCGAATCCACCACGTCGCGTAGGTCGAGAACTTGAAGCCGCGACGGTACTGGAATCGGTCCACCGCCTTCATGAGGCCGATGTTCCCCTCCTGCACCAGGTCCAGCAGCGACAAGCCACGGCCGAGATACCGCTTCGCGATCGAGACCACGAGGCGGAGGTTCGGTTCGAGCAACTGGCGCTTGACCTCGACGAGTGCGAGCTCGCGCTCACGAACGCGGGCACACCGCTGGCGGAACGTCCGGTTCGCGAGGCCAATCTCGGCCTGCAGCTGACGCCGCTCCTTGCTCGGTCGCTCCTTGTCGAGCTCGGCGTTCAATCGTCCCAGCTCGGCGCCGAGATCGTCGATGACCGACGGGCGGATCGGCAGGTCGCGCACCAGCATCTGCATCGAGTGCAGGGCACGGCTGTCCTTTTGCTCCACGAGACGGCGGATGCGGGCGAACGCCGTGAGCACCGGGTCGATGTGCTCAGATGTGAGCTCGCCGCCGTCGGGTAGTAGGATCAACTCGTCCGCGGCGGCCTCGCCGGCGCGCACGCGGTCCGCGAGCCCCACCAGCTGCCGCATGGCCGCCGGAATGGTCGCGAGCTCGGCGATCAGCTCGCCGCGAGCCAATTCGATGCGGCGGCCGATTTCCTGCTCGTCCGCTGCCTTCAAGAGTCGGCGACGACCAATGTCGTTCAAATAGACGCGGACCGGATCGGCATCCTCCGGCGTCGGCTCCCGACCCGGCCCATTCTCGAGCTCGTCGTCGCGGACCTCCGCCTCGTCCTCGGCGAATGCCGCGCGATCGCTCGTATCGAGCTCTTCCTGTCTCGTTTCGAGCTCTTCCTGCTCGATCAGTTCGTTATTGCGCTCTGCCATGTTCTGTCAATTTCCCCTGCTCTTTAGATGCAAGGAGACTGCCTTTCGGTCCGCATGTCGGTTGCCATCAAGCAGCGGCTAAAGCCCCGCCAAGACATCTCGCACAGTGACAAACAGCAGATATCTGCTTATTCTACGGTCCGATCGAGTCGCGTCTCGGGACATGTGCATCTCCTTTAGGGTACGTAGCGCAGGCCTTCAGTTATTTGGGTACGTAGCGCAGGCCTTCAGGCCTGCCTCAATGCTCAAGAAGCGTCGCGGTGCGTCTGACGTGGCAGGCCTAAAGGGCCTGCGCTACGTACGATTTCGCAGCTACGCCGCTGTCTTCTTGAAGCGCATCATCGCCACGCTGGCGATGCCTCGCGGATCACCAGGGCGTCGTGCGGCACCACCTTGCCGGCAATCTCGGAGATGCGCTCGAACACCTCGCGGATGTCCAGCACGTTGGCCATCGTCCGCAACAGCTCGTCGAGCGTTTCGAGGGTCGCAATCTGCCGCCGGCGCCGTTCGAGCTCGGTGTCGCCCATGAGGTGCTCAGTCTATGCTGAGAGCGCATGGCGGGCGGAGCACCGACGCGTCCGGACTGGGTCGAGCCGATGGCGGCGACGCTCACGCAAGAGCGGTTCACCGGTCCGGAGTGGACGTTCGAGCGCAAACTCGACGGTATCCGGCTGCTGGCGTTCAAGGACGGTCGTGACGTCGAGCTGTTTTCGCGGAACCGTCTCCCGCAGAACGAGGCGTATCCCTCGATCGTGGAGGCCATCGCGACGCTCCCCGTGCACGATGTGATTCTCGACGGCGAGGGCTTGGGTGTCTGGGGCAGGTCCGGGCGGACGGCGTTCCATGTCTTCGACATCGTCTGGCTCGACGGACGCGACCTGACGAAGCTGCCGCTCGATGAGCGCCGCGCGCTGCTCGACACGCTTCCGCTTCGCGCGCCGCTCGAGCGAGTGGCCGCGCTCAGCGATCCACACCCGTGGGAGCGCGCATGCCGCGAGGGCTGGGAGGGCGTGATCGCCAAGCGCCGCGACTCACCGTACGAGCAGCGACGATCGCCGCATTGGCTGAAGATGAAATGCGAGGCCACGCAGGAGTTCGTGGTCGGCGGGTTCACCGATCCGCAAGGCTCGCGGGTCGGGCTCGGGGCGCTTCTCGTGGGCTACTACGACGGCGATGACTTCGTGTTCGCCGGCAAGCTCGGCACGGGCTTCGACCGCAAGCTGCTCCTGGAGCTGCGCGCGCGCCTCGATACGCTCGAGCGTGCGACGCCGCCCTTCACCAAGGGGACGGGCTTGCCTGCCGCGCCGAAGCGTCCGCGGGAAGGCGGACCTGTCTCGCCGAAGCGTCCGCACTGGGTTCGGCCGGAAATCGTCGTGCAGGTGTCGTTCATCGAGTGGACCCCGCACGGCAAGCTCCGTCATCCGCGTCTGCGCGGCGTGCGCACCGACAAGGCCGCGGGCGACGTCATCAGGGAGCAGCCGTGATCACCCATCCCGAGAAAGTACTGTTCCCCGACGATGGCATCACGAAGGGCGAAGTGGCGGCGTACTACGACGCCATCGCGCCGCACATGGTGCCGCACATCCGCAGACGCCCGATCACGATGGAGCGCTTCCCGTCGGGCATCGGCGAGCCGGGGTTCCTGCAGAAGGACGTATCCAAAGGCTTCCCGGAATGGCTCGAGCGCGTGGAGGCGCCGAAGAAGAACGGGGTGGTCCACTATCCGCTCGTTCGCGACCGTCGATCGCTGTTGTGGCTCGCCAACCAGAACTGCATCACGCCACACGTGTGGATCTCACGTGCGCCGAAGCTACACCAACCTGATGTGTGTGTCTTCGATCTCGATCCCTCCGAAGATCAGCCCGACGTGCTGCGCAACGCCGCGCTCGCGGTTCGCGATCTGCTGGGCGAGCTCGGACTCCAGAGTTGGATCAAGACCTCGGGCTCGAAAGGCTTTCACATCCTGGTCCCGCTCGATGGCAAGTCGGGCTTCGACGAGGTTGCATCGTTTGCGCACGGGGTGGCGACGATCCTGGTCGCCAAGGGCGGCGATCATCTGACGCAGGCATTCAGCAAGGCCGAGCGGGGCGGGCGCATCCTGGTGGATACGGGCCGCAACGGCTACGGCGCGACGTTTGCCGCGGTGTACGCCGTGCGCGCGAAGCCTGGTGCGCCGGTCTCGGCGCCTTGTACTTGGGAAGAAGTCGAGCGCGGCAAGGTCGGGCCGCGCTCGTTTACGCTACGATCCATGGCCGCGCGCGTCGCAGAGGTCGGCGACTTGTGGTCCGACATGCGACGCCGCGGTTACTCGTTGCAGCGGCCGATGCGGCGCCTGCACGAGCGCTCTGACGGCTAGTTGCTGGTGTTGGTCCGCAGCTTCGCGAGATCGGCCTTGGCTTCGGCGCGGGCGCGGCTGGCTTCGGCGCTCGCGTCGACCGCGGGCTTCGACTCGCGAATCGCGGTCGTCAGCGATTTCCCTTCCGTCAGCACACGGTGCTTGAGCAGGATGAATGGGATCTCGGTGTTGCGCGCCGCGTGCGCGACGGTCACGAACTGCTCCGCGCTACGGAACCCTTCCGACGCCTTGTCCATGTTGGCGCCACGATTCAACAGCGGCTTCACGTGGGCCTGCACGTTCTCGGCTGACGCACGCATCGCGTCAGGAGCCTTCTCCGCAGGAGCCGTCGATTCGGCCGCCTTCGGTGTCGACTTCGGCGCCGCGTTGGTCGCGCTACGCGCAGGCTGACCGTCCTTCGGCAACCCACTGCCCTGGACCACGCTGGTCGCAGGCGCGGGCTCGAGGTTCCTCACATGGGGGCTGACCCAGATGCCAAGCGCGAGGGCGCCGACCACTGCGAGGGCGAGTGCTGATGCTTTACCGAACGTCATTTCCCCACCTCCATCGATGTGTCCGGAACCGCAAACACGGTCCGGCCTGGAGAACAGCAAGAATCGTGACAACAAATTGACCCAATGACTACGGGCCTCAATCTCCTCATGCCTCGAGTACCAGGCCCCGAGTCGCCGAACGGCTGAGCAAGACCTACCGAATGTTGGTCAAATCTACATACCGACCTCGCTCATGCGGCGATTCGCCCTTGACTCGCGATAGTAGACGCTCTACCCTCACATTCGTTGCGAGGGTAGAACATCTTCCATGGCTGCTCCGTCCAAGAACACGTTGCTCCAAGGCACGCTCGACATGTTGGTCCTCCGCACGCTGCGCTACGGCGCGGCGCACGGGCACGACATCGCCCGCCACATCCATCAGGCGACCGACGATGTGCTGCAGGTGGAGCATGGCTCGCTGTATCCCGCGCTGCATCGACTCGAGCGCAAGGGGCTGATCGCCGGGAAGTGGGAGCTCCACAAAGAGCGGAAGCGTGAGTTCAAGTACTACCGGCTGACGCCCGCGGGACGCCGACAACTGGCGGCTGAAGAGTCGCGGTGGAAGTCGCTCGTGGACGCCATCGGCCGCGTGATGTGGCCGGCCGAAGAGAACATGTAGGACTCGATATGTCTTCGCCCTGGGATTCCAATCGCGAGCAAGAATTGCGGCGCGAGATCGACGACCACCTCGATCTCGACGCAGAAGATCGCCAGGGCGATGGTCTCTCGCCGCAGGAGGCGCGACGCGCCGCTCGCCTGAGGTTCGGCAATCCTGACGCCATCCGTGAAGACGTGCGCGAGGCGTGGGGCTGGCAGTGGCTCGAGCGCTTCGTCATCGACGTTCGCCACGCCATCCGGATGTGGGCGCGCAACCCGGGCTTCTCGACCATCGCGGTTGTCACCGTGGCGATTGGCATCGGCGCGAGCACGGCGATCTTCAGCCAGATCAACACCGTGTTCTGGACGCCGTTGCCCGTGCAGCGACCGGAGGAGCTGCGGCTGTTGGCGTGGACGTCGCCGCGGCGCTCGTTCGTCGGCGGCCCGAATGTTCTTCCCGGCCCTCACATCGACGGCGCCGGCGAAACCTTCGGGTCGGTGTCGTATCCCGCCTATGTCACGATGCGCGACGGCAGCGCAACCTTCTCGGACCTCGCGTGCTGGGCGGACTTGGGTGAGGCCCGACCGGTAGTGCTCGGGGAGCGCGGCTTCGGCGTCGTGCAGTTCGTGTCCGGGAACTACCTTCGGACGCTCGGTGTCTCCGCGGCGCTCGGACGTGCGATTCAGCCCGACGACGACCGCCCGGGTGGCGCGGCTTCAATCGCGATGCTGAGCCATCGCTTCTGGCAGCGATCGTTCGGCAGCGATCCGGCCGTGACCGGTCAAACGATTCGCCTCAACGGCCAGGACTTCGCCGTCGTCGGTGTGCTGCCGGAACGCTTCTACGGCATGGATCAGGCCGTCACACCCGAAGTGCTCGTGCCGATGCACGCCGTCCAGATCGCGGCCAATACCCCCAACCCGCTGCAGAATCGAACGACCTGGAGCGTGTGTCGCATCGTCGGCCGCTTGAAGCCCGGCATCGCTGACGAACGCGCGCGCACCGAGCTCGAGCAGTGGGTCCACGACGCGATTGCCGCGGCGCCTCCGGAGCGGCCGTA
>DAINCF010000269.1:0-9719 GCA_036732565.1 Vicinamibacterales bacterium
CTCGCCGGACGCGTCATCACGCGCTTCGAGACGGCGTACGCGCATCTCTCGGTTGGACGTTGCCGAGGTTGAAGATGTCCATCGAGGGACGGAGCCTCAGTCGCGCGAACCTGAACGTCCGGTCGATTCTCAAGTCGACCGTCTTCGTCGCGCCGAGCCGCAGATCGCCCAGCGTGTCGAGCGGCACCTGGATCTGGCCGCCGCCGTTGGCGCGGTTCGGCGTCTGGATCGTCTGCGTGAACGGAAAGCCCTGACGCGCCTGGAACACGGCAGACACGTTGATGTCGAGCGGCATCATGTACTGACCGGACAGCTTGGTCAGCCACTTCGAGTTCTGGAACACGTTGCCGATGCCGCTGCCGGCGCTCTCGGGCGCGTACTGGGCATTGCCCGGGAAGTAGGTGGCGCTGTCGAAGCCTCCTGTGGTGCGGGGCGTCGGGTCGTCGATGGCCGCCTCCGAATCCCAGTGGTCGACGGCATTATTGAACGCGTAGCTGAACGCCGCGCCCCAGCGATTCGCGAACCGCTTGGTGGCGGTCAGCTCGACGCCGTTGTAGTTCCGGAACCGATCCGGCGTGTTCAAGCGCACGAATGGTGCCGGCACCTGGAAGGCCGGCTCGTAGTAGGTGATCGACTCGCAGCGCGCGCTGGCCACGGTGCACGTGGGGTTCAGCGTCCGGGCGACCATGTCTGCGGTCGAGAAGTCGAGCGTATCCTGGCGGTTGAAGTTGTCGTACTTGCGCCAGATGTAGCTCGCGCCCACCGCGAGATTGCCGCCCAGCTGCTGGTCGAAGCCGACGATCACCTCGCGGGTCCGATCGTTGTTGATATCCGGGTCGACCGTGCCGGGCGTCCGGAAGTTCGACGGGTTGGCCGGATCGAACTCGGTGCTGCGCGTCAACAGGCTGGAGAAGTTGATCTCGTTCGCCTGCACGAACTCGTCACCGTTCAGATCGCTCCACGGATAGCGGACCATCACTGCGGCGGTGGCGGCCAGATCGCTGATCAGCTGATCGGGGGCCAACTGGCCGTAGTACGCCGCGAACGACGCGGTGGCGATGGTCCGCCCCGTTCCGGTGAGGTCGTAGGTCAGGCCCAGGCGCGGCGATACGTTCGTCCAGCGCACCGGCCCGTCGAGACCGGGAAAGTCCACGCCCGGAAGATACGCCGGCGCGATCGGGTTGGCCGCGATCGACGTCGCGAGCGCTTCGTTGGACTGGATGTCCACGCGCGCCCCGAGGTTGAGCGTCAGACGACGCACCGTATAGGTGTCCTGGACGAACGCCCCCCACGTGCTCAGGTGGAACTCCTGATTGCCGTCACGCCACAGATCGACGGAGTTCGACACGCCGTTGGTGAAGCGCGCGTAGGCGTTGCCGCCGCGGTGGTTGAGGCTGATGGTATGGGCCGAGCGCCATCGGACGCCGGCCTTGAACGCATGGTCGCCGCCCAGCGCGCCGGGCAGGAAGTAGTTGGACACCACGTCGACGCTGTTGGTCGGCCGCAGGAAGATCGACTGCTGGAACGAGCGGCTGTACGCTTGGGTGGTCGTTTCGAATCTCGGCTGGACGTCGGCGAGCGAGTCCTCGTGGAAGTCGAGCACGAAGTTGTTGCCATTGTGCGCCCAGATCACGTCCACCAGCCAGCGATCGCTGAAGACGTGCTGGTCGGCGGCCTTCCAGAACGGGTTCGGCCCGGTGAGCCAGCCGGAAGCGCCGTGCTCGCTGTCGACAAACTTCTGCCGATAGGTGGTCTCGATCGGCCGCAAGTCTGACGCGTCGCGCGCGTTGCGCACTTTCTCGGCCCACGAGTTCTGGAACGTCAGCTTGTTGCCCTGGAACGGTGCGTAGTTCACCTTCCAGTTGTAGTTGTGCAGCGTGGTGAGGTCGGTCTCGAGGCACGCGCGCAAGCCAGCGGTATCGGTCGGCGGCGTGGGCCGGCAGGTCGGCGTGTCCTTGTAGAAGCCGACGACGCCGACCTTCACGTCCTGGGTGCTGTAGCTGCCCCAGAACCACGCCTTGCCGCGCTTGATGGGACCGCCGACTTCGAAGCCGTAGTCCTTGATGTTCTGGATGGGCGCACCGGATCCGGCGCCCTGCGAGCGGAGCTCGTCGGTGATGTTGTCGGACTGGAACTCCTCGTCCGTGATCAAGTAGCGGGCCTGACCCCTGAACCGATCCGTACCGGTCTTGGTCACGAGGTTGATACCGACACCACCCGTCTGCTGCGACGCATCGGCGCCGCCCGTGGTCACCTGCATCTCTTCGAGCATGTCGAAGTCGTAGTAGCCGGGTGACGCGCCGGTGGCCGACATGTCGGTGATGTCGACGCCGTCCATCGACCATTTGTTGTTGGCGCCCGCGGCGCCGCGTGAGATAAACCCGGACTGCTGGCCGGACTGATTGCCGCCGACGTTCACGCGATCCATGACGATGCCGGGCGTGCGCTCGAGCATCACCCAGGGGTCGCGCGCGCTGGGCAGGTTCTGCAGCTGCTCGATGTCGAACGCGGTCTTGGTACCGGTCTCCCTGGTGTCGATCAGCGGGCTCTCGCCCGTCACCGTCACCGTCTCCTCGACCGCCGACAACGACAGCTCGCCATTGACCTGGGCCGCGAAGCCGATGGTGATACGGATGTCCTGCCTCACCACGCGCCGGAAGCCCGCCAGTTCGAACGTCACCGAATAGCTCCCGATGGGGAGCTCGGGCGCGCGATAGCTCCCGTTTTCCGAGGCGACAACGACGCGGGGTTGAAGCAGGGCAGGACCGGCCACGGTCACGGTGACGCCCGGCAGCACGGCGCCAGAGGAATCCGTCACGCGACCGAAGATCTCACCAGTCTGCTGTTGGGCGAGACCAGTGTTGGTACCAAACACCGCCACGAGCGCAGCGATGCTGAGCACGCGTCTCAACGTCATGTTCCATCCTCCAATCACGTTGGCAGGGCCAACGAACGCCAGCTCAGGAAGAGCCGGCCCGACGAACAGGGTGCATTATCTTGCCCCAGTACTCGTCACTATTCAAATTGGAGATGGAATCGATGAGCAGGAGGCCTCGCCGCCGTCGGCGGCTCGGTGGGCGCCTCGCTTCGCTCGGCGAAGGCCTCGCGCTTCGCGCTCGGAAGGCGGGCTTCGCTTCGCTCGCTCGAAGGCAAAACAAAGGGCGGGACCGAGCTTCCCGATCCCGCCCTCCTTCCGGCGCGAAGCGCCGGCCTTCCGAGCGGGCGAAGCCCGCGAGGCCTACGCGTGAGCGTAGCGAACGCGCCTTCCGAGCCGCGGAGCGGCGAGGCCCATCCTCGCTCTGTTCACCATTCGAATCGAGCGCCCAGTCTCGCCGTCACCGGCCCGATGATGTTCGTCGGATCGTTGAACGTCGACCCGGTGGCGAAGCTGATGGTGTCGGCCGCGTTGCTGTTGAAGAGATTGTAGAGATCGATGAACGCGCGCAGACGACGGGAGCCGCCGAGCGACAGCGTCTTCTCGGTCTTGAGATCCAGCAGGACGATGTCGTCCATCCGACGGGTGCCGACCGGCTCCACGAGGATCGTGCCGGAGAACAGCGGTTGGCTCGATGACGAATTGACGGTCACCGTACGGCCGTACGGCGTGCCCTGCGTGTAGCGCAGGACCGGAGAGAAATTCACGCCCCATGGGCCCTGAACGTTGCCGTAGGCGTTGAAGCCGAAGCTCGTGAACTCGTGGTAGCTCGTGTCGTTGGGCGTGTTCGGCGCGTCGCCGCCGCCGGGTGACACCGTGTTGCCGCGGTACATGTCCTGGTGCTCCGCGGTCCACGTGTAGCCGGCGCCCACGCCGACCGACCAGCGTGCGCTCATGCGTTTGCTGAGCGACGCCTCGATCGTCTTGTAGCGGCCTATGGCGTCGGTGTTCTGCACGCGCCGCTGCGCGTTGTCGTCGGTGACCAGGCTCCGCGGAATGCCGAGGAGCGTCAGCGTCTGGTCGTCTGAAGTACCGCTCGCGCCATCAATGCCAGTGTCGAGGAAGGTGAACGGATCCGTGTACAGAGTGGGCGGACGGAGGTACGAGTAGAGCTGGAACAGGTCGCTGGAGCGCTTGTCGACGTAGCCGACGCGCACGCCGAGCGAGTCTCGCAGCTGATGCTCGAGGAACGCGCTCACCTCGTGCGTCTTCGGCTGGCGGATAGCCGGATCCACGATCTGACCGCCGGTGAGGTTGTTCTGGAGCACGTTGCCGTGCTCGCCGAATTGGAAGAGCCGATCGCCGTTGCGATCGTTCCACTGATACCTGATGAACTTGCTCGCCTGATTCGGGTTCGCATCGTCAGCCGGCGTGATGCCGGGGTTGTGGCGGAAGAAGCCGTAGTTGACCTTCACGACCGTCCGCCCGGTGCCGAAGAGGTCGTAGACGCCGCCGATGCGAGGCACGACCGAGTCCCACGTGAAGAACGTCTGCGCGGGATAGGTGATCGCCGGCACCGTGAAGCCGGCTGTCTCCGAGGCGACCTGCTGCTGCTCGGGGATGTGCGACTTGTAGTGATCCCATCGCAGGCCGAGGTTCAGCGTCAGACGACCGAGGCTCCACTGGTCGCTGACGAACGTGTTGACGTGACCGAGCTTCGAGATCGACAGCAGGCAGTCGCGCGCGCCGAGGCTGCCGACCGCGCAACTGGCCGTCGGGAACGCGATGTCCACTTGCCGCGACACGCCGTTGATGAAGTAGTGCCGGACGTTGCCGGGCCGCAGCGACTCGTAGCCCTCGAAGCCGGTCTCGAGATTCAGCTCGCCGCCGAACTTCACCGAGTGACTGCCACCCAGGAAGCTGTCGGCGAAGTAGGTGGCGGCGCCCGTGAACTGCTTGCGCTGCCGATCCAGCTGCTGCTGCTGATCGCCGCCGGTGGCGACGCGTGTATCGCTGTCCTCGCGCCACGGCTCGTTGCTGTAGCCGACCAGTGGGAAGTAGTAGCCGAACTCGCCGTAGCGTGCTTCGACATAGAGCTTGTCGCTCATCGTGCCATTCCACTCACCCTTGTAGATCCAGCTTCCGGAGTCTTGATTACGGGTCGAGTCGGGGCTCTCGAAGAAGTAGGAGGCACTGAACGTCCGGTTCGGCTGAATCTTCTGGCCCCACTGGTAGTAGCCGATCAGCTTGTGGTTCTGGGTCATCTGGTAGGTCGCCTTGCCAGAGGGGTTCCAGAGCCGCGTCGCGAACAGCTGGTCGAAGCGGAACGAGGGCTGATCGATCTCGTTCTTCTGATCGCGGTAGCTGAAGTACCACCAGAGGCGATCGCGCTTGATGGGACCGCCGACGTTGACGTTGAGGTCGCGGTAGGTCGCCATCTCGTTGCTGCCCTCGCGCAGGCCCGTGGCGAGCTGCTCGTCGGAGATGTTCGAGCCCTGGAGCGCGTTGCGGGTGACGTCCGCGTAGATCTGACCCTGGAAGTTGTTGCCGCCCGACTTGCCGAGAAACTGGCTCTGCACGCCGGGATGCGGCATCTCGGCGCCCTGACCCGCGGTGCCGAGGAATACTTCCTCGAACGAGCCGAAGTCGAAGTAGAAGCCGGCGCCGCCGGTGCCTTCCGTCGTGTTGATGCCCTCGACGAGCACGCGCGTCTGCCCGTTGAAGCCGTACGCCGTGTACCCGGTTTGCGTGCCGGCGCGGTTGCCGCCGACGTCCGTGCGCGTCATCTGCACCGCGGGTGTGATCGCGAGCAGCGCCCACATGTCACGCGCGCCCGGGAGCTGCTCGAGCTGTTCCAGCTTGTAGTTCTGCTGCACGCGCGTGGCCGACGTATCGATCACCGGCGATTCGCCCGTGACCGTCACGGTCTCCTGCAGGGAGGCCACGCCGAGCTCGACGTTGATGTTGGCGGTAAAGCCGAGCGCGATGTTGATGCCCTCGCGCTTGACGGTGGAGAAGCCAGGCAGCTCGAACGTCAGCGTGTAGACGCCCGGAGGCACGGCGGGGAAGCGATAGTTGCCTGTTTCCGAGGTGACCTGTGCTTGCACGCCCATCATCGACGGGCTCGTCGCCGTCACCGTGACACCGGGCAGGACGGCGGTCTGCGCGTCGGTGACCCGACCCTGAATGGTCCCAGTACTGCTCGCGCCCCCACCTTGCGCTCGCACCAAAGACGTCGTCGTCAGAACAAGCGCCAGCGCGGACAGCGCGAGCGTCCAAGCTCTCTGCATCGTCATCCTCCTTCCGAGCCGCACACTTTCAAGGCCTCACTTCGTTCGGAGGGCCTCGCTTCGCTCGGACGGCCTCGCCGCTTCGCGGCTTGGATGGCCGCTGACTTCGTTCGCGGAAGGACAATCGTTCATTCCTTCGCCGAGCGGAGCGAGGTGCCTTCCGAGCGCGAAGCGCGAGGCCGTCGAGCGAGCGTAGCGAAGCTCGCCCTCCGAGCCGCAAAGCGCGAGGCCTACCTACCAGTCGAACTTCACGCCGAACTTCGCGATGCGCGGCGGCATAACGGTCGTCGCCTTCTCGAACGAGGCGCCCGCGCGCCAGTTGATGTTGATGTTGGTGTTGGAGTTCAGCGCGTTGAAGAGATCGAAGAACAATCCCACGCGCGCCTTGGTCGCGAACCGCAGCTGCTTCTCGACGCGGAAGTCGACGATGCTCACGGTGTCCTGACGGCTGGTGCCGATCGGCTCCACGAGAATCGGCTGCGAGCTGCTGTAGTTGAGGTTGGCGAGCACGAAGCGGCCGTACGGCGCGCCGCTCTGCACCTTCCAGACCGGCGTGACGCGCAGATCCCAGCCGGCGTCGACAGTGCCCGACACCTTCGCGCTCCAGTTGGTGAAGTCGTTGAGGTTACGGTCGTTCGGGTTGGTCGAGAATGGCCCGAACAGCGAGAAGTTCGCGACGTTGGTGGCGAACGCGTTGTTGAAGTAGATGCGGTTGTACTCCTCGCTCCAGGTGTAGGAGTACGACGCGTTCATCGACCAGCGGTTGCCGTAGCGCTTGTTGCCCGAGAACTCCAGGGTCTTGTAGGTGCCCTCGTAGCCCGGGATGTTCGTGGCGACGTTCTGCGTGCCGCGGCTGGTGTCGTCGAGATTGAACGCCTGAATCGCCGCGCCATCGTCACCGTTCCCGGTCACACCGTCCGGGCCGGGATCGGCGATGCTCACCGGCACGTTGAAGGCGCTGAGCGGCCGCAGCACGTTGAATTGCTGCCAGCCGTCGTTGTCCTTCTTGTAGACGTAGCCGACGCGGACGCCGAGGTCGGCGAGAATGGCGCGCTCCAGGAAGAACGAGGCCTCATCAGAGTACGAGTTCTTCAGATCGGGGTCGATGAACCGCGCAAGGTCGATTGCGCCACCGCCGCTGCCGCCGAACTGCTGGATGACGGTCGTCTCCTCGCCGGGCTGGTAGAGGCGATCGCTGTTGCGATCGTTCCAGTTCCAGTCCGTGTACTGGTTGCTCAGGTTGGGGTTGACGGCGTCCGCCAGGTTGACCCCGGTGTTGAAGTAGAAGCGGCCCCAGTTGGCCTTGAGCACCGTCTTGCCGTCGCCCACCAAATCGTAGGTTGCGCCGAAGCGCGGGACGATGTGGTTGAACGCGACGACCTCCGACACGGCCGGAATCGAGACGGCGACCGGGTTGAACCGCGCCACCGGAATCTCCTGATCCGGCAGCGACACGCGGTAGCGGTCGAAGCGAGCGCCGATGTTCAGCGTCAGCCGGCGAATCGTCCACGTGTCGGTGATGAACAAGCTGGTCGTCGCCAGCGCGTTCTGCGAGCTCGTGCCGCTGACGTACAGCCGCACGGAATCGGGGGCGTTGTTGCGCAGATAGTGCACCACGCTGTCGGTGTAGGCCTGCTCCCAGATCACGTTGCCCGACTCGTCGAGGTACTCCCCGCCGAACTTGAAGTTGTGCGAGCCGCCGGCGAAGTTGTCCTTGAAGAAGCTCAGCGCGCCCGTGTACTGATTGCGGCGCCGCTTGTTCAGCCAGTGCCGTCCGCCGCCGGTGATCTCGCCGGTGGCGAGGTCCTCGTAGCGGGTGCCCTCGCCGTTGCTGTCGAGGCCGAAGTTGTAGCCGAACTGCCCGGCGCGGAACTCGGCGAACATGTTCTGGCCGATGGTGCCGTTCCACTCGCCCTTGTAGACCCAGCTCGGCGAGTCCTGGAGCACCGTGGAATCCGCCGTCAGATGAATCGGCGTGTTGTGGCGCACGTTCGGCGCGATGTCGGTGCGATGCGGCTGCTGTTTGGTGCCGTGCTGCAAGTAGCCGATGAACTTGTTGTTCTGGTTCATCTGATACGTCGCTTTGCCGGTGTAGTTGAACAGCTTGGTGTCGAACGGCGTGCCATCGAGGATCGAGCCTGACGGCGGCGCGGCAACCGAGTTCTGCTGGTTCAAATAGGCGAAGTGGCCCCACACCTTGTCCTGGACGAGCGGTCCGCCGACCCCGAGGTTGAAGTTCTTGTAGCTGGCGAGGCGATTGCCATCCGGACGAATGGCGCGGCCGTTGGCCGGCTCGCCCGGCACCAGGAACTGGTCGGGGTCGAGATTGCTGCTCTGGATGTCCTCGTTCTCGTAGTCGTAATAGAGGTTGACCCCGAGCTGGTTGCTGCCGCTCTTGCCCACGAACTGCGTCAGCACGCCTGGGTTCGGCATCTCCGCGGAGTTGCCCGCCGCGCCGATGAAGACCTCCTCGAACGAGCCGTAGTCCAAGTAGAAGCCCGCGGCCGCCGTGCCCTCGGTGGTGTTGATGCCTTCGATCAGCGGGCGGTTCTGTCCCGAGTAGCCGTACGCGAAGTACGTGGTCTGCGTGCCCATGGTGCTGCCGCCGACGTCGACGCGATTGAGCGTCACCGACGGCGTCGTCGCCAGCAACGACCACATGTCGCGCGCGTTGGGCAGCGAGGCCAGCGCCTGCTGATCGTAGTTGGTCTGGATGCGCGTCGCGGACGTGTCGATGACCGGCGATTCACCGCTCACCGTGACGGTTTCCTGCAGCGTCGCGACGCCGAGCGCGACGTTCAGCTGGGCGTTGAAGCCCAGCGTGATGCGAATGCCCTCGCGGACGACCGATTGGAATCCCGGCAGCTCGAACGAGAGCCGGTACTCTCCTGGGGGAACGGACGGAAAGCGGAAGATGCCCGCTTCATTGCTGATCGCATTCAGGGAGCCGATTTGTGCCGGGCTCGTGGCGGTGATCGTGACGCCTGGCAGCACGCCGCCTTGCGAGTCCTTCACTTCACCGCTGATGCTCCCCGTTGAGCTCGCGCCGCCACCCTGCGCCCACACGGATGGCGTTGCCGCCAGTGTGAGGGCCAGCGTAAACAAGGCAAGCCTCGCAACTCCTCTCATCGTGACCTCCTGTGTGGGCGAGCCGCCGCAGCGCTCCGACCCACCGGGACAGAACGAGTTGACCGAGACGAACGACAGAACTGATTGACGAAACCCCTACCGTGACCTGACGCGGAACTCCTCGTTTCGCAAGACGAGTGCCGCGCGTGCACGTCGTTGTGCGGTCCGTGATGAACCGTGGGACCGAGTTGCGGCAGGGATGAGCGGAAGTCAGGAGAGGGTCGACAACGGAGAGACGTGATCGCTGGCGTGACGAATACTGAACGTGGGATCAGCGATGTGACGAGCGAAACCAGCCGTGTTCAAGAGATCGGATCGAGATACGGAGCGCTGGAGGCCTCGGCGCTTCGCGCCTCGGAAGGTGCTTCGCTTCTCTCGGCGAAGGCCTCGCCGCTGCGCCGTTCGGAGGGCCGGCTTCGCTCGCA
>DAINCF010000270.1:0-9693 GCA_036732565.1 Vicinamibacterales bacterium
GTGGTGTCGACTTCGCGCCACGTGAGGCGGCGGGCGCGAAGCGCGCGGCGCACGTCCTCGCAGCGGGGGCAGTCCGGGCGCACGTAGAGCACGATCTCGTCCAGCGGAATCGTCACCGGCCCGCGGTAGCGCGGATGGTCCGGGTCGATGTCTATGGCTGAGCGAGTGCGATAGCGAAGAGGAATGCCCGCTGAGTGCCCTTCCATGAATCCGTCGTATCGAAGGCCTCGTCGAGCGCGTGCGCGCCCGTGCCGCGTCCACCGCCGCCGATGGTGACCGCCGGAACCTTGAGGCTCATCGCGATGTTGGAGTCCGTCGAGCCCTCACCCAACTCTCCGGTGGACCCGAGCGCCCTCGTCACCGACACGGCCGCGACCACGATCGGCGCCTCGGCCGGCGTGCTTCCCGCCGGGCGATTGCCCACCAGTTGCTTGTCGACCGTGAGATCGCGACGCCCCCAGCGCACGTTCTCGTCGCGCACGGCGTTGTCGATCGCCTTGTGGAAGTTGGCGTCGACCGATTGCAGCGAGGCCGCGTCCGACGAGCGCATGTCGACCTCGGCCCAGGCTTCGTAGGGAATCGCGTTGACGGAGGTGCCGCCGCCGATCCGCCCGACGTTGAACGTCGTCTTCGGCTGCGTCGGCACCTGAAGGTCGGCGATGGTCGCCATGGCGCGGCCGAGCGCGTGGATCGGATTGACCATGCCGAACGCGCCGAAGCTGTGGCCGCCAGGTCCCTTGAAGGTGATCTTGTATCTCAAGCTGCCGACGGCGACATGGGTGACGCCGAGACCGGTGCCGTCGACGGACACGAAGCGATCGATGCGTCCCTTCAATCCTTCCTTGAACAGGAACTTCACCCCGCGCAGATCGCCGAGCCCTTCCTCCCCCACCGTGCCGACGAACGTGATGGTGCCGGGCGTGTCGACGCGCGCCTGATTCATCGCGCGCACGACCGCGAGCACCACCGCCAGGCCGCGGCAGTCGTCCGCGATTCCCGGGGCGCGCAGGACCGCGCCGTCGCGCTTGACCATGACGTTGGTGCCTTCAGGAAACACGGTGTCGAGATGCGCGGTGAACACGACGTGAGGGTTCGCCTGCCGGCCCGGCCGCTCGCCGAGCACGTTCCCTTCGCGATCGATGCGCACGTTCTGCAGTCCCGCCTCACGAAACATCTGGGCGTACAACTCGGCGCGCTTCGCTTCCTTGAACGGCGGCGCTTCGACCTGACAGAGACGAATCTGGTCCTCGATCGTCTTCGGCTCGGCCGTTCGAATCGACTCCAGCGCGGCCTTGATGGTCGCGTCGCCCATCAGCTTGTCGCCGATCGCGTTCGCGTTCTGCTGCGCCGCCACCGGCGCCGCGAATGCGACGATCACCGCGCCCACCAGCACTCGACTTTTCATCGCCATCGCGTGACGAGTATATGAAAAATCCGAGCGCGACGAGACCTCGCCCCCAAGGCCGAGCACTCCGTCCCATTCCCCTTGTGTTTCCGCAGCGGTCCGCCTACCATGCCGTCGACTTGGTGACAGTTTCATTGCACGTCATCGCTTTCTTGTCTGTGCTTGGTTTGTAACGGTTGTTCATGATCGTCCGCCCAGGACGCGTTCATGTTTGGAGGATGACGATGAGGCAGTACAAGGCGTACGTGTGTCTGAGCTTGCTGCTCGCCCTGGCAGCGGCAGTGCCCACCAGCGCGCAGGATTTTCGCGGGCGTCTCACCGGCACCGTGACCGACAACAGCGGCGCGGTGTTGCCGGGCGTCGCGGTCTCCATCACCAGTCCCGCGTTGATTCAACCCCAGGAGCAGGTCACCGGCACTGACGGCACCTACCGATTCCAGGCCTTACCGGCAGGCGTCTACGAGGTCGGCTTCGAGCTCACGGGCTTCCAGGGCGTCAAGCGCGAAGGTGTCCGCGTGGTGATCGGCCAAACCTTGACGGTCGATCAACAACTGCAGGTGGCCACGCTGCAAGAGACGGTCACCGTCACTGGCGAGTCGCCCATTGTCGACATTTCGACAAATTCGATGGGGACCAACTTCACCAAGGAGCTCCTGACGGAAATTCCCAACGCGCGCGACATCTGGGCCGCGATGTCACAGGCGCCCGGTCTGCAGGTGACCAACTACGACGTCGGCGGATCGCGCAGCGGCACGTCCACGGGGTACCGCTCCTACGGGATGGACACGCAGAACCAAACGCGCATCGAGGGCATCGACACGACCGAAGGCACCGCCGGGAATGCCGGCTACTTCGACTTCGGCAGCTTCGAAGAGTTCCAAGTCGGCGGCGCGGGCAGCGATGCGGCGTCGTTCGCCGGCGGAGCGGTTCTGACGATCAGCGTCAAGTCCGGCGGTGATCGCTTTTCCGGCAACTGGTACAGCGACTTCGAGAACGACTCCACCATCACCGACAACGTGCCGGACTACCTGCGGACCGCGAATCAGCGCAACGAGGACGGCTTCTTCACACGGACGGCGCTGTCGCGCGGCAACCCCATCGATCGGCAGTACGACGTCAACTTCAACGTCGGCGGACCGATCTGGAAGCAGAAGGCGTGGTTCTTCTACAGCTACCGGCTGAACGACCAGTACAAGGAAGTGCTGGGCATCACCGAGCTGGCGCGCTCCAAGCTGACGAACCCGTACACCGCCAAGGGCACGTTCCAGCTGCCCAAGAACAACCAGTTCATCGCGTTCATCAACAAGCGCGAGAAACTGCAGGACAAGCGCGGACTCGGCCCCAGCACACCGCTCTCCGCCTCGCAGTACCAATCGTCCACCAACTATCCGGCGAAGCTGCAATGGACCAGCGTGCTCGGCAGCCGCGCGTTCCTCGACGTGATGTGGGCGAGCTGGCGCAACTACTTTCCACTGCGTCCTGCCCAGGAGGTCGGCACCTATAACGGTCCATGGGGGCCGGGTCGACGCGACGAGGCCACGCAGATCTTCTTCGATGGTGGCGGCGCCGAGGAGTATCAACACCAGGACCGGTTCAAGCCGCAGGTGTATGTGACAATGTCGTACTTCCAGGACGGCTGGCTGGGCAGCCATGACTTCAAGTTCGGCTACGACTGGAAGCGCGATCGTCGGATCAACGCCAACGACCAGCCGTTCGATCTCTTCTATCGGGACAATGCCGGGCTGGTGAATCAGGTCGAGCTGTACAACACGCCCGTCGCGCCGATCAACGACGTGGTCTACAACTCGGCCTGGATCAACGACACCTGGAAGCTCTCGAACCGCTTCACGCTGAACCTCGGCGTACGGTTCGAACGCTATCGTGACGGGTGGAACGAACAGCAGTTCCAGCCGAACGGACATCCCGCACTCGCGGGCTTCAGCGACCCCGTGTACCAGGACTTCGTCGCGCCAAGAACCATCGATGCGCGCACCGTCGCACAGAGCAACACGTTCTCACCAAAGGTCGGTTTCGCGTACGACCTGACGGGCGACAACCGGACCGTACTGAAGGTCTATGCTGGTCAATCGCGTTGGAACTCGGCGGACACGCTGGCCGATCAAGAGAACCCGGTGGGCCAGGCCGAGTTGGTGTACGAGTTCGTGCCCTGCACGGGCACGCGCACCACGACTTGTGATCTCAACGGCAACCGTCTCGTCGACGGTCCGAGTGAGCTCGGCCGTCTGATCACGACCAACGGCGGCGGCGGCTTCGTGCGCGTCGACCGCGACATCATCCGGCCGACCACCAATGAGGTGTCGGTGAATCTCGAGCGCGAAGTGCGTCAGGCGCTGTCGGGCCGCGTCTCGTACGTGTACAAAAACATGCGCAACGTGTGGCAGGAGATCGACGCCATCCGTACGCCGGCGTACACCATTCCGATCACCATCACCGATCCGGGCCCGGACAACCGGCTGAACACGGGTGACGAGAACACGCTCCAGACGTTCGACCGGCCCGCGAGCATCGGCACCGATCGCGTCTACACGAACCCGGAAGGCTACGACGCCGACTTCCACAACGTCGAGCTCGCGGTCAACCGCCGGTTCTCGGGCCGCTGGATGCTGCTCTCGTCCGTCGGCTACACCTGGTCGACGATGCTGCACAACGTGCACGGCTACGATCGCGCGTTCAGCTACCGCCCCGCGCGGCGGATGTTCGGCGACGAGTTCGGCCGGGAGACGTCCACCTTCTGGAACTACAAAATCATCGGACGCTACACGATGCCCTGGGACATCGGCTTCTCGGGCTCGTGGAAAGTCCAGAGTGGCCAGCAGTACGGACGCACCATGAGCTTCAACTTCCCTGGCGACGGCCAGCAGACGTTCCGCGTCGAACCGGTCACCGCCAACCGCTACCCGACGGTGGGCATCCTGGATTTGCGGGCGGACAAGGCGTTCCAGTTCGGCAGGTTGGGCAAGCTCACGGCGATGGTGGACGTCTTCAACCTGACCAACAGCAGCGCGGTCACCACCCTGCGCCATACCTCCGCGAACTTCCAGGAGGTCACGGTCATCCTGGACCCGCGGATCGTGCGGTTCGGCCTCAGATTCGACTTCTGAGGTCTGCTCGCTTCGCTCGCCCGGAGGGCCTCGCGCTTTCGGCGCTCGGAAGGCCGGCGCTTCCGCGCCGGTAGGCTCGGCGGCTACCGCCGCCTCGAAGGCGGCTCGCTTCACTCGCCGTAGGACTCGAAGGCGGCTCGCTTCACTCGCCGTAGGAACGGAGGTTCTTCCTACCGACGAGCGCAGCGAGTAGGCCCTCCGAGCGGCGTAGCCGCGAGGCCCTCCGAGTCCCGCCAGGGAGTGGAACCGCAGGGCGGGACGAGGCCGCCTTGTCCCATCCAATTTCCCGTATCCGGGCGACTCCCCTTGCGCCCGGCACGCCCCCGGTCTACCATTCGGCGATTAATCCCTTCGCAGCCCAATTCGCCAGTCTGGGTTCGTTCGCTCTCGTTTGTACCAGTACCGTCGCGTGTGGCGTGAACGCTCGTTGTTTTGGAGGAACGATAATGAGGCTGAACAAGGTGTGCGTGTTCTGCCTGTGCCTGTTGCTGTCGCTCGTCGCGGCAGTACCCACCAGCGCGCAGGATTTCCGTGGCCGTATCAACGGCACGGTCACGGACAACACCGGGGCGATCCTCCCCGGTGTCACCGTCACCGCAACCAGCCCGGCGCTGATTCAACCGCAGGTCCAGATCTCAGGCGCGGAGGGCGATTTCCGCATCATTGCCTTGCCGCCCGGCGTCTATGAGATCACCTTCGAGCTGCCGGGTTTCCAGACGGTCAAACGCGAAGGCGTACGCGTGGTGATCAATCAGACGCTGACCGTCGACCAGCAACTGCAGGTCGCGAGCTTGCAGGAAACGGTCACGGTCACCGGCGACTCGCCCATCGTCGATACGTCGACGACCACGCTCGGGACGAACTTCACGAAGGAGCTGCTGACCGAGATCCCGAACGCGCGTGACGTGTGGGCGGCCATGTCGCAGGCGCCCGGCATTCAAATGCAGGCCTACGACGTCGGTGGCTCGCATGCCGGCACGCAGACCGGGTACATCACCTACGGTGTGAACGTCCAGAACCAGACGAAGCTCGAGGGCATCGACACCACGGAGGGGAACGACGCCAACGCCGGCTACTTCGATTTCGGCAGCTTCGAGGAGTTCCAAGTCGGCGGCGCCGGCAACAGCGCCGAGAACTTCGCCGGGGGCGCGTCGCTCGCCATCACGGTGAAGTCCGGCGGCGATCGCGTGTCGGGCAACTGGTACAGTGATTTCGAAAACGATTCGACGATTAGCGACAACGTGCCGTCTGCGTTCGCGACCCCGAACTCGACTGGTGAGCTCAGGGACGATGACGGCTTCTTCACGCGCACGCCACTCGCACGCGGCAACCCCATCACGAAGCAGTACGACATCAACTTCAACGTCGGCGGCCCGCTCTGGAAGGGCAAGGTGTGGGGCTTTTACAGCTACCGCCTCGACGATCAGTACAAGGCGATCGTCGGCATCACGGAGGAGGCTCGGTCGAAGCTCACGAACGACTACACGGCGAAGCTGACCTACCAGCTCAATCGCAACAATCAGCTGATCGGGTTCATCAACAAACGGAACAAGCTGCAGGACAAGCGTGACCTCGGCGCGACGACACCGCTCAGCGCGTCACGATTTCAGGCGTCCCGCAACTACCCCTCGAAGATCGAGTGGACCAGCGTGCTCGGCAGCCGCATGTTTCTCGACGTGCTCTACGGCGACTGGAAGAACTTCTTCCCATTGCGACCGTCTGACGAGGCGGGCACCTTCGACGGGACGCTCGTACCCGGACGTATCGACACCGGCAACAACCAGCGCTTCGATGGCGGCGGGCACGACGCCTACCAGGACCAGAAGCGCTTCAAGCCGCAGTTCTACGTCTCGATGTCGCTCTATCAGGACGGCTGGTTGGGGAGCCACGACTTCAAGTTCGGCTACGACTGGAAGCGCGATCGGCGAAACTTCTTCCAGGACCAACCTTTCGACATCTTTTACCGCGACCTGAACGGTGCGGTGAACCAGGTCGACCTGTACAACACCCCTGTGTCGCCGGTCAACAAGGTCGACTACACCTCTGGCTGGATCACGGACACGTGGAAGATCAACTCGCGATTGACGTTGAACCTGGGCGGGCGACTCGAACACTACACCGACGGCTGGCCGGAGCAGAGCTTCGCCCCGAACGGCCATCCCGTGCTCGCGAGCTTCACCGACCAGAGATACCTTGACTTCATCGCACCTCGGACGATTGAGGCGACGACGGTCTCGACGTCCACGACGTTCTCACCGCGCGCCGGCTTCGCCTACGACCTGTTCGGCGACAACCGCACGGTGCTCAAGGCATTCTACGGCCAGTTCCGCTACAACTCGGCCGACACGCTTGCCGATCGGCAGAATCCGGTCGGTCGAGGCATCTTGCGGTATCGGTTCACCGATCTCGACGGGGACCGCGTACTCGACGGCCCGCAGGAGCTTGGCACGTTCGTGACGTCAGTCGGTGGTGGCGGCAGCGTGCGCGTCGATCCGGATATCGAACGACCGACCGTGAACGAACTGTCAACGAGCGTCGAGCGCGAGATTGTCCAGGGCCTGTCGGCTCGCGTCTCCTACGTCTACAAGAACATCCGCAACGAGTGGGGCAGCACTGACGTGGCGCGGCTACCGCTCTATACCGTCCCCTTCAGCTTCACCGACGTCGGTCCAGACGGCATCTCGGGATCGGGCGACGACCAGACGCTCGGCCTGCTCGATCGGCCGGCAACCGCTCCGTCGGACCGCGTGTTCACGAACTTTGATTACGGCAAGGCGGACTTCAACACCTGGGAGATCGGCCTCAATCGTCGATTTGCCGACAAGTGGATGCTGCTCACCTCGTTCGGCTACACGCGCGCCAAGCAGCTTCACAGCATGACCTCACCAACGGGCGCCACGGCGGTGGCGGGCAACCAGCGCTCCGGCGGCGATCCCACTATCGACTTTCTCTATCGTCCATCGGAGCTCATGTTCGGCGACGAGGGACGCGAGACAACGAGCACGTGGAACTACAAGCTCATCGGGCGCTACGTGTTGCCGTACGACGTCGGCATCTCGGGATCGTGGAAGGTGCAAAGCGGCTATCAGTGGGGCCGCACGACCAGCATCAACTTCCCCGGCGACAGCGCGCAGAACATCCGCGTCGAGCCCGTCACCTCGAACAGAACGCCGAACGTCGCCATCCTCGATCTGCGCTTCGACAAGGGCTTCCAGTTCGGTCGCTTTGGCAAGCTCACGGGCATGGTGGACGTATTCAACCTGACCAACTCCGGCGTGGTGACGAACTTCCGCACCACGACGAACCCGGTGACCGCCACGAACCCGGTCTCGACGTTCCAAGAGGTGATCGCACTGCTGGATCCGCGCATCGTGCGGTTCGGGCTGCGGTTCGACTTCTAAAAGGGCGGCGCCCTTCGGGCGCCGAGGGCCTCGCGCCTTCGGCGCTCGGAAGGCCGGCGCTTCGCGCCGGATGGAATCATGGGCTGGGCGTCATCGTTGACATCCAGCCCTTTCTCTTGCCTTCCGAGCGGCGAAGCCGCGAGGCCCTCCGAGCGAGCGCAGCGAAGCGAGGCCTTCGGCGAGGCGAAGCCGAAGCCGCCCTCCGAGCGGGCGAAGCCCGCGAGGCCCTGTGGTAGAGTCTTCCCCGCCTGCCAATGAACAATTCCGCGTGGCGCCCCGGGCTCGCGGTTGTGTTCGGCTACGTGTTGATGGCCCTTGTCTTCACGTGGCCGTTGCCGTTGAGGCTCGGTACCCACCTGACGGGCGATCCGAGCGGCGATACCGGTGTGTACGTGTGGAACCAGTGGGTGTTCCAGCACGAAGCGTTGGTCGGCCAGACCAATCCCTTCACGACCGGGCGCATCCTTTCACTGACGCCGCGCGTCGATCTCGCCCAGCACAACTACACCGCGTTCCTGAACCTCGTCGCGCTACCGCTGGTGCCCGTGCTCGGCGTGGTGATGACGTTCAACGTGGTGTTCTTGATCGTGACGGTGTTGACGGCGTTGATGACGTACCTGCTGGCGCGGCACGTGACCGACGCGACGCGGATCGAAGCGTGGGCCGCGGGCCTGGCGTTCGCGTGGTCGCCCGTGCTGCTCGCGCGATCGACGGCGCACTTCAGTCTGGTGGCGGCCGCCGCGCTGCCAGCGTTCATCTTGTGCCTCGTGCGCGCCGATCGCTCTCGCCATGTCCGGGACGCGGCGCTGACCGGGTTGTGCATGGCGTGGGCCGCGTTCTCCGACGCCTACTACGCCGTCTTCTGTCTGATCATCGCCGTGGGCTACTTGGCCGCACGTCTCGTGCGCCTTCAATTCAATGGCACCCCAGCGCGGCTGCCGCGCTGGGGAACCCGCCCGGAAGAGAGACCGCGGCTGTCGTGGCTCTGGGTGTTGGATCTGTCGATCGTGCTCGTCGCTGGCCTCACCGCTGGACTGCTCACCGGCGGCGGCGGCCGGGTCGACGTCTTCGGCGTCTACGTCAGCATCCACGGGCTCTACACCCCCGTGCTGCTGCTGACGGTGCTCGTGATCGTTCGCGTGATCGCCCGACTGCGGCCCGTGCTTCGACCGCGCTGGTCGCTGTCGTCGGCCAGCGTCGCGCCGCTCGTCGTCGCTGTACTTGCGTGCGTCGGGCCGTTGGCGCCGGTGCTCTACAGCCTCGGCCAGCAGGTGCGTGAGGGGCAGTTCGTGAACCCGGCCATCCTGTGGCGGAGCAGCCCGCGCGGCGTGGATCTGCTCGCGTTCGTGACACCCAATCCGATGCACCCGCTGGTGCGGTTCTTCCGCGGCGACGCGCAGACCCTCGCGCCCACGATCTTCGTCGAGTACACCGCGGCGCTCAGCCTGGTTGCGCTGCTCATCGTCATCGTCGCGGTCATCGTGGCGAAGTATCGGCCGCGGCCGGCGTGGGTGCTCTTGCCGGTCGGCTTCGCGCTCGTGGCACTGGGCCCGTTCGTGCACGTCCTGGGGATGAACACGCACGTGCCCGGACCGTGGGCGCTGTTCCGTTACGTCCCGCTCGTCGGCGCCGCCCGCACCCCCACGCGCTTCTCCATCGTCGTCGCCCTCGGCCTTGCGGTCCTGCTCGCGGGCGCGTTGGCCGCGCTCGGCCGGCGCTTCCCTGCGCGGCGATCGCTCGTGGCCTGCGTCGCGACCGTGCTGCT
>DAINCF010000271.1:0-9584 GCA_036732565.1 Vicinamibacterales bacterium
GGCCCGTTCCGTAGGAACGGGCCCGAACACTGCCCCGAGCAACGGTGTTCGCTACGATGGGTTTCGTCGATACGCTCCACTAGTGTCCGGGCAGCGCGCGCTCTCGTCCGAAGCGGCGTACCGCTTCAACAACCTCGGGGTCGCACGCCTCGAACAATACGACTACGGCGCGGCGGCAGCCGCGTTCCGTCAAGCCCTCGCTCTTGCGCCGACGCTGGCGATCGCGCGGCTCAACCTCTCGATCGCGCTGCTCCACAACGGCGAGCTGGCCGATGCCGTGCGGGAAGGGCGTCAGGCCGCCGAGGCGATGGCGTCCTCGCCTCGACCACACTATGTGCTTGGTCTGATTGCGCGAGCCGACAACCGTGCAGCGGATGCCATCGCCGCCTTCCGCAACGTCCTGAAGCTCGATCCAACTGACGTCGGCGCGCGCGTGCAGCTCGGCCAGGTGCTGCTGGCCGAGCGGCAGTTCGACGAGGCGGCGCAGATGTTCGAGGACGCGCGGGCCCGCGAGCCGTTCAACGCCACCGCGGCCTACGGCCTCGCGATGGCGCTGACGCGAGCGGGGCAGCGGGAGGCAGGACAGGCCGCGCTGGCGGGCTTTCAGGCGCTGCGTGACAACCCGGCTGCGATCACCTATTCGAGCAGCTACCTCGAGCAGGGGCGCTACGCGGAGGCGCTCGCCTCGACTGGCCTCGAGGCCGAGCTCGTCGACACCGCCGTGCCGCCGGTGTCGTTCACGGACACCACCGCGGCGACGATCGGCGTCGAGGACCCTCGCGGCCATGCCACGTTGTTCGATCGCGACGCGGACGGCGATCTCGACCTGGCGCTCGTGACCTCGGCCCGTGTGGCCCTGCTCGATAACGATCGCGGTCGGTTTACCCCGCGTCAGACGATGGATCTGGCGACGAAGGACGCCACCGCAGCGATAGCCGGCGACGTCGACAACGACGGACGCCCCGATCTGTTCGTGATCGGCGACACGGACCGCTTGTATCAGCAGACGTCGGACGGGAGCTTTCGACCGGCGTGGGGTCCGCCTTCAGGCGGACCGAGCCGGACGCCCACGCGCACGGCGGCGTTCGTCGATATCGATCACGATGGCGATCTCGACATCTTCGTGGCCCCGCCGCACCTGTTGCTGCGCAACAACGGCAGCGGCACGTTCACCGATGTGACGAGGGATGCACGGCTCGACGCCGGCGATGAGACGTTCGCCGTGGTGCCAAACGACGTCGACAATCGACGCGACATGGACTTGTTGCTGCTGTCGTCCACGCGCGTCGTGCTCATGGCGAACCTGCGCGACGGCACGTTTCGCGATATTGCCTCGAACGCGCGCTTGCCGGCCTCTCGTGCATACACCGCCGTGGTGACGGGCGATGTCAACAAGGATGGCGCGCCGGACTTCGTCTTCGCGCAGCAGGGAGGGCCGATCCTCGTGTCGGCCAGCGATGGCGCCGGCGGATTCACGACGTCGGCACTTCCCGCGGCCACGGCAGACGCTACCGCCGTGCAGCTGTTCGACTTCGACAACGACGGCCTGCTCGATCTGCTGGCGCTCACGCCGGCGGGGCCGAGTCTCTGGCGTCATCTCGGCGCCTCGTGGACGGATGTGAGTGCCCGCGCGCTCACCGCTGTGGCTTCATCGAAGGACGTACCCCTAGCCGCCACTGCCGGTGATGTCGACGAGGACGGTGACGTCGACGTCGTGGTGCGGTCCGCCAGCGGCCAACTTCGCGTGTGGCGGAACGAGGGTGGCAGCGGCCATGCCGCGTTACGTGTGCGGCTCGCCTCTCGCGTCAGCAACCGCAGCGCGATCGGCGCGAAAGTCGAGATCAGAGCGGGCAGCTTGCGCAATCGTCTGGAAGTGTCGTCGGCCACTCCACCGGTGGCGGCGGCAGGATTGCACTTCGGCCTCGGCTCGCGTTCGCAAGTCGATGTCGTCCGCGTCTTGTGGCCCGCCGGCATCCTTCAGGCGGAGACCGATCTCGAAGGCACCGCGGTCACGATTCAAGAGCTCGATCGCAAGCCCTCGTCGTGTCCGTTTCTCTTCACCTGGAACGGGAACCGATTCACGTTCGTGACCGATTTCCTTGGCGGCGGGGAATTGGGCTACTGGGTGGCGCCGGGTGTCCGCAGCGTGCCCGATCCGGATGAGTACGTGCGCATTCGAGCCGATCAGCTCACCGCGCGCGGTGGTCGTTACGAGCTCCGGGTCACGAACGAGCTCGAAGAGGCGATCTTTCTCGACCGGGCACAGCTCGTCGTGGTGACCCATCCGGTGGGGACCGACGTCTACCCGAACGAAGGGTTGCGGTCGCCAGCGGAGCGGCGCCCGTTCACCCTCTACACGACGCGCGAGCCGCAGCCACCGCGTCGAGCGTTCGATCAGCACAGCCACGATGTGCGCGATCGCGTGACCGCGATCGATCGACGCTTTGCAGACGACTTTCGTCGCGAGCCGATTCAAGGCTATGCCGAGGAGCATGCCCTCTATCTCGATCTCGGAACCCTCCCGGAGGGTGCGCCGACGCGGCTGCTCCTCACTGGTTGGACCGACTACGCGTTCTCGAGCGACAACGTCGCGGCCTCCCAAGCGGGCCTGGCGTTTCGCCCGCCATCGCTCGAGATCCAGGACCGCGATGGGACGTGGCGGATGGCGATGCCGGAGCTGGGTGTGCCCGTCGGTCGGCCGCAAACCATCGTCGTGGACCTCACGCCGCACTTGCGCACGCGCGACTCGGTCGTCGTTCGGATTACGACGACGTTGCGCGTCCATTGGGATCAGGTGCTGGTCGATACGTCCGTTCCCGTTTCGCCGACGACCAGTCGCCTCGATGCCATCGCCGCACAGCTCAGATGGCGAGGCTTCTCCGCAGAGCGTTCGCCCGATGGTCGCGCGCCGTTCACGTATGACTATGATGAGGTGTCACGCTCTTCGCCCTGGAAGGTCCTGCCGGGACGCTACACACGCGAAGGTGACGTGCTCCCGCTGATCGCCGCCATCGACGATCAGTTCGTCGTCGCCGCTCCCGGCGACGAAATCGCGTTGAGCTTCGATGCCACCGCGCTGCCGGCGCTGGAAGCCGGTGTCACGCGCACGTTTCTCTTCTACGCGGACGGCTTCAGCAAAGAGATGAACCTGCACTCGTCGAGTCCTGACCGGCTGGAGCCGCTCCCGTTTCATGCGATGCGCGCGTATCCCTATTCCCCGCCCGACCAGTACCCGCGCACGCTGGTACACGATCGCTACCGCGCGCAGTACAACACCCGCGTCATCGGAGGAGCAGGTTGGGCAGGTTGGGCGGGTATGGCGGGTCGGGAATATGCGAGGTAGTGACCAGCCCTCGCAGCCTGACCAGTCCATGAGGGTCTTGTCAATGACTCACATCAGATATGCAGCCGCAGCGTGTCAAACGGATCTACCCAATCCGATCGATCGGACCGAGATGCGCGCCAACACCGAGCGCATGGTCTCGATGATGCAGTCTGCGGTCGACGGCAGCGCCCCGTTTCTCCCGGTTCGGCTGATCGTGTTTCCCGAGTTCGCGCACGCGGCGCCGATCTTCGCCACCGTCGACGAGCTGAGACGAAAGCTGGCGTTGCCCATTCCCAACGAGCACACGGAGCGCATCGCGGACCGGGCGCGCGCACTCGATGTGTACGTGCAGACGGGCACGATGATCGAGTCGGACGCACGGTGGCCGGAGCTGGTGTTCAACACGACGTGCCTCATCGGTCCCACCGGGATCCTCTCCAAGTACCGCAAGGTCAACACGTGGATTCCCTACGAAGTCCACTCGAGCCCGCACGACCTCGACGGCTACGACGAGCCGCTGTTTCCGGTGGTCGACACGCCGATCGGACGAATCGGCTGTGCGGTGTGTTACGACTGGCTGTTCCCCGAAGCCATCCGCCAGTTGGCGGCCAACGGCGCAGAGGTGCTGGTGCGCGTCTCCGCCTACATGGATCCGTGGGGCGTGACCGAGCCGATGAACTGGTGGACGCTGGTCAATCGCTGCCGCGCCCTGGAGAATCTTGCGTACGTCGTGGCAGCGAATCAGGGCGCGAGCTTGCGGCACTATCCGCCGTATTCGTGGCCGGGCGGCAGTCAGATCATCGACTTCGACGGTCGTGTGCTGGCCGAGGCCTCGCCAGGCCCAGGCGAGCGCATCGTCGTGGCGCCGATCGATATCTCCGCCCTTCGACACGAGCGCGCCACACGGACCGGGCATCACATGCTCGCGCACCTGCGGACCGAGGCCTATCCCATCTATCGCTCGCACATCTATCCGCCGGATGGCGCTCGCGGCACACGTCCTCTGTCGTTCGAGACCAACGTCGCGCGCATCGAGGCCGCCAAGAGCACGGGGAACGGCGTGGCGACGTAAGGTCACGCGTCCGCGGGACTAGCGCTCGATCGTGACCCGCACGGCTTCGAAGGTGTCCCGTTGCTTGACGACGACGTATCCATCGTCAGTGACGGTCCATCCGGCGGATTGCTTCGTCAACTCCTCAGGTGTGTAGCGCGTGAGCGAGGTGGCTCCGGACGAGACGCGCGACGCCTCACCCTCCCATCGGATCCAGAGCTCGAGATTCCGTGCAGAGGGTCTGTAGCTTCCTTCCGGCGCCGCGGCCTCGATCGTGGCAGAGACATTCTGCGTGCGCGTCTGACGAAACCGACGCAGCATGAACGCGCCCTGTTGATAGGCCAGCGTCGCTCCATCGTCTTCGTACAGCACCGATTCGGAGCTGGGCGCCGGATACACATGGACCTCGAGCGCCTGGCCAGCCATCGCTCCGGTGTGCTGGACCACAGGCTGGCGGAAGATGAATGCGCCGCTACGCGTGAACAGCGGGATGCTGTCGATCGTCACCGGCAGACGCATCGGCGTGCCGCCGACGACACGACGGCCCGTCCAGAAGTCGTACCACTCGCCCTTGGGCAGATAGATCTCGCGTTCGCGTGCACCTTCCTGGAGGACCGGTGCGACGAGGAGGTCGCTGCCCACCATGAATTGATCCTCGAGGTTCCAGGTCAGGCGATCGTCCGGAAACTCCAGCACGAGTGGCCGCATCGCGGGAATGCCCGTGAGGCTGGCCTCGCGCATGACGGTGTAAATGTGCGGCAGCAGGCGATAGCGCAGCTCGATGGCAGTCCGATTGATCGCCTCGTGCACGGTACCGTACGACCACGGCTCTTGATCCGGCGTGCCAAACGTCGTGTGCGTTCGCATAAACGGATAGAAGACACCGGTTTGCAGCCATCGCGTGTAGAGCTCCGCCGAGGGCGCGCCCGCGAAGCCGCCGATGTCGCTGCCGACGAACGTCAGGCCCGACAGGCCCATGCCGGTCAGCACCGGAATCGTCGCGCGCAGATGTTCCCAGCTGCTGATGTTGTCGCCGGGCCACACCGCCGCGTAACGCTGTCCGCCTGCGAACGTTGCGCGGGTGAGCACGAACGGACGTTCGTTCGGCTTCAAGCGCTGGAGTCCTTCGTAGGTGGAGCGCGTCATCAGCAGGCCGAACACGTTGTGAATCTCGCGATGGTCCGTCGGCTGCCCTTCGTTGTGATGTCGCACTTCGAGCGGCATCGTCCCGGTCGGCGTGTCGAAGATCGCGGGCTCGTTCATGTCGTTCCAGATACCGGCGATGCCGACGTCGAGGAGCGGCTCGTAGAGGCCGCCCCACCAGTGGCGGGCGGCGGGCTTGCTGAAATCGGGGAAGACACTCGGACCGGGATTGCGGTCGGCTCGCGCCGGCCACACGGGCGCCTCATAGAGGGTCCCGTCGGGATTCTTGATGAAGTGATCGCCGGCGAGCCCGGTATCGTACGGCGCCCAGCCCGGTTGTTTCTTGGGATGGGCATCGACGATGGACACGAGGCGGAATCCATCCTTTCCGAGATCCGTGATCATCCTCGCCGGGTCAGGGAAGCGCTCGCCATCCCAGGTGAACGGGTTGTAGCCATCGAGATAGTGGATGTCCAGCCAGAGGACGTCGGCGGGAATGCGGCGCTCGCGAAAATTGTCGGCGATGAATCGCACGCGCGAATCCGGATAGTAGCTGTAGCGGCACTGGTGGTAGCCAAGCGACCATCGGGGCGGCAGCGGCATGCGCCCGGTCATTTCGGTATAGCGCTGGATGACACGCTTCGGTTCTGGGCCGTAGATGATGTAGTAGTCGAGCTCGCCACCGTCCGCGCCGAACGAGAGCAGCCCGTGCGACGTCCGGCCGATGTCGAAGTTGCTGCGAAACGTGTTGTCGAGGAACACGCCGTGGGCCCGGCCCTCTCGCAGTACGAGGTAGAACGGAATCGAGACATAGATCGGATCCGTCCCGTTCTCGTACGCGTAGGTGTCGCTGTTCCACATCGTGAAGTTGAAGCCGCCAAGCTGCCGGCCGCGCTTGTTCAACTGTCCTGTCTTTTCGCCCAGACCGTACACCTGCTCGTCATCCAGCAACCGCTTCCACACCCGGACGGTCTGGCCCGAGTAGGCGATCCCTTTTTCCAGATCGTCCGCATCGATGTCGTGACCGGCCGAATCCGCGGTGGTAATCCGGAAGGGACGATGGTTGATGGTGACGGTCAGTGATGGGGTCACAATCTGTGACCGCGCGTTGGCGGTCTTGATCGTCGCGCGCGGGTCTCCCAACTCACGGTTGACGATCGCGTAGGAGTGATCGCGGCCAAACGCGCGCGTTGGCGAGAAGCGCACCCGAACGATGTCAGGGGCGACCGCCGCGACGGAGACGATGACACGTCCGTTTTGAAAGGTCAGCCCGTTGCCGTCGCGACGCGGCGACGGCATGTCACCGATCGACGCCCACTGCGCCGCCAGCGGCGTGGGCAGCCATAGCAAGAAGAGAAGGCAGAGACGGCTGAGGTGGGAGCAACTCATCGTCCGCATGCTCTCACGAGATTGTCTGTAACGATCGCTTGACTTCCCGCGGAGCCTGGCTAGAGATAGGCGCGTACCATCTGCCGCCAGTCCCTGGCGCGGTGCGCTTCGCCGTGCCAGAGCTCCAGGCGGTGGGGGATGCCCTTGTCCCACAGGGATCCGCTCAGGTGTCGGGTGTTCTCGCAGAAGGGATCCGCGTCGCCAACCGCCAGGGTGATGTCCACCTTGCGGAGTTGGTCCAACACGGATGGGTCCGTCAGATTGGGAATGAAGTGCGTCGGAGTCTGAAAGTAGACGTCCTGATCGTAGTACCCGTCGAACAGGTCGCGAAACGATCCCATGACCCGCGTGAGATCGTAGCGACCGCTCAACCCGACCACGCGCTGGAAGCGATCGGGGTGCCGCAGGGCAATTGTGACCGCGTGGTAGGCGCCGATGCTGCAGCCGTGGGAGACGACGGGCGCGCCGCCATCCCTCGAGCGTATGAGGGGGAGCACCTCTTCGAGAATGTACTCCTCGTACTGCTTGCTGCGCGCGATCCGCGCCTGCGGCGGACGGCACTGGCAGTACAACGCCTCCGAGTCCACGCTGTCGACGCAGTACAACCGCAGTCGGCCGTTGTCGATGTGATCCTGGAGCGCGCCGACCAGCCCCCAGTTCTCGTAATCGAAGAATCGACCCTCACGCGTGGGGAAAACCAGGACCGAGGCGCCGGCATGCCCGAAGGCGAGCAGCTCCATGTCTCGGTCGAGACGCGGGCTGAACCACCTATGGTACTCGCGGACCATCCAGCTTCGAGCTTAGGACGGTCGTGTGACCTGACGAGCAATCTTTCGTAAACATTCGGTCTCGATATGGCCACAAGGTCTGTGTCCACAGTCGATAGCCGGCCAGGCTGAGATGCAGGCCATCCTCGAGGAACAACTCCGGGCGAGGCTGTCCCTTGGCGCCGAGCATCGGCGTGAAGACGTTCACGTAGAACGCCCAGGGATAGCCGGCGATCGTTCGCTGAATCGTGGCGTTGGTCTCGGTAATCTGGGCGAGCAGCGGCGCGCGCGCGGGACTTGGTTTGATGGAGACGAAGCCGAACGGAATGCCGTGGAGATCGCGGTGGACCTTCTCGAGGAGCTCGCCAAACCAGCTCGCGACCTGCCGCGGCGTGCGCCCGTCGCCGAGGTCGTTGTCGCCGGCGTAGACGATCAGCGACGAGGGTCGGACGGGCCGCACCAGCCGGTCGAAGAACCGCACGCACGCTTCCAACGTCGATCCGCCGAACCCAAGGTTGACGATGCACGGATTGCTGAGATCCTGGGGGAGCGTCGTCCACAACTTGATCGAGGAGCTGCCGTAGAAGACCACCGGCCGCTCGGGCCACCGACGGGTCGTGCGAATCCCCTCGAGCGCCCGCACTTCGGGCTCATACCAGTCCATCGCCTCGAATTGTATGGGATGTGTACGTAGCGCAGGCCTTCAGGCCCGCCTCAGCGGTGCGGATGCTCGCGTTGATTGGAGCGTCACCGGACTGTCGCATTGTCGCTATGCTAGTGGCGCAGAATCGCTCGCCATGGGACGCGTTCGATCGATCGTCTGTGGTCTCGTACTCGGTGGCTGTGTGCTCGTGTCGGTCGGCGCCACTCCGGGGGGCGACGAGCAGCCGCGGGGGGCGTCGCGCGACAACGCCACGACCAAGCTCTTTCGTCTGTTGGGGAAGAATGCCATCTGGACGCACGTCGGCACGGTCCAGATGCCGTGGCAGACGTTTCACACGCAAGGGCTCGTCAAGATTGGTGAGACGTTCTTCGTCTCGGCCGTCGAAGTGACCGAAAGCACCGTGCGGAATGGCACGGTCACCGACGCGCTCTACGACTTCTCAACCGACCGATCGACGGGCGCGGGGCGCGGGTGGCTGTTCAAGTTCGACGCCGCGGGGCGATTGCTCGGGCAGGTCGAGCTCAGCGACGGCGCCAAGTATCATCCCGGCGGCATCGACTACGACGGTGAGCACATCTGGGTCGCGGTGGCCGAGTATCGACCCAACAGCAAGAGCAACATCTATCGGGTCGATCCTGGCACGCTCACGGCGGAGCTCGTGTTCGCCGCGAACGACCACATCGGCGGCATCGTGCACAACGTACACCGCGGCACGCTGCACGGAGTCAGTTGGGGCTCGCGTCGCTGGTACACATGGAACCTCGCGGGTCGCAAGCCCAAGCCTAAGGTCGTGTCGTCGGACTGGGTCCCGAATCCACAGTTCGCTATCGACTACCAGGACTGCCACTATCAGGGCGTCGAGTACATGCTGTGCGGCGGCGTCGGCGGCTATGGGTCTCCGCTCGGCAACCTCGCGTTTGGCGGCTTGGATCTCGTCGACCTCCGCCGCTCGCGGCTGGAGCATCAGGTTCCGGTCAACCTCTTCGTCAACGAAGGCGCCGGCTCCAACCCTGGCCTCGCGCTCACGCACAACGCGTTCTGGCTCGAGCCGCTCGGCAACGGCTCGCTGCGTGGGTACTTCATGACCGAGACGGACAATCAGGCCGACTTACTGATCTACACGGCGACGCCGTGGATCAATCGCTAGCGTAGCTTTCAGGCTTGTCAAGCGGCGGCAGCCCGGCGAGAGCGCGCTCTCGATTGCGCGGTTGAAGGTTGACATGGCCGTCGGGGACTCGCCCGCCA
>DAINCF010000272.1:0-9514 GCA_036732565.1 Vicinamibacterales bacterium
GTTCCTGATACCAAGCGTGAGGCGGCCTGGCGGAGCGTGCTGCAGCCGTACTACGACGAGCTCGGCCTCGACATCGGCAGCGTGCCCGCCGGATCCGCACGCACGTCGTTCTCGCACGAGGTCGCCGATCTCTTGAGCGAGTTCAAGCCGCCGGTAGTGAGCTTCCACTTCGGTCTCCCATCCACTGAGCTGTTGCAACGGGTGCGGTCGTGGGGCGCCAAGATTCTGTCGTCGGCGACCACCGTCGACGAGGCGCGATGGCTCGAGGCGCAGGGCGTGGACGCCGTGATCGCGCAAGGCTTGGAAGCCGGCGGGCATCGCGGCATGTTTCTCACCGACGACCTGACGACGCAGGTGGGGACGTTGGCGCTGCTGCCGCAGATCGTCAACGCGGTGCGCGTCCCCGTGATCGCGGCCGGGGGCATCGCCGATGCCGCAGGGGTTTCCGCCGCGATGGCGCTCGGCGCCGCCGGCGTGCAGGTCGGGACGGCGTATCTGCTCTGTGCCGAAGCGACCACCAGCGCCGTGCATCGCGCGGCGTTGGCGAGTGACCAGGCTCGACACACCGCGCTCACCAACATCTTCACCGGCCGCCCCGCGCGCGGCATCGTGAATCGCCTAATCCGGGAGATCGGTCCTGTCAGCGCCGTGGCACCTCAATTCCCACTGGCGACCGCCGCTATCTTTCCGTTGCGCGCGGCCGCTGAAGCGATGGGCAGCGGTGACCTCTCGCCGTTGTGGGCCGGACAGAACACGAGCGGGTGCAAGAACGTGTCTGCCGCCGACCTCACACGCGGGCTGACGGTGCGCGTGTCGTGATGGACCGCGCCCGAACCGCGCGCTCGTCTGAGGGCCCTGATCGGCCTTAACTTAAGAGCGCGTTGCGAAATTGTACGTAGCGCAGGCCTTCAGGCCTGCCTGACGGCGCCAGCCGCGCACCAACGGTGTTTGGCAGGCCTGAAGGCCTGCGCTACGTACGCTACCGATAATTTCGCAACGCACTGTAAGGCAGAGGCAGCGTCGAGCGAATCGTCATCACGGCAATTCGCGATTCGCTTGAGGTACACGTAGATGAATGCGTCTGCGTGTGCTCCTCGCGTTCGCCGCCATCTTCATCGTCTGGGGCTCCACCTACCTCGCCATCCGCTATGCCGTGGCAGAGATCCCGCCGCTGCTGACGGCTGGCGTACGCCACCTGACCGCCGGCAGCGTGCTGTACGCGTGGGCCAGGGCGAAGGGCTATCGCGCAACCGGACGGGAGTGGGCCCACAGCGCGGTCGTTGGCGTGCTGTTCTTTCTCGTCGGCCACGGGACGCTGCACTGGGCGGAGCAGTCGGTCCCCTCCGGTCTCGCCGCGCTCCTCGTCGCCACCGAGCCACTCTGGATTGCGCTCCTGCTGGCCGCTCTGGGGATCTCCCGGCTCGGTCTGCGAACGCTCGTCGGCGTGCTGCTGGGGCTGGCTGGTGTGTGGGCCCTCGTCGGGACCGACGTGACTTCCGGCAGCGCGCTATCTGTCGGCGCCGTCGCCATCCTGGTCGGCGCCGCGTCGTGGGGCGCCGGCGTGGTGTACGCGCAGCGGGCGACTATGCCACAGAACCCGACGCTTCGCACTGCAACGACGCTGCTCTGCGGGGCCGCGTTCCTGCTGGTGGCGTCGCTCGTGGCCGGCGAGTACAACGCAGTCGCTACTCCTTCGTGGCTGGCGCTGGGGTCGCTGGCGTATCTCATCGTGTTCGGCTCGATTGTGGCGTTCACCGCCTACTACTGGCTGCTCGATCGCTATTCCGCCACGCTGGTATCGACGCACACGTACGTGAACCCGGCGGTGGCGGTGCTCCTCGGCTGGGCGTTCGGCCGGGAGGACGTTTCGACGGCGCTGGTCCTCGGGCTGTTGTTGATTGCTGCCTCGATTGCGCTCGTGGGGACCGACTCGCCCGCGCGAGTGACGATTGCGGCGGGAGAGGAGTCTCGGTCCGGGCGCTAGTTCTCGTGGAGCGTATCAACAGAACTACTACCATCGACCGAGAGCTCGGGGAGCAGTTTCCCGGCTGTTCCTACGGAACGGCCGGTTGTGATTTCGACGGTACATCCCACTAGACGTCGCGCTTGAGCCAGCGCGCGATCGCCGCGATGCCAACCTCGACGAGGCCCGATGCGGACGCGTCGCGCCACCACTCATGGCTGTGGTCCTTGCTCGCGAACGCGGCTTCGACCTCGCGTCGCGCGCGAGCCAGGTTCACCTGCAGCGCCGGATCGATCGGCCGCGGCGTCGACGCCTCGCGAAGCTGCGCCACCAGCTTCTCGGCCTGCTTCATGTCCAACATCGACACCGGGGAGTCACAATGCGGGCAAACCGACGCGTGCATCAGGTCGATCGGCGCACCGCAGTTCGAGCAGGCGACGCTCTGAATGTGCTGGCGCAGCTCCTGAAGCTGTCTCGCCGACAGCATCTTCACGAAGCTCTTCTCACGCAGGAAGTTGAAGAACGTGACGAGGCGTCCGTGCCCGTTGTCGCAGCGCCAGTATTGGAACGGGGTATTGCGCTGGCGGTCGTGCGTCGGCAGCAGCCGTGAACGACAGTGTGGGCAGCGGACGAGGGCGGGGATCGTCGGCTTCTGGCCAGCCGAGGCTTCGCCAATGCGTCTGAACAGCTCCAACGTCGAGGCGGGTGACAGCTTGAGACTCTCGTAGGCGTCGAACCAGAAGACATGACACCCGTCGCAGAGGTCCACAGTGATTGCCGTCGACAGGTGTCCCTCGAGCGTCAGCGTGACCATCCCGCGCGCGCAGCTTGGGCAAGTCACGACTGCACTCGGACACCTGTTGACGGACTCACCACCTCGGTCAACGCGCCGCTGGTCCTGTATCTGCCGCAGCGCCGGGCTCCGCGTGCGGAATACTGCTCAGGTATTCGTACATCGCGCGCAGGTCCCGATCGGTCAGGTCCTGGTAGACCGGCCATGGCATCACTTGCAGCAGCGGCGAGATCTGTGGATGCCTCTGGTCGAGGTCGATGCCGGTGCGCATGATCTGACGGAACTGATCGAACGTCCACTCCAGCTGGCCGGAGCCGGCTTCTGGCGTCAGGTTTCGAGACACGAACGGACCAAACGACATACCGCCGGCCAGGTAATGCTCGGCATTGATCCGCTTCGGCTCCCCTTTGAACGGATCACCGCCTGGTGCGAACGGAGGGTTCGTGTGACAGTCGTTGCAGCCTCCGGTCGCATTGACTAAATAGCTGCCGAGCCCCACGAGCGGAATGTTCTTACCTTGCAGATTCAGTCGCACGGGTGCGATTTGGAATCCGCGCACCATACGTGCGATCTCGAAGCTGAAGAAGCCGAAGACGTCGCGCTCGTTGATGCCAACGGCGCGCAGTTGTTGAGCGGAGGGCATGGGCACGTCCTGGGAAGCCTCAGGGGCTTGCGCGCTCACGTAGCCGATGGCGAGCACGAGGGTAGCGGCGAGGGAGAGGAACAGCAGTCGGAACCTCATCGTTTCCTCCATGACCTGAAGCCGTGGGCGTCAGGCGGTCGGACAGAACCGTGCGGCGCGACCGCGTCTCTAGGAAACTTCGTGCCAACGCTGCGCGAGTGTTCCACACGAACGTTCCCACTCGGGTTCCCGACGGCGGTTCCACACGAGGGTGCGGTTTCGCACGATGGTTCCCCACAAAGAATCCAACGAACCCGTAGAACCCTCGTGAGGAACCTTCGTGCGGCGCCGAACCATGCGTGGCACCCCATCGGAACCCTCGTGGGGAACCCTCGTGGGGAACCCTCGTGGGGAACCCTCGTGCAGAACCCTCGTGGCGAACCTTCGTCAGTCGGTTCGCAGGGCAATCACGGGATCGATCCTGGTCGCGCGCCGTGCCGGAAACCACGAGGCGCACTCGGCGACCAGCAGCAGCGTCGCGGAGACCGCGAGGTAGATCAGCGGATCGGCCGGATCGACCTCGAACAGCGCCTGCTGCATCAGCCTCGACACGCCGAGCGCGCCGAGAATCCCCAGCGCGATGCCGACGAGCGTGAGCCGGCGGCCGTGGCCGAGCACCATCCGCATCACCACGCGGGGCGACGCGCCGAGGGCCATGCGAATGCCGATCTCACTCGTCCGGAACGCCACGAGGTGCGCCATCACGCTGTAGACGCCCAGGCTGGCGAGCAGCAGCGCGAGGCCGGCGAACGCGGCCAGCAGTGCCAGCGCGAGTTTCCGGTCCGCGACGGTCTGAGCGATGCGCGTCGACAGCGTTTGCGGTTCGAGCAGCGGCAGATCCGCATCAACTGTTCGCAGGGCCTCACGCACGAGCGGCACCATCGCCGCGGGACTGACGTTGGTGCGCACCAGGAGGTTGGTGAACGTCTCGGGCCGCTGCAACGCCGGCAAGAAGTAGTCCGCCTCGGGCGGCGTGTTCAGGCTCGTGCTGCGCACATCCGCGACCACGCCGACGACCTGCGAGGGCATCTGTCCCATGCCCGTGACCAGCGTGCGGCCGACGGGATCCTCGCCGGGGAAGTGCCGTCGCGCGAACGTCTCGTTGACGATCACGACATGCGGGACGCGCGAGCTGTCGCGCTCGTCGAAGTCACGCCCGGCGCGGATGGGAATGCCGAGGGTGTGGAAGTACCGCGGCGACACGAGATGACGGTTGGCGTGCGGGCGCTCGCTCATCGGCGGCAGCGGCCGGCCCATGACGGCTATTGGCGCCGGCGTCTGCGCTCCGGTGAGCGGCACGCGATCGGTCAGTGTGGCCGCGGTCGTCCCAGGGAGCGTCGCCAACTGTTGATACAAGCGTTCGTAGAACGCGACGAGCTTCTCGCGGTCGTAGCGCTGCGGCGGCAGGACCAGTTGCGCGGTGAAGACGTTGCCGGCGTCGAAGCCTGGCTCCACTCGCTGCAGACGAGCGAAGCTCGTGAGCAGCAGGCCCGCGGCGATCAACAGCACGAGCGACAGTGACACCTCGGCCACCAGCAGGCTGGCCCGCAGACGTTGCCCCGCGCCGGTGGAGCCGCGGCTCGCTTCCTTGAGCGCCTCCTGCACGTTCACACCTGACGCCTGCAAGGCGGGCAACAGTCCAATGGCCAGCCCGGTGACGAGCGTCACGATCAGCGTGAAGCCGAGCGCGATCGGGTCGAGGCCGATCTCCACGGCGCGAGGAATCAGATCGGCCCCGAACGCGACCAGGACACGGAGTGCCCACATCGCCAGCAGCAGTCCGAGGGCACCGCCGAGCACGGCCATCACCATGCTCTCGGTGACCAGCTGCCTGACAACGTCGGCTCGCTTTGCGCCCAGCGCGAAGCGCGCGGCGATCTCCTTGCGGCGTCCGGCAAACCGCGCGAGCAGCAGGTTGGCGATGTTCGCGCACGCGATCAGGAGCACGCAGCCCACGGCGCCGAACAACATCAGATAACTACGGCGCTGCTCGCCGACGGCATCCTCCAGCAGGGGCACCACCTCGATCTGCGACGGTGCGTCGACGTTGGCGGAGTTCGCCTCGCGGTAGCCGCCGGCAATGACGTTCATGGCCTCGCGGGCTTGCTGCAAGGATGCCTCAGGACGCAGCCGTGCGATCGCCTGGAAGAAGTAGCCGCCGTTGTTCAATTGCGCGGGCACGATGTACGGCACCTCGACGGGTCGCGGCACCCAGATCTGGATCTGGTTCAACGGAAACGCCGACGCCGCTTCGGGCAGGATGCCGATGATGGTATACGGGACCCCGTCGAGCGTGAGCGCTTGCCCCAGAATCGACCGGTCGCGGTTGAAACGCTCCTGCCACAACGTGTGGCTGACCAGCGCGACGTGCTCACCCCCGGGACGATCCTCGTCTGCCGCGAAGTTCCGACCCAGCACCGGCTCGATCCCCAGGGTGGGCAGCAGGGTGGCCGAGGCATACAGGCCGACGAGCTGCTCGGGATCGCCCTTTCCGGTCAGCGTGAATGCATTGAACGCCGACAGCGACAGATCGGTAAACACCTGCTGGCGCTCTTGCACCGCGAGGTAGCGGGGATACGAAAAGCCGACCCGAATCAGCTGCTGGGCCTCGGTCGTCGAGCTCAACCTGACCAGACGATCCGGCTCGCGGTAGGGAAGCGGGCGGAGGAACACCGAGTTGACGACGCTGAACAGCGCCACGTTCGCGCCGATCCCGAGCGCAAGGCCCACGACCGCGACGATCGTGAACCCGGGCGACTTCACGAGTTGCCGGACGGCGGAGCGCAGCTCGAAATGCACGGCGACCTCCCGCTACATTGTGCCTCGTGATCCCGTCAGTTCCCTACCAAAGGGTTCCTCACGGCGGTGCCGCGCGAGGTACCATACGAGGGTTCGGTGCCATACGGAGTTCCGACATGGGTTCTGTTCGTCACGAGGGTTCCCCACAGTGGAAATTCCACACGGACGGATCCGTGATCGCTTTGCGGACCGAGTGAGCTCGTTCCAAGTCGAAGGACGCCTCCTGACTACGAGCCCGCTTCCTCCGCGGGACGGAAACGACGACGGGTGGACGCGATCAGCCTGGCGAACCATGCCTTCAGCCGTTGGCTCGCGACCGATTGGTCCAGCGCGTCCAGCTTCACGTAGCCGACGGGCACGAGGAGCAGGGTCAACAGCAGGCAGAGCGCTTGCCCGCCGATGATCGTCACGGCAATTCCCGCGCGTCCCGTGCCACCGATGCCGATGCCGAGCGCCGTGGGCACCAGTCCCGCGATGATCGCGGCGGTGGTCATCAGAATCGGCCGGAGACGCGTGCGGCAGGCGAGGATGACGGCCTCACGCAGCGGCATGCCCTGCGCGCGAAGCGTGTTCGCGTAGTCGACCTGCAGAATCGAGTTCTTCTTGACGATGCCGAGCAGCAGGAGCATGCCCAACGCGCTCCACAAGTTGAGCGTGCGATGGGTCATCCACAACGTCAGCAGCGCGAAGGGCACCGCAATCGGGAGCGCCAGCATGATGACGATCGGCTGCACGAAGCTCTCGAACTGGGCGGCGAGGACCATGTAGACGAAGATCATGGCCAGCGCGATCGCCAGGATCAGGTTGGCCGTCGTCTCGTCGAGGATCTTCGATTGTCCCTGCAGGCGGAACGACATCGTCGGCGGCATGTTGAGGCCGGCGAGCATCGCGCGCACGTCGTTCGAGGCCTGGTCCAGCGCGTGTCCCGGCGCGATGTCCGCGGTGAGGTTCACCGTGAATTGCCGGTTCGAGCGCTGCAGCGCCGTCGGTCCAAGCCCACGCTCGACGGTGCCGAGGTTGTCGATCTGCACGGGGCCGTTGGTACCGGGCACGGTCAGGCGGCCGATTTCCGCGACGTCGCGACGTTGACTCTCGAGCACGCGCATCTTGACCGGGTACTGCTCCTGTCCGTCCTTGTAGAAGGAAATCTGATCGTCACCCGCCACCGCCAGCCGCAGCGTGTTGCCGATGGTGGCCATACGCACGCCCAGATCCGCGGCGCGGCGGCGATCCACCTCCACGTGGATTTCCGGGTTCGAAACGCTCAAGCCAATCTTGGCTTCGGTGATGCTGGGCAGCTTCTGCGCTTCGGCGAGCGCCTTCATCGAATAGTCGGCAATGTCATCGAGCTCCGGGCCGAGGATGTTGGCCGAGATCGCAAACCCTCCCGTGCCTTCGCCGCTGCCGAGGGCATTTCGTGACGTGATGCTCGGTCGATACCCCGGGTGGGCGGCGAGACGTCGGCGCATTTCGGCGATCATCTGCGCCTGTGTCTGCGTCCGCTCCTCCAGCGGCAGCGCCTGACACAGGAAGTGGATGTGCGTCGGCGCGCTGCCTGGCCCGGTGACGCCAATGGATGGCTCGATATGCGCGACGCCCTCGATGCCGCTGATCTCTTTCAGCAGCTGAAACGCCACCTCCGAAGAGCCTTCGAGCGACGTGCCTTCGGGCGTGTCCAGGTGAACGGTCCACTCGCCCATGTCCTCGTTCGGGACGAACTCGCGCCCGACCATGCGGTTCAACGGGATTGCGAGCAGGCAGACCACGGCGGACACGGCGATCACGATGCCCGAATGGTCCAGGGCCCAGCTCACGCTCCGCCCGTACCACTGGTCGATCGCGTGCAGGAATCCGCGCTCCTGCTGCTTGTGGTCCGCTTCCGCGTCCGACAGCCGCAGGAAGCGCGAGCTCAGCATCGGCGTGAGCGTGAAGCTCACCAGCATCGACACCAGAATCGCGAACGCCATGGTCCAGCCGAACGGGTTGATGAACCGCTTCGCGTACCCGTCCATGAACGCAATCGGCAGGAAGATGACCACGAGTGACAGCGTCGTCGCCATCACCGGCAGTGCGACTTCTCGTGTGCCCTCGATCGCCGCCTGGAACGGGGTGGAGCCCTTCTCTTCGATGTGCCTGAAGATGTTCTCCAACACCACGATCGCATCGTCGATCACGATACCGACCGACAAGGTGATCGCGAGCAGCGTCATGTTGTTGAGCGTGAACCCCATGACGTTCATCAGCGTGAACGACGAGATGATCGACGCCGGAATCGCGAGCGCCGAGATGATCACGGCCCGCACGTTGCGGATGAACAGCATCACCACGACGGCGGCGAAGAAGCTTCCGAAGATCAGATGCTCTTGCAGCGACGCGATCGAGTCGTAGATGAAGCGTGAATCATCGCGCACCGTCGTGAGCGTCACGGTCTTCGGCAACGCGCGCTGGATGGTCTCGATCTTGGCCTTGACGCCTTCGACCACGGCAACCGTGTTCTCGCCCATCGCCCGCCGGATGTCGAGCATCACCGCCGGCTCGTCGCCGAGCCAGACGGCGCTGGTGGGCCGCTCGACGGCGTCTTCGGCATAGCCGATATCGGACAGTCGAATCGGCGTGCCGTCCTTGGTTGCGATGACGATGCTGTTGAATTCCTCGGTGGCCTCGATCCGACCGAGCGTGCGGAGGAGCATCTGCCCCTTGCCGCGCTCGACGATGCCGCCAGGAACTTCGATGTTCTCGGCGGCCACGGCCTCGCGGACCTCGGCCAGCGACAAGCGGTACGAGTCCAGCTTCTGGAGATCGACCACGATGTGGATCTCGCGGGCCCGGCCGCCGTTCAGGGAGACATCGCCGACGCCATTGACCGCCTGAATCGCCCGCGCCACCTGCTTGTCGGCGAGCTCAGTCAACGCTCGCAGGCTCATGCTGTCGGACGAGACGATGAGCGACATCACCGGATCCGCATCCGGGTCGACCTTGGTGATCACTGGCGGAAGGACCTCGGGCGGCACGTTCCGCATGGCGGCCGCGACCTTCTCGCGCACGTCGTTGGTCGCGTCGGTGATCTCGCGTTCGAGCACGAACCGGACCGAGATGTTGCCGCGGCCCTCGCTGATCCTGGCGCTGATCTCGTCGATGCCCGCGACGCCGCTGATCGCGTCTTCCATCGGCTCGATCACCGAGGTGGCGATCTCGTCCGCGCTGGCGCCCGGAAGCGACAGCATCACGTTCACCGTCGCCGGATCAGCCTTGGGAAAGAGATCGACGCCGAGCTCGC
>DAINCF010000273.1:0-9422 GCA_036732565.1 Vicinamibacterales bacterium
CAGGCCTTCCTGACGGCGCCAGCCGCGCACCAACGGCGTTTGGCAGGCCTGACGGCCTGCGCTACGTACGCGACCGGCAATTTCGCAACGCACTAAGGGCCTGTGCTACGTGCGTTTTTCAGGACGTGACCGCCGTAGCGCTCGACCCATAGGCTGCCGAGCAGCGCGAGAACCCCGCAGGCGACCATCAGATATGCCGGCGATGCGAGGTTGCTGGTGTCGCGGATGAGAGTCGTGGCGATGAGCGGCGCCAGGCCACTGAAGATGGTGAAGCTGACGTTGAACGCCAACGCGACGCCGCTGAATCGGATGCGCGTCGGAAAGAGATCGGTCAGCAGACAGGCGAACGAGCCGTTGGTCAGGCCGGCACTCAGCCCCGCGAGCATCAGCAGGAGCGTCAGATTGACGGTACGCGTCTCGAGGGCGACGTAGAACGGATAGGCGAAGAGCAAGAGCAGCGTGACGCCCGTGCGCAGCAGGTAGCGGGGCGGGATGCGATCGCCCAGCCAGCCAGTTCCGAGGATGGCGAGCGCCGACGTGATGACGCCAACCGTTTGCGAGAAGACCGCCTGCCGCGGATCGTATTGCAGCACGCCAGAGAGATACGCTGGGAGGTGAGAGAAGTACAGACCGTTGAAACAGCCGGTGCCCGCGAGCAGGGTGCAGCCCACCAGCACCTGCACGGCGTGGGTCCCGAGCATTTCGCGAAAGGGCTGGCGCGACGCCAGACTCCGCATGCGCGCAAACTCCGGCGACTCCTCGAGCGAGCGACGGAGCCAGAAGCTCAGGACCCCGCCGGCACCGCCAATCACGAAGGCGATGCGCCACCCGTAGAGGGGCACGAGCTCGGGATCGAGCAGCGTCCGGACCGACAGGCTCACCCCGGTCGCCGCGGCCACCCCCATCGTCACGCACGCGAAGACGACGCCGCAGACGAATGGCGCAATGCGTGGTGCGGTCTCCACGACGTAGGTCAAGGCTCCCGGAAGCTCGCCGCCCAGACAGAACCCCTGAATCAACCGCAGCGCGACCATGAGAGCGGTGGCAGTGACGCCCCATGACGCGTACGACGGCACCAGGCCCATGCCGAGCGTGGCGCCCGACATGACGAAGACCGACCACAAGAACACGCGCCGTCGGCCGTAGCGATCGCCGTAGTGGCTGAGGACGATGCCGCCGATCGGCCGGGCCAGGTAACCGGCGGCAAACGCCGCGAACGACGCCATCAGCGAAACGATCGGCTCACGGCTTGGGAACACCGCCGCCGCGATGTCCCTGGCGAACACCCCGAAGATGACGAAGTCATAGAACTCGAGGGTGCCGCCGAGGCTCGCGAGCAGGACAATACGCCAGCCGGCGGCGCTGATCCGGTTCTGACCAGAGGTGTCGGGAGTGCTCGAGGACGTCGATGGCATCAGAGACGAATGTCGGTGGGACTCGCCACCATCCCACACCGCCCGGCTCGGGTCAAGACGTCGGGCGCTTTCGCTTGGACTGAGCGGCCGTGGCCAATTCGTGGGCGCCGCGCAAGCGCTCGGCAACCTCCTTCCAGTCCGGCGCCCGATCCAGGTAGATACCGACCCATCCGGCTGGGCCCGCGTACGGCGGAACGAAGTAGCGGTCCGGGGATCGCGCCACGAGCAGATCCTGTGTGACGTGCGTCGCCTTGCACCAGACCGCGTGGCGTCCCGCGCCGTGATGATTGGCCGCGTTCGCGAACATGGCGAACGTCCGCTTTTTCACAAAGAACGTCGGCTCGCCGTGAGACACCTTCTCCCAGGTGTCGGGAAGTGCCAGACACAAGCGGCGGAGCCGGTCGAGTGGACTACGAGGCATGCACAGCCTCCACTACGATGACGATTCCGGTGCCAGTGCGGTGCGACGGCCTCGTGCGATCAGATACACGACAGACGCCGCCGCGACGCACAGACCGAACCCAAGCCACTCATCACGCGTCAGCCCGGTGAGCAGCCACACGATGACGCCGACCGCGAGCCAGGGGACCACGCCCTTTCCAGTGAGCCGCCAAGCCGCGAGCGCGCATCCGAGGTAAAGCGCCAGCGCCGAGACGTTGGCGAAGATGGCCAGCCGCTCGAACGTGCCCGAGACGGCGAGACTCAAGGCGATCAGCGACTGCACGGCGATCGCGGCGTGCGGCGAGCGATGCTGCGGATGCACCGCTGCGAGGGCTCTCGGCAAGAAACCGTCGCGCCCCAGGGCGAACAACATGCGCGGCATCGAGAGCGTCATGCCGCCGAGGTAGCCGAACATCGACAGCGTCGCGCCGACGAGGAGCAGCGAGCGCGCCCAGCCTCCGAGTGACGCGCCCGCGGCATCGGCGAGCGGAGAGACGGTCGCCTGGGCGAGGCCGCCCCCCAGAATGCCCTGGGCGACCACCTGCAGCATGACGTAGAGCGCGGTGATGCCCACCATGGCGAGCGCAATGGCGCGTGGCACGGTGCGAGCGGTGTCACGCACTTCGCCGCTCGGCACGAGCGCGCATTCGATGCCGGCGAACGCGAAGATCAACAGCAGCGACGTGCGCGCGATGTCGGCGGCGGGAGGCATCGCCGCAATCCGCAAGTTCGCGCCGTCGATGAAGAACGCGCCGCCGATGGCCACGATCAGGAGCGGCAGGAGCTTGGCCACGGTCGCGATGGAGTTCAACCGCACGGCGAGCGTCACGCCGCGCAGATTGATGTACGACCAGAACGTGAACACGACCACGAGGATCACGCGTTCCATCGTCGCGCCGCCGAGCGCCGGCACGAGCAGCCCGAGGCTCGACGCAAACACGGTCGACACCGCGGCCGTCGCGAACGTCCCGAGCATCCACAGCAGCACGCCCGACATGAACCCGACGAACGGTCCGAACGCCGTGCCGACGTAGGCATACGGGCCGCCGGTGAGCGACACGCGGCTGCCGGCCTTGGCGATACACAGGACGATGAGGCCCATCACCACGGCGCAGACGAGATACGCGATCGGCGCCGCCGGACCGAGCGACGCTGCGACGTTGGCAGGCAGCCGGAAGATCCCGCCGCCGATGGTGATGTTGATGATGCCCGCGGCGAGGCCGAAGGTGCCGATCGCCCGCACGAGCGGCTCGCCGTGACTGCTCGGAGCCTGCGACACCGCTGTCGTCGGAGAAGGCATGGCGTGTAGGCTAGCACTTGCCAGCATTTCTTTGCCCCCGCCTCCGGCGGGCGCTTGGAGGACGATGAGTTCGAGGGCCGATTGCGTCGCGCGCGATGCCGCCGATCCGTTGGCGCCTCTCCGCGAGCAGTTCGCGCTGGAGCGCGTCGATGAGCAGGGCGTCATCTATCTGGACGGCAACTCGCTCGGCGCGCTGCCGAAGGCCACGTCCGCGCGGGTGCGGCAAGTCGTCGAGGACGAGTGGGGCGTCGGTCTGATCCGCAGTTGGAACAGTGCCGGCTGGATGACGCTCTCACAGCGCGTGGGCGACAAGATCGGCCGCCTCGTCGGCGCCGGCCCCGGCGAGGTCATCGTCGCCGATTCGACCTCCATCAATTTGTACAAGGTCCTCAGTGCCGCGGTCGACATCGTCACCGCCGAGGCGCCGCGACGTCGGAAGATCGTGTCGGAGCACACCAATTTTCCCAGCGATCTCTACATCGCCGATAGCGTGGCGGGCGCCCGCGGTCTGGAGCTCACGCTCGTCGACGAGCACGAGATCCGCGCGCATCTCGACGACCGCCTGGCGATCCTGTTGCTGACGCACGTCAACTATCAGACCGGCCGGATGCATCGAATGGCGGAGCTGACGCGGGCGGCACATGCGGTTGGCGCGCTCATGGTCTGGGACCTTGCGCACTCGGCTGGCGCGACGCCCGTTCGTCTTCACGGCGGCGGTCCGATCGAAGAGGCGGCAGACTTCGCGATTGGGTGTGGCTACAAGTACCTCAACGGCGGTCCCGGCGCGCCGGCGTTCGCGTGGGCGCATCCGCTGCACACCGCTCGGATGGACCGAGACGCGTGGCGGCAGCCACTATCGGGTTGGATGGGCCACGCGGCGCCCTTCGACTTCACGTCGAGGTACCAGCCTGGCGCCGGCATGTCGCGCTTCCTGTGCGGCACGCCGCCCGTGTTGTCGCTGGCGGCGCTGGAGTGCGGCATTGACACGGTATTGGCCGCGGACGAGTACGGTGGCCTCGCCGAAATACGGCGCAAGTCGATGGCGCTCACTGATCTGCTCATCGAGTTGGTCGAGTCGCGTTGCCAGGGTCTTGGTCTGACGCTGGTCACGCCCCGACATGCCGACGAGCGGGGGAGTCAGGTGTCGTTTGCCCACGCCGGCGACGGCTACGCCGTGATGCAGGCGCTGATCGCACGCGGCGTCATCGGCGACTTCCGCGCGCCCAACATCGTGCGGTTCGGCGTGACGCCGCTCTACACCCGGTTCGTGGACGTCTGGGATGCCGTCGACCGCCTCGCGCAGGTGCTGGTCAGCGGTGAGTGGCGAGCGCCGCGCTTCGGCGTGCGCGCAGCGGTGACGTGACGCGCGGACGCGGGCCTTGGCGTGCCTGGCGCGTTTGGAGTGCGTTACAGAATTACGTGGGGGCCGGCTTTAGCCGGCCCAGGTCCGCCTGAAGGCGGACCCCACTTGTAATTCTGCAGACATCTATGGCTTGGCCGACAAGCGCTGGTGGAGCCACGCCTTGGCCATCGTCCAGTCGCGCTCCACGGTCGCAGTCGAGACCTCCAGGGCCTCGGCCGTCTCCTCGATGCTGAGGCCGGCAAAGAAGCGGAGCTCGACCACGCGACACAGCCGCTCGTCGAGGGCTGTCAAATCGGCGAGCGCTTCGTTCAGCGCGAGAATCTCGACCACTTTGCCCTGCTCCGATCGTTCTGCGCTTCCGAGCGGCGTCTGTGGCACGACATCGTCGAGGCTCACCAGAGTGGCGCGACCACCGCGCTTCTGCGCGTACTTGCGTCGGGCATGGTCCACGAGCACTTCGCGCATCAGACGCGCCGCCATGGCAAAGAAGTGCGTCCGATTGTGGAGCGGCATGCGTTTGAGATCGACCAGCCGTAAGTAGGCCTCATTGACCAAGGCTGTCGCCTGGAGCGTGTGATCCGCCGCCTCCGACCGCAGCCGGATGCGCGCGAGGCGGTGCAGCTCCTGATACACCATCGGCATCAGGCGCGCGAGTGCGGCCTGGTCGCCGCCGCGCCATGCGAGCAACAGATGTGTGACATCGCTGTCCTGAGCGTCAGCCATCATGTCACCGAGCCGAGAGCGTACCCGAAGTTGCGTTAGAATCGGCGCGGAATATCGTCCTCATGACTGCTCTGCGTCCCGAAGACTGGCGACGAGTGCGCGAGGTGTTCGAGGGCGCACTCGCCCTTCCGGCCGGGCAGCGCGCATCGTTCGTGGCGGAGTCTTTCGGCGGCGATGCCGTCCTGTCACGGCACGTGCTGTTGCTGCTGGCCTCTCACGATCGCGCCCACAGCTTTCTCGAAACTCCTGCGTCGACGTTGCTGGTCGATTCAGGCCCAGACAGAACGCTCGAAGGTCTGCGGATCGGCCCATACGAGCTGGAGTCGCAAATCGGCCGCGGCGGGATGGGTGAGGTCTATCGCGCACGGGATACGCGTCTCGACCGGACGGTGGCCGTCAAAGTCCTGCCCGCGCACGCGGCCGCGGATCGAGCCTCACGCGATCGCTTTGAACGCGAGGCGCGTGCGGTCGCGGCGCTGAGCCATCCGCACATTTGTGCGCTGTACGACGTCGGCACGCACGACGGGCTCGAGTTCCTGGTCATGGAGTTTCTCGACGGCGAGACGCTCGCCGCGCGCCTTGCGCGGGGCCCGATGCCCATGGCCGAAGCCGTGCGGGTTGCCATCCAGGTGACGTCGGCACTCGATCGCGCGCACGCGACCGGCATCATCCATCGCGACCTCAAGCCGCGCAACATCATGCTGACCTCGTCCGGCGTGAAGCTGCTGGACTTCGGCCTGGCGAAGCCCACGGTCGCGGGATCGCCTGCTGGAAGTGAGCTCACCGATCTGACGTCGCCGGGCACCATTCTCGGAACGCTGCACTACATGGCACCAGAGCAGCTCGAAGGCGGAGCAACCGACGGTCGCACCGACCTGTTTGCTTGTGGTTGCGTTCTCTACGAGATGTTGACGGGCCGCAAGGCGTTCGACGCGCCAACGGCTGCCAACGTGATGGCGGCGATCATGACCGCGGAACCGCCGCCCATGCGTCGACACACCGTGACCGTTCCCGACCAGGTCGAAGCGATCGTCGCGCGATGCGTGGCGAAGCGTCCCGAAGAGCGGTGGCAAACCGCCCGCGAGCTGATGACCAGCCTGGAGCTGGCCGAACGAGGGTTGACCGAGATGCCGGTTGCGGCCCGGGGGCGCTCCCGACTTCACCGCGTGCTGCTCATTGCCGGTGCCGCCACCGTGCTGCTCGTCATGCTGGCCGTCGCTCAATGGGCGTTCGGTCTGCGCGGCGCCGCGCCTGCGCCCGTGGCTTTGGCCGCGGCGCCACAACTTGCCGTGCTTCCTCTTCGCACGGTCGGCGATCGAGACAACGCCGACGCGCATCTGGCGGTCGGCATCGCCGATGCCATCATCACGCGCCTGACCACGGTTCGGCAGATCGGTCTGCGGCCGACAACGGCTGTGCTGAGCTACGCGAGCACGTCCGCGGAGCCCGCCAAGGTGGCTGAGGCCCTGGCCGTCGATCACGTGCTCGTCGGGACGATTCAACGGACGGCCGCGGCGTATCGGACAACCTTCCAGTTGGTGAAGAGCCCGCCGGCAACGGTTGTCTGGGCACGGGCCTATGAAGTGGTCGCTGCCGACCTGCTCACGCTCCAGGACACCATTGCCAGCCAGGTCGTCGAGGCGCTCCGCATCGAGCTGACGTCCGGCGAGCGTGAACAGCTGAAGAAGCGGTACACCGAGAACGCGGTTGCCTACGATTTGTACCTGCGCGGCCGGGCCTCGATGGTCAACTACACGGAAGCGGGGATGAAAGCGGCCATCGACGACTTCGAGCGGGCGGTCGCGATCGACCCCGCCTACGCCCTTGCGCGCTCCGGCCTCGCGACCGCATGCGCCTGGTTCGGCATCCGCTACGCCTACGAGACCGACGCCTTTCGATGGGGCGAGCGCGCCGAGCGCGAAGCGCGGGCCGCACTGGCATCCGATCCGATGCTCGCCGAAGCCACGCTGGCGATTGCGAGCGCGGCCGGAACGCTCTACGGCGGGTTCAATTGGCCCCTTGTGATCGACGATGCCGCCCGCGCGCTGGCTCTCGACCCATCGCTCGACCTGGCCTACGTCATGCGCATGCGCGCGTTCTTCCACCTCGGTCTCTTCGATCGCATGAACGACGAGGCTAGCGCGTCGCGACGGATCAACCCGCTCGGCAACGTCGAGATCGCGCGTCTCGAGGTCGCCGCGAGCCTCTTCAGCGGTGCCTACGATCGGGCGCGATCGCAAGCAACCACGTTGCTGGCGCGCACCGACGCGCCGGTCATTCGCAACTACCTCGGCCTGGCACAGTTCTACCTCGGAGAGGTCGCCTCGGCACGCGAGACGCTGACGGCGGTGCAGCGCGACGGGCGGCCCGATATCCGTTCACAAGCGGCTCTGGCGAGCGTCGAGGCCGCGGCCGGCGATCGCACGGCGGCGCGGCGGCGCGCCGATGAGGTGTCACGGGCGCCGTATGTCGATCATCACGCCGCCTACAGCCTCGGTGCGGCGTGGGCGCAACTCGGCGACGCCGCGGCCGCCGTGAAGTGGCTGCAGCAAGCCGCCGACACCGGCTTCCCCTGCTATCTGTGGCTGGCGCGCGATCCGCTGCTCGATCCGATTCGGCGCGAGGCGGCGTTCGTGACACTTGCCGACCGGTTGCGACAGCGTGCTGACGCGGACACCGTCAGGTATGCCCGCGGGACGTGACCTATCCTGCGGCTTGGCCTCCGACAGACGCCGTGAGGGACATTCCGGATCGTTTGCGCCTTCTCCATGTGAGACCCGAACCGACCAGTGGATCACCCATTTGGTCCGAGCTCCGGTCCCTTGGAGGAATGCCATGAGCCGAATCCCTCTGCGAACTCTCCGTGGCCCCGCCCGCGTCCTGGTTGCGGTGACCTTGATCCTGGCGGCAGCGACCACTCAGTTATTCGCCCATCGTGTGTTGGGGCGGCGCAATCCGACGGGTCACACCGCGTTGGTGCAGAGCCCGACGGCCAGCCCGGCGGACTTACCCGTGTCGTTGTTCAACACCGGCCTGAGCGTGATCTGCTTTCGCGTGACCAACACATCGAGCGCTGACAGCCGGATCACCGCTATCGGCCTGGACCTGCCGGGGGAGCTCTCTGGCTTCTCGCTCTTGACGCCGGTCGGCGGTGCGTTGAGCCTGTTCGAAGACATCGACCAGGTTCCCGGTTTCCCAGGTGTGTCGCTCGACTTCGCGGTGGTTGCCAGACAAAGCTTCAATGGCCATCGGCTCGGCCTGGCGCCAAGCGCCGCTCCCATCACCATCTGCGTTGGCGGTCCATTCAATCCCACGGTGCCGATCGAAACGATGCTCAACGGCGTCTTCGTTGCGTTCGAGGGCGCGCAGGACGCGACCAACCCATTCGACATCGGCGTCTGGGAGCGGCGGTGAGCAGTCGAACCAGCGGCTATCGCGCTCGTCCGCGCATCAGCACGAGATAGATCGCCGCACTCAGGCCGAAGGTGACGAACCAGGCGTAGGTGTAGAGCGTGTCGAGGATGGTGGGGTTGGGCACATTGCCGCCTGGCGTCATCGCCGCGCGCACGAAGCCGGGCACGACCGGCAGGATCGCCATCAGGAGCGCGATCACGGCTCGCCAGTTGATGCCGTTCGCGTAGGAATAGCGACCGTGGACCGCGAAGAGATCGGCGAGCGCGAGCTCACGGCCGCGAAGGATCCAATAGTCGGCGATCAGGATGCCGCCGATGGCGCCCATCAGGCTCGAGTAGCCGATCAGCCACGTGAAGATATATGCGGCCGCGTCCGCGTAGAGCTTCCACGGCATCATCACGATGCCGAGGAGCGCGGTCAGCAAGCCACCCATCACGTAGCTGATGTGGCGCGGCGCGAGGCTGGAGAAGTCGTTGGCCGGCGACACGACGTTGGCCGCCATGTTGGTCGTGAGCTGAGCGGCGAGAATGACCAGCGCGCCAAAGATGATCACCATCGGGCTGCCGATGCGCGCGATCAGCACCACCGGATCCCAGATGGGCTCGCCGAACAACACGATGGTGGCACTGGTGACCGCCACGCCGATGAACGCGAAGGCCGTCATCGTGGTGGGGAGGCCGAGCGCCTGACCCAAGACCTGGGATCGCTGACTCTGCGCGTAGCGCGTGAAGTCGGGAATGTTGAGGCTGAGCGTCGCCCAGTAGCC
>DAINCF010000274.1:0-9349 GCA_036732565.1 Vicinamibacterales bacterium
GTGTAGGGGCGGCTCGCGAGCCGCCCCTACGTTGACCGCTCACGTTATACTCTCTCCACATGCCTGCCGAGCCTGACTCGTCGACCCCCAGTTATCGTCGCATCCTCCTGAAGTTGTCCGGTGAGGCCCTGATGGGCGAGCAGCAGTACGGCATCGATCCGGCGATCGCCACGCGCATCGCGCAGGACGTCAAAGATCTTCAGGCCACCGGCGTCGAAACCGCCATCGTCATCGGCGGCGGCAACATCTTCCGCGGGCTGGCGGCCAGCGCCAAGGGCATGGATCGGTCGACCGCCGATTACATGGGCATGCTGGCGACCGTCATGAACGCGCTGGCGCTGCAGGACGCCCTCGAGCAGCAGAACGTGCCGACGCGCGTGCTGACCGCGATCGAGATGCGCTCGGTCGCCGAACCGTTCATTCGTCGTCGCGCCATTCGCCATCTCGAGAAAGGCCGCGTCGTCGTCTTCGCGGGCGGCACGGGCAACCCGTACTTCACCACCGACACGGCGGCGGCGCTGCGGGCCATGGAGATCAAGGCCGAGGTCATCCTCAAGGCCACGAAAGTGGATGGCATCTACTCCGCCGATCCCATCAAGGTGCCTGACGCCACGCGCTACGATCGCATCTCGTACCTGCAGGTGTTGCAGGAGCGCCTGCAAGTCATGGACGCAACCGCCATTTCCCTCTGTATGGACAACCGCCTTCCCATCGTCGTCTTCAACCTGCGCGTGCCGGGCAATATTCGTCGGGTCGTCATGGGTGAAGCGGTCGGTACGACGGTGACGGCGTAGATAAACAGCCGGCAGTCGTAAGTCGGCAGTCGGAAGTCGTCAGTCGGCAGTCATGAGGCACGCGGACGCAGGCGAGCATCAGGATTGGCGACCTCGGACTGCCGACTGGCGACTGCCGAAAGAGGCACTTTATGGACGTATCAGATCTCAAGGGTCTGTTTGGCGAGATCAAGAAACGGATGGATGCGCAGATCGACTTCGTGCGCAAGGAGCTGGCGGGCGTCCGCACCGGGCGAGCCTCGACGAGCTTGCTCGATAGCGTCCACGTCGACGCCTACGGCAGCAAGATGCCCCTGAATCAGATTGCGTCGCTGTCGGTGCCGGAGCCGGCGCTGATCGTGGCCCAGCCGTTCGATCCGTCGCTCATCAAGGCCCTCGAGACCGCGATTCGATCGGCGGACCTCGGCTTGAATCCCGCCAACGACGGCAAGGTCGTGCGCATTCCGATTCCGCCCCTCACCGAGGAGCGCCGCAAGGAACTGTCTCGACACGTGCACAAGATGACCGAGGAAGGTCGCAATCACGTCCGCGTCGTGCGCCGTGAGGCGAACGACAAGCTGAAGAAGATGCTCAAGGAGCATCAGATCTCGGAAGACGACGAGAAGCGGTCCCTCGACGAAGTGCAGAAGATCACGGACCAGCACATCAAGGCCATCGACGATCTGCAGCAGAAGAAGGATGCGGAGCTGCTCGGCAAATAGCCGTTCGTAGGGCGCTCCTTCCAGGGGCGCCAATCCATCGATGTCTTATTTCACCCATTTGGAGTGCGCCTCGCAGTGCGGCGCGGGACCGTTCGATCCGCGTGAGCGGCACTTTCTGTGTCCTTCCTGCAGTCTTCCGCTGCTCGCGCGCTACGACCTGGCGGCCGCGCGTGCATGGTCCCGTGACACGCTGCGCGATCGTGAGCCGACGATGTGGCGCTATCGCGAGCTGATGCCGCTGCTGCCTGGCGACGAGCCCGTCACCCTCGGTGAGGGCTTCACGCCGCTGCCTCACGCCACCCGGCTTGGCGCGTCGCTGGGACTGAGCAAGCTCTACATCAAAGACGAGTCGCTCAACCCCACGAACTCGTTCAAGGCGCGCGGGCAGTCCGCGGCCATCACGCGCGCCAGGGCGCTGGGCGCGACCACCATTGCCCTGCCCACGGCGGGCAACGCCGGGAACGCCGCTGCGGCGTACTCGGCGGCCGCGGGCCTCGCGTGCGAAGTGTTCATTCCCAAGGATGCGAAGCAGCCGTTCATCGACGAGTGCCGGCTCTACGGCGCCAACGTCACGCTCGTCGATGGTCTCATCACGGACGCGGGCCGCATGGCCGCGGAGCGCGGCAAGCCGCTCGGCTGGTACGATGTCTCGACGCTCAAGGAGCCCTATCGCGTCGAAGGGAAGAAGACGATGGGGTACGAGCTGGCCGAGCAGTTGAACTGGGCGCTCCCCGATTGGATCATCTATCCGACCGGAGGCGGCACCGGCCTGGTCGGCATGTGGAAAGCGTTCGCCGAGCTCGAGGCGATCGGCTGGCTCGGCTCGGCGAAGCGACCGAAGATGGTGTCGGTGCAGGCGGACGGCTGCGCTCCCATCGTCCGCGCGTTCGAGCAAGGCACGGAGAAAGCCGCGCCCTGGGAAAACGCGCGCACGGCCGCGGATGGTCTCCGCGTCCCCCGCGCGATCGGCGACTTCCTCATCCTGCGCGCGATTCGTGAGAGCGGCGGAACGGCGCTCGCGGTCTCCGACGATCAGATGATCGACGACATGCTCGCGATCGGTCGGGAGAGCGGCATCTCCGCCGCGCCCGAGGGTGGCGCCGCGCTCTCCGCGATTCGCCGTCTGGTCGAGGATGGCCGCATGAAGGCCGACGAGACGGTCGTGCTCTTCAACACCGGCGGAGCGTTGAAGTATCTCGACGTCATTCGACGGTCCGGCTAAAGCCGGACCCCACGCCCCCTTTCGGGCGTGGGGTTCGCCTTCAGGCGAACCTGGACTCTATTGCGCGCTGGCGACGACCGGCTGGCCCAGATCGAACATGCGGACCTGACTGTTGCCGGTCTCGAGCCGCACCGGCCTGAAGCGCCCCAAGTACTGAATCACGTCCGGCTTCTGCTGGCCGAGGACGGTCCACTGGAAGGTGACGAAGTAGCGCGCCTTGTAACGCTCGCGGAGGCGCTCGAGAAAGGCTGCGTCAATGGCATGCACGTCGACGCTCCACCCCTGCCGGTGCGCGTAGAACAGCGACATCGGCGAGTTCGTTCCCCCGGTGTCGTAATCGACGCTGACCACCATGTCCTCCGGACGGGTGATCGATCGGATCTCTTCACCGATGATCACGAAGTGCATCTGCAGGGTGTCCCGGCGGTACAAGTGCTGCAGCACGCCGCTGAACCGAAACGCCATGACCGCAGCCACGACCAGGCAGACAGTCACGCCGACGGCGCGCAGCGACCATGCTGGCACGTGCACCCTGCTGAACAGCGGCGCGGCTGCAATGCCGAAGAACATCGCCAGCGGCGGGATCAGCGGCAGCTGATGGAACTGGTGCCAGAACTGTCCCTCCGCGCTGCCGACGAGCAAGAGCAGACCGGCGGCCAGCCACGCATCGAGCACGATCGTGTAGCGCTCGCCTCTCGCCAGCCACCATCCGATCAACGCGCCCACGAAGCCGAGCGTCGCCAGGTGCAGGGTCCAGAATCGATCGACCATCTCCCAGTAGAACTGTGGATCGCGGAGTCGCGTGGCGGTGGTCCAATGCGACACGGTGGCATACGCGCTCTCCGCGAGACCCAGCTCTGGCCCGTAGCGTCCGGACGGACGAAAGATGGCCTGCGTCAGGCCGGTGGTCTCGGCGATGCGGTCCGCCCACCAGTACCACGCGACGATCAAGACGACCGACGTCACGCCGCCAATCAACAGGTGGCGATCGCGAAAGAGCCCCCATCGACGATGGCGCCATGCGAGGGCCACGATCGGGACGCCGACGATGACGCCGGGCAGTTTCACGAGCCCAGCCAGCGCGGTGCATGCCGTCGCGATCGCGAGGCGTGCCGGAGATGGCGTGGCGAGCGCACGATGCCACGCCAGTAGCGCGGCGATCGAGAACGTCACCATCGGCGTGTCCGACAGGACGCTGCGCCCGAAGAACACCGTCGACGGCGCGATCGCCAGCAGAAACGCCGCGCCGCGTCCGACCGCGAGCGAAAACAGATCGCGTCCGAGCACGTAGATGAGGGCCACCGAGGCCATTGAGAACGCGATCGTGATGACCCGTGCGCTCTCCTCGGATTCCCCGAACGCACGCCACCACAAGCCGATCGCGTAGTGCAGCAGCGGGAACTCCATGCCGACGATCCCGACCTGCCCTCCCCAACTGACTTGCGGCGCGAACAGATTCCACGTCGACTCGGCGAAGTGCCGCGCGATGTCCGCGTTGGTGACCTGACGCCAGCTGTGGCCGTCGACGAGCGGGACGTCGACGCGATAGAGCCGAAACAGCAGCGCCAGCGACAGAATGGCGAGCAGAGGGACGTCGACCTCGAAGCGACGCCTCGGCGCGTCCGTCGCGGTCTCAGTCATGGCGTGAGTATCAATCTCCGAAGCCGATCCCAATCGCACGCGCAGTCTGCAGCAAATCGTAATCCAGCGGAACCGTCTTCGTCTTGCCGACGACGTCGGCCAACGGCACGGGCACGAGATCGGGCGGGTTGTTCGCCACCATGGTGCCGAACATGCCAGACAGACACAACTCCACGGCCTTGCCGCCAAAGCGCGTCGCCAGCACCTTGTCGAACGGCGTCGGCGCGCCGCCGCGCTGCAGGTGCCCGAGGACCACGTGCCGGGTTTCCTTCCCGGTCAACAACTCGAGCTGATGCGCCACTTGCGCGCCCATGCCGCCGAGCCGCTCGACGTGGCCAGTCTTGGCTTCGGAAATCAGCGACACTTGACCGCCCACCGGGCGTGCCCCTTCGGCGACGACCACGACGCTGAATCGCGCCCCCAACGACTCTCGTCCACGCAGATTGTCGACCACGCGATCGAGATCGAAGGGGATCTCCGGGATGAGGATGATGTCCGCGCCGCCGGCCACGCCGCCGTGCAAGGCAATCCATCCTGCATAGCGGCCCATCACCTCGACCACGAGGATACGCCGATGCGCTTCGGCCGTGGAGTGCAGACGATCGATGGCATCGGACGCAAACGACACCGCCGTGTCGAAGCCGAAACAGCTGGTCGTGCCCCAGATGTCGTTGTCGATGGTCTTCGGCACACCGACGACCGGGATGCCGCGCAGCGCGAACTGATGCGCGATGTACAGCGTGCCGTCACCGCCGATGACCACCAACGCGTCCAGGCCCATGCGCCCGAACGTCTGCACGACGCGATCGGAGTAGTCGATCTGTCCTTCCGGCGTGTCGAGGGGGGACTCGAAGGGGTTGCCGCGATTGGTGGTCCCGAGGATCGTCCCGCCGATGCGCAGGATGCCAGTGACGTCTCGCGGCAGCAGCTGGCGTGTGCGCTTCGGATCCAACAGGCCATCGAAGCTATCTTCGAGGCCGATGACCTCGATGCCTTGATTGCATGCTGATTTGACGACCGCACGAATGACGGCGTTGAGACCTGGTGCGTCTCCTCCGCCGGTGAGGACACCAATTTTCTTCACGGGTGACATCTGCTCCCGACTATACCAAACGGAAATGAAGGGGCTGGGTGCCTGGGTGCCTGGGTGCCAAATGCTAGACGCACAAAGAGAAGAGGGCGAGGAGTTGTCTCCCCGCCCTCGCTGTTCTTCCCGGTAGAGGCGGGGGACTCGGCCCCGCCTCTACCCAAGCTATGGTGCGTAGCCGGCACTCAGATAGAACTGGATCGTCCAACCGGCCGAGCCGCGCGCATCGGTGATGTTGGCGGCTTGCGGTGCCGGGTTCGGGCCGCAATGCCCGCCGATCACATCCCACGCATAGACATGCGCCGCACTCGCCTGCTCGTTGGGCAGATCGCTGAAATTGTAGAGGATGACGTCCTGCGACATGTCGCCGCGGACGCCGCGCTTCCAGTTGTTGCCGAAGCGATCGTCCTGCTGCCGCAGAATCTGCAGCGTGCGGAAGAGCCAGGTGGTGTTGCCGCACGAACCGCCAATCCCTCCGACGGACCGCGCCGCTGACAGGACCAAGCCCGTGGCATGCGAGAAGCTCTTCGCCGGCTGCCGCACAGGCGCGGTGACATTGACCGGCGTCTCGGGCGAGGCCGCCGTCGCGCCACATGAGAGCGTGACGTGGAGCGTCAAGTAGTACGTGCCCGTGGCGATGCCGAAAACAGAGAAGCTGGTCTGGTTGGCCGCGATCGGGACGGATCCGAGATTCGGGCCGCCGCCAGGCGTGCTCGACGCATCCAGACGATAGGCCGTCGCGCCCGGCACGGCTGGCCACGATCCCTGCACGAAGCCGCCGTTGCTCGTGGCGGTGAACGGAATGGCCGTGGGCGCGATGCACGAAGGCACCGCCACGTTCAGCTCGTTCGAGGCCGGGCTGGGCCCGCCGCTGTTCACCGCGAACAGCCGCATGAAGTAGTTGCCGTTCGGGATGGTGCCGAGCCCCAGGGATGTCCTGACGCCAAACGGAGCCGTGATGACGTCGGAGGCACCGGGTGAGCTCCCGACCTGAAGCACAAGGCCGGTCAGGCCAGTCTGGCCGCCGAGGCTCCACGAGAGCAGCACGTCGTTGCCGCTGATGGCGGCCGCCAGATTGGTGGGCGCCGCAGGTGGCAGCGCCGGAGCGCCGGTGACCGTCAGTGTCAGGACGTTGGACGGCGTGGCACTGCCGATGACCGCGACGGCGACCTGATATGCGCCTGGTGGCACGTTCGGCACGGCGGTGGTCAGGATGTTCCCCACCGTGAGGGTCGCCGGCGCGCTGCCGTTGATCGACACGATCACGACGTACCCCGCGGCGCCGGTCACCGGGGTCCAACTGAGATTTACGGTCGACCCGTCCACGGAGCCGGTCAGCGTCGGCGCCGTTTGCGCGGACGCGGTCGTCGCACAGAGCATCAGGATCAGGCCGGCCAGGCCTGCACGAACACTTGCTGAAAACATCCAGTCTCTCCTACGTTAAGGGCCATCCCAGGCACACAAAGCTACTGGAATGGGCGTCGGCTATCACACCCACACTTGGGGGGAGCAGCTTGTTGTCGGAGGCGAGAGGGCTGGGAAACCCCTACTACCGGGGCTGGAGTGTATCATGCTGAGTCGGCTCCAGCAATAACGAGAACGCATAGTTGACCACTCCGTCCCGCCGTTTTGGCGACCCAGTCCTCTGGGCCATCCTGCTCCTTGCCCTCGGCCTCCGGCTCTATCGCATCGATGCGCCGTACCTGGACGCGCACAGTTGGCGGCAGGTCACCAACGCCGATGTCGCCCGCTTGTGGACGGAAATCCCCATCGATGTCTTCTTTCCGCAAGTCAGTTGGGGCGGCGCCGACGGCTATGCCGGCATGGAGTTCCCGCTCCTCCACCTGATCACCGCCGTGGTCTGGCGGCTGTTTGGTGTGTCCGACGCGGCTGGCCGCCTGGTGGCGGTCGCGTTCTCAGTGACATCGGTCTGGCTGATGTATCTGCTCGGCACCCGTCTGTTCAATCGCGCGGTGGGTCGAGGGGCCGCACTCCTGCTGGCGTTTGCGCCAACCTACGTCTACTTCGGACGCACGTTGTTATCGGACGTGCCGATGATGACGTTCTCGATTGCCGCCGTGCTGGCCTACGCGGCCTATTTCGACACTTCGCGTCCGCGTGATGCAGTGTGGGGCGCGGTCTGGTTCGGGTTGGCCGGCCTGGTGAAGATTCCCGCCATCCTGATCCTGGGGCCGATCGTCTGGCTGGCCTGGCTGGCGCGACGCTGGAAGCTCGTCACGGACCCGTGGTTCGTCGCCGGCATCCTCGCCGCGATCGGCACCATCGGCGTGTGGTATCTGCATGCCGACCGCATCTTCCTCGAAACCGGATTGAATCAACCGGTGTTCCGACCCTCGACGATCTACACCGGTGACATCGCGGCGCACTCAGGTCCCTTCACCACGGTCGAGCACTGGACCGAGTGGGGTGATCCCGACAACGGCATGCGGATTCAGCGTCTCCTCGAGCGTTTCGTCTTTCTCCACCTGACACCGCTCGGCGCGCTCGTCGTCCTCATCGGGTTTTGTCGTTTTCGGGTACCGCGGCGCACGGCCATCGATGTCTGGCTGCTCGCCGGCGTGTCCCTCATCGCCGTGGCGCTGCGCGGCCAGTTCAATCACGAGTTCCACCAGTTGCCGTTGTTCGCGCCGCTCGCGTTGTACTTCGGCCTCGGTGCCCAGCCGCTGTTCGATCTGGAGCGCTGGAGCGCGCGCATGCGCAGGCCTGCGTTGAGGCTCGCGACCGCGACCGCGATCATCGTGGGCAGCGTCAGCGTGGGCGCCCGGTGCTTCCAGTCCAGCCCTGTCATCGCGTCGCTGTATCGATCGGATCGCCTGACCACCGGTCCGATCGACAGTGCCCGCGCCATCGAGGCGGCGACGCCTCCAGGCGCGTTGCTCGTGGTCGTCGAATACGATCGCTACGGCACCAACTCCCCCATGCTGCTGTACTACGCGCACCGGAGGGGCTGGAGCTTCGACGCCACCGCCATCCGTACCTTCACCATCGACTACCTGCGCGATCGCAAAGGGGCTTGCTACTTCGCTACCAGCGGCTGGTATCTGATCGAAGCTCTGCAGCCTGACGTCGCCCGCTACCTGGGAGAGAAATTCCACGAGATCCCCCTCGACGGCGCTCTTCGTGGCTACCGGCTGTTCGATCTCGGGTGTGCCTCCCGACGCCCCTGACACATATTTGTTGGTATAGTTCTGGGGGCTTTTTCCGCCTACAAATAGTGATTTGATGCCCAGACACATCCGATCCTTCGCTCTCACCGCCCTCCTCTTGGTTCTGGCTCGTTCCGCCGCGGCGCAGGCACCCGATCAGCTCGCCTACTCGCTCGGTGCGTCATCGCCGGTCGTTGTCACGGGACAGGTCACGACGCTGCGGGCGCAGTGGGACGAGACCGCGGGCGCGATCTACACCTACATCACCATCAGCGTGACCGAGCGGCTCAAGGGCGATCTGACCGAGCCGACCATCGTCGTCAAGCAGCTCGGCGGTCGAGTCGGGACCGTCGGCCTGATGATCGCCGACCAGGCGAGCTACGCCGTCGGTGAGCACGTGCTGCTGTTTCTCACGGTCCGCCCGCGCGACGGCACGCTCTACCCGGCGGGCTTCGAGTTGGGCAAGTGGCGCGTCGTGACAGCCGATGGTCAAACCCGTGCAGTGCCGCCGTCCAGGTCAGCGACGGCACTGGCCGGCGCCGCCGACGCCGATCCACAGGGGCTCGACCTCGCCACCATCAGATCGATCGTCGATGCAACCCCCGCACTGCAAGGCGAGTACGTCACGCGGCCCGCGGAATCATCGCTCGCCGGTCCTGCGTTCGCCTACCTGCCGACTGGCGGCAATCCCGCCCGGTGGCACCAGGTCGACGATGACGTGGATATTCTGGTGAACT
>DAINCF010000275.1:0-9343 GCA_036732565.1 Vicinamibacterales bacterium
CCGGCCCTGAGGTCCGCCTAAAGGCGGACCCCACGTTTGTTTTGAAACGCACTCTTCGGGTGTTCGGCGCTATCGGTGCGCCGTGGCGATGAGATGGCGGGTGCGATGCGCTCGCTGGCGGACTTCAGGATGCGCCGATTGGAGCGCGTTGATCACGTTGGCGACCATCGTGGTCGCGGTCCTGACCGGGTGCTTGACCGAGAGCGGCCGCAATCCGGCGGTTCGAAACCGCCCGGCGGCGATCGCGTACTCGACCGTCACGCGCGAGAAGTGCCGCAGCAGCAGGTCACGGAGCCCCTCGGCGGTGTAGTGCCGCTTGTGATCCGGATTCGAGTTCGGCACCGAATCGCCGTTTGGCGTCGTCATCAGAAATACTCCGCCTGGCTTGAGCACGCGCGCGACGTTGTGCACGAACGCCTCGTCGGCGTCGACGTGCTCGAGCACTTCGACCGCGACCACGCAGTTGAAGCTGGCATTGGGCAGCGACGACCGCGTCATGTCATCGAGAATGACCGCCTCCAGGTTGCTGCGGCGAGCCAGCAGCTGCTCGGTCATCTGCGTCGTCAGACCGAGGTTGAGCGCGCGCTGCACGTCGGTCTGACGGGGCAGGTCCGTCACCGTCACCCGCGCCGGGAGCCCGATGGTGTAGTGCGACTTGCGCCCGCCGACGTCGAGCACGGCGAGGGGCTCCGAGCCGCGAGACAACCGTCGCAGGCGCCGCCGTACGATCCCGTGCAGCGGCAACACGAACGGAGACACCATCAAGTAGGTACGCTCGAACGCTGTCACGGCTGCTGCTCTAGTAGGCGAGCTGCTTCTCGATCGAAAGTGGCGCGGTCGCGAGCGCGTCTGCTATCCGTGCGCCCGCCGCGCCATCGCCGTAGAGGCGATCCACGGGATATCGTCCGCCGTTGCCCAGATGCTTCTTGAGGGCGGTGGCGATCGCCTCACGGCCATACCCGACATCAATGACGTTGCGCCCGCGATCGCGTCCGGCCTGCCGCGAGCCGATGTTGACGACCGGCACGCCCAGGAACGCGCATTCGCGAATGCCGACACTGGAATTACCCACGAGGCAGCGGCTGTTGTAGAGCAACCGCAGGAAGTCCGTCGGTCCCATGTTCTTGAAAAAGTGAATGTTCGCTGGACGCTCGCGTTCACGGAACGACCGGATGCCGGCCGAGGTCCCGTCCGAGCCGGCGTCGACGTTGGGCCAGAACCACAGCGTCGGAATGCCCGACTCGCGCACCACTTCCAGCGTCTCGATCACGTGCTCGCGCGACTGCTCGTACTCCGTCGTCACCGGGTGCTGCATGACGACGAGATAGCCGCGACTGAGATCGAGACCGTCGCCGACACCGCCGTAGCGCTCGAACGGATCGAACCGCAGGCACGGGTCGGACAGGATCTCGCACGCGAGGTCGATCGAGGGACAGCCGGTGACGAACACGGTGTCGGGGTCTTCGCCCATCCGAATGACGCGGTCCGCCGCTTTCTGGGTGGCCACCAGATGGACGTCGGCGAGCTTGGTCACTGCGTGGCGGACCTTCTCGTCGATCGAGCCGGTGACCTCTCCCCCTTGCACGTGCGCGACCGGGATGTTCATGTAGGCCGCGGCCACGGCGGTCGAGAGCGTTTCGTACCGATCGGCGACGGTCACGACCACGTCCGGCTTCAGGTTGTCGAAGACGGTCGCGAGCTCGAGGAGCCCGAGGCCGGTGGTCTTCGCCATCGCCGTGGGGTTCTCGCCCTCGAGCACGCTGTAGACGCGAGCCGCGACCTCGAACCCGTCCTGTTCCATGATGCTGACGGCGCTGCCATAGCGCTCCAGCAGGGCGGAGGCTCCCACGATGAGCTGAAGATCGAGGTCATCGTGCGCCTGCACCGCTGCGAGCGCGGTCTTGATACGGCTGTAACTGGGTCGTGCGGTGACCACGACCGCGACTTTTCGACGCATGACTCTCCTCTACGCTACGCGCGTTCGAAATCGCTGTCCGCGAGCAACTCGTCCGGGCTGACATCGCGGCTGAGCCGTCGGCCGGCGATATCGCGCAGCCGCGCCGCCGGGATACCAGTGCCCGGCTTCTTGACCGTCAGATCATTGGCGTTGAGCACGGTGCCGCGAGGCAGCGGCCGGCGCAGCGAGACGCTCTTCGTGAACAGCGTCCGCAGCGCGCCGACGTCGACGGCCGCCGCGTCCTTGTCCACGGGCGCCGCCTGCATCGCTTCGATGAAGCGGACACCGTCGACGAGTTGCCGGAGCTCCGCGGTGGTGACCGATGCGGGCACGTCGGGACCGAACATCTCGCGACTGAACGTCACGTGCACCTCGAGTGCGCCGATGCCGATCGTCGCCGCCGCAAGCCCGGGATAGATGGTGCCCGAGTGATCGGAAAGTCCGACCGCACACCCGTAGCGAGACCGGAACAGCGCGAGCAGATTCAAGCCGACCCTTTCGGGCGGACAGGGGTACGCCGTCGTGCACTGCATGACGATGGGCTCCTGCCCCGCGGCCTTCACGGTGGCCACCGCTGCATCGAGCTCGTGCAACGGGCTCAGCCCGGACGAGATGAGCACGGGCCGCCCTGAGCTGGCGACGCGCTCGACCATCGGCAGGTTGCTCGTCTCGCCGGACGCGATCTTCCACGCCGCGACGTCGACGCGCTCGAGCAGCTCCACCGCTTCGATTGAGAATGGGGAGCTGAGGAACAGCAGTTGACGCTCGTCCGCATGACGCTTCAGGCCCGCCCACTGGGAGACGCTGAACTCCATCCGCCGCCAGTATTCGTACCTGGTCGCATCCTGTCGGCTGAACCGCACGCGCCAGGGCTCGCTCGGTGTGCTCTCGGCCGCGGCGATGTGGGTTTGGAATTTCACGCCATCGGCGCCCGCGTTGGCAATGGCGTCGATGAACGCATGCGCCTGCCCCAGACTCCCGTCATGGGTTTGCGCGACTTCCCCGATTACGACGCACCGGCCGCCCGCTGCGCGTTCAGACCACGTCGGCAAAACGTCGCTCCATTCGTCTGAAGTAGAATGCGCCCCCGACCAGTACCACGGTGGCGGCCACTGCCGACACCGCGAGCATCGGGCCCGGACTGTCGCCCGTTCCCAAGAGCGCCCATCGGAACCCCTCGACGACGCCGGCCATCGGGTTGAGGCCGTAGATCGTTCGCCATGGCTCCGGAAGCAGACTGCTCGGATAGGCGATTGGCGTCGCGAACATCCAGAACTGGGTAATGAAAGGGACCACGTAGCGGACGTCCCGAAACTGAACGTTCAACGCCGACAGCCACAAGCCGACGCCGAGCGACGTCATCACGCCCAACAGCACGAAGAAGGGCAAGAACACCGCGTTGAGTGTGGGCGTCAGGCCGAAGTAGAACATCATGCCGATGAGCACGACGAACGCGAGCAGCAGGTCGAGCCCTTCGGACAGCACCGTCGCGATCGGCACCGTCAATCGCGGGAAGTACACCTTCTTGATCAGATTCGAGCTGCCGACCAGGCTGTTCGCCGACTGCACGAGCCCGTTGGCGAAGAACGTCCACGGTACGAGCGCCGCGTAGGCGAAGATCGGATACGGGATGCCATCGGACGGCATCTTCGCGAGCCGCCCGAAGAACAGGCTGAACACGACCATCGTGCAAAAGGGCTGGATGATCGCCCAGGCCGCGCCGAGCACGGTCTGCTTGTAGCGAACCTTGATGTCGCGCCAGACCAGGAAGTACAACAGCTCGCGGTAGTCCCACAGCTCGCGCAGCCGCAGCGACGTCCAGCCGTCGCTGCGCTCGATGCGGAGGAGATGAGCGGCCTGCTCAGCGCTAGCCACGTCCCGAGCCTTCCGGCGTGTAGTAAGCGCTGTATTCGTGCCGGTAGTACTTGGCGAAGTAATACGCGTGGCGATCGAGGTCGACCGAATTGAGCACGCCTCCGAGGAACGGCGCGCGCGCCGCCTCGAGCTGCTCGAGCGCCGCCTGCGCGGCGTGCCGGCTCGTGCGATCGGCGCCGACTACGAACAGCACTCCCGACGACTGATGCGCAATCACCGCGGCATCGGTCACCGCCAGCACCGGCGGCGAATCGATGATCACCCAGTCGAAGTGCCGCATCATCATCTGCAGGCTCTCGCGGAACCGCGGCGAGCCCAACAGGTCCGCGGGGTTAGCCGTGGTGACGCCGGCGGGCAACAGCCACAGTCCGGGAACGCTGGTCTGGCGAAACGACTGCATCCCGGTCACCTTGCCGGCGAGCAGATCCGTCATGCCCGGCGCCTGCGGCTGATCGAAGATTTCGTGCACACGCGGCCGGCGCAGGTCCGCGTCGACGAGAATCACGCGCTGCCCGGCTTGCGCGAGCGCGACCGCGAGGTTGGTCGCGACAACGGTCTTGCCTTCCTTCGGCCCAGTGCTCGTCACCACCAACGCGCGAGGCCCGTCGTCGACCGACAGCAGCACCTTCGTGCGCACGGCGCGGACCGCTTCGGCGAACTTCGCCGGCACGCCGTTGTTGATGAGCAGCGAATGCCCGTTGAGACTCTTGGCCGACACCATCGGCACGAGGCCGATCAGGGGCAAGCCCAGCGCCGATCGAATCTCGTCCGGCGACTTGATACGGTTGTCCAGATAGTCGACGAAGAACGCCAGCACGACGGCAAACACCGCGCCGCCCAGCAGCGCGAGGAGCAGGTTCCGCCGCTTCTGCGGCCAGACCGGCGCGCGCGGGATGTCGGCGGGATCGATGATCTGGATGTTGTTGCTCTTGAGCTCGCCGGAGATGCCCGTCTCTCGGGTGCGCTGAAGCAGCGTCTCGAAAATCTGCCGGGCGCTGATCGCCTCGCGCTGCAGCGCGCCGTAGTCGATGGCTTTGCGATTGAGCGCCAGCGCTTCGTTCTTCTGCGCCTCGAGGGCGCCCACCAGGCTCTTCTCCTGCTCGAGGGCCGCCTCGTACTGGCTCTGCAGCGACAGCAGTACCCGGTCGACTTCGGCGCGCAGCTTCTGCTCCGCCATCTGGAGGGTGGATTTCATCCTGACCATGTCCGGATGCCGCTCACCCAGCCGCTCGGCCTGCTGCATCTGCTGGCGCTGCAGGTCGGCGACGTCGGCCCGCAGTTGCTGGATGTAGGCATTCGTCAGGATCGTGGCCACGCTGTTGAGCGCGGTGGGGTCGCTCTTGACGGACTGCGCATGCCGAAACACCGCTTCCTTCTCGATGCGCGCGGTCTTCGCCTGCGTGACGGCGGTGTTCAAGGCAGTCAGCTTCTGCAAGACGATGTTGTTCGGCTCGTCGAGTGACAACGCATCGTTGCGTTCGCGATAGCGCTGCAGCGCGACTTCGGTGGCTTCGACCTGCTTGCGCTGCGTTTCGAGCTGCTCCGCCAACCAGTCGGACGCCTGTTTCGAGACCCCCAGCTTGGTCTCCATGTTCTGGTCGATGTAGTTCTGGGCCAGAGCGTTCGCCATGTCCGCCGCCAGCTGCGGATCGCGCGATCGCATCCGGACGTCGACGAGTCGGCTGTTGCGCACGGGCACGACCGTGAGGCGGCTCACGAACGCGTCGATGGTGCGCGCTTCATTCCCGGTCTCGCCGTCGCTCGGCGTGGACGGCGCCGGCGGCGGTGGAATGACGCCGCCGCTCACGCGCGCGGCGTAGGCGCGCGCCTTCAACCACGCGCCCCGCCACCCGGTCGTCTCGGCCTCGCCCGGTGCCGCGTACCCAAGCTCGGGGTTCGACCAGAGCTGAAGCTTGTCGACCGTGCGCCGCGCCAGGCTGCGGCTCTGCAGAATGCGGTGCTGCGTCTGCTGATAGTCCTTGTCCGCATCGTCCTGCTCGATCACTTCCTTGAAGAGCACGACGTTGCGGTTCTCGGGCTCGATCAGGATCTGGACGCTGGCTTCGTAGATGGGCTCGGCGCGATAGGTGACGACGGCGACAATCGCCACGACGAGCACCAACGCCGCGAAGCCCACCCGCCGCCGCTTGTACAGCACACGGACGTAGTCGAGGAGATGCCGTCCTTCACCGGTGTCGAGAGAAGTCAGTGCGTGCCCGGGCAACTGCGGAGGCTGTACGTCCGACGCCATCAGAACAACCTTTCACGGACGATGATGGTGTCGCCCGGTATCACCAGATCGGTCAAAGCGACCTTGATCTCTTGCTTCTTGCCATTGACCGTTCGCATGATACGAACTCGATTGGCCGCGCCCCGGTCGGTCAAGCCTCCCGCCAGCGACAACGCTTGCAGAACCGTCGTGCCCTTGCGCGCGGGATACGACCCAGGTGTGCGGACCTGTCCGAAGACGTAGACAGTGCCGGCACGCGGCACGAACAGCGTGTCGCCCGACCGCAGCGTGTTGCCCTGGAACAACGCGCCGCTCTGCAGCTGTTGCAGATCCACCCGTTCGACGTGCTCGACGTCGCTGTTGTCCGGGAGCACCGGACCGGCGGCGCGGTGCCCCTGGCGCGGCCGGACGATGACGATCTCGTCCCCGGCATCCTCTGACACTGGACCGGCCTGCGCGAGCGCCTCGAGCAGCGTGGTCTCTCCGGTCAGCGGGTACCCACCAGGCTTGCCCACCTGGCCGATCACGAAGATGCGCTGACTCCGATACTCCTCGACGGTGATCGCGACTTGCGGATCCTTGAAGAACCCCTCGGTCAGCCGCGACCGCAGTTCGACCTCGATGGCGGGGATCGTCATACCGGCCGCTTTGACCTTGCCCACCAGGGGAAAGTTGAACGTGCCGTCGGCGTCAACGCGATAGGGCCCCGACAGGGCTTTGTCGTTAGACAACACCACCGTCAGGATGTCCTGCGGGCCAACGCGGTACTCGGTTTGCGCGAAGCTTGGTACGCCCGTCGCCAGCAGACCAAGCGCGCAGAGCCACCAGCCGAAGCGAACGTGGCCGAGTCTACAGGCCATAGGTAATCACTGCCCCGTAACGAATGCCGTCGTATTGCCGCGAGAGCACACCGGAGTCCCGGCGCGCGTAGTCGGCGGTCAGGCCAAAAGACATCTTCCGGCTGCTCGTGAAGAGCGTCAGCGCCGCGCCGATGGTCGTCCCGTTGTCGATGCGCGCGCCCAGGTCGCTCGATCGCCCACCCAGCGCTTGATAGTCCAGTCGCTGCCGCCCGAACGAGCCGGTGAGCCTCACGCGATCGGTCACGGCTTGCGCGATGCTTGCCTGCCAGGCGGTCAGCAGGTAGTACGGCTCGGTGGGCTCGAACGAGTAGGTCACGTCCCGCGTCGTGCCGATCGAGAACCGCGTGCTGCCGCGAAGGAGGTAGCTGAGGTCGAGCGTGGTCACGAGCCCCGTGAACGCCGCCAGCTCTGGGTTTCGCGGCATGAAGCGCTTGACGCCGACGGCGGCGCTTCCCGAAATCAACGCGTCGGGTTGAAACTCCACGCTGGGCAGGAGCTTCACCGAGTCGGAGTCGCGCAGGCTCGAGAACTCGAACCGATCCCGTGCGCCCTCCGCCGTGACTGCAATGGTCGTCAGCGGCGTCAGTCGATGGCGAACGCCGACGGTTGCACCCTCTCCGGTTCGATTGAGTGTCTCGCGCAGCCCGCTGCCCTCGAACGTGTCGTCTTCGCCGTAGCCGGTCGAGGTGCGGTAGGCACCGACCACGAGGTCGGTCTTGGCACCGAGCCGTCCGACGACGCCCGCGCGGACGACGGGCTCGATCCGCAGCGGCCTCGAATCGATCTCGAACCCGGTCCGATCGCGCGTGCGAAGGAAGCCGCCAGACACGAACGGCACGATGCGGTAAAGGTCGACGTCCAGCCGCAGGTCCGTAACGACGTTGACCGAACGGTGCGTCTCGGTTTTTGCGAAGTAGGCGGCGCCCACGCCGCCGCGGAATTGCAGTTGGGCGCGGCCGAGCTTGAGCCACGCCTGCACTTCGGGAGTCGTGCGACTGTAATAGTCTTGCGTCGGATTGACTTCTTCGTTGAGCACGTTGGTGTCGATACCGGTCACGAACGTAACGGTCGGCCTCAGCGTCAACGGCCCCCACTGAAGTCGTGCGTCAGCTGGAGGTTCGCTCATCACTTGCGCGATGGCGGATGGGCCCCATACATGGAGTACACAGCCAACGGCCAGACTCCGAACGCAGATCGCACGCATTCGCGCGCGTCCGCGTACGGACTGCCGCCGTGCTGCGCTTACCGTTTTCAAGGTAGCGCTTCGCCCTTTCACTTACAGGCGCCTATGTTTGGGAGAACGCCAGAGTTGAAGATGTCACGCTCGATGGAAGAGCGGGACGATTCACGACGAGCGTGCGCGTGGCATCAGAGGATGACTCGCCCGCTCGCTGCAGAACTGTGCAATTCGCGTGCTCATCAGGAAAGATCCCGTCGCTGTTGAGATCTGGTAGATGCCCCGACGGAGAAGGCATACCTTGGCTGGACATTTGTCCGAAGATTGGTCTGAGACGCAGAATATCGATCGCAGGGCTCATCGGCCCGTTGAAAAATCCCGCTACACGATGCGGGCATTCAACCCAAATTGAAAAAATGGGAATCGCCGTCCGTCATTCAGATCGCGTCGGAGATCGACGTGAACGTGAATGCGGTCAGCTTGAGCGCAGGCACCATGAGCGGCGAGAGCCGCTGTGGCGCTCCGATCGCTTCGACGTTCCACGGCGCGAGCATCGCGAGCACGCTCTGGTTGAAGCGAAGATTGCGGACTGGATATTGAATCCGGCCCTTCTCGACCCACCAGAGCCCGTCGCGCGTGAGACCGGTCAGCACGATGGTGCGCGGATCCACGAGGCGCACGTACCAGAACCGCGAGATCAGCAGGCCGCGGTCCATGCCCTTGATCATGCCGTCCGTGGACACCGGCGGCTGCGCGCCCTCCATGATGTAGTTGACCGGACCGGCGGTGGGCTCACGCTTGCGCTCCTGCGCCCAGTAGCGTGAGTACTCGAGATTCTCGAGCACCCCTGACTTGATCAGCGACAGCCTCGATGCGGGAATGCCTTCGTCGGTGCTTGGCACCGCGGGGAGCTCACGATGCATCGGATCGCTGTACAGGCTGATCCGATCGTTGAACATCGCCTCGCCGAGACGCGTCTTCCCGTCTTTGGCTGAGAACGCGCTGCGGCCTTCATCGGCGGTCCTCGCGTCGAAGCTGTTGGGCAGGAAGCCGACGAGATCCGCGACCGCCTGCGGCTCGAGGATGACGGGATAGACGCCGGGCTCGATCGGCTTCGGCAGCCGTGAGCGCACGGCCTTGCCGACCGCCTGCTCGGCGATGTGCTTGGCATCGAGGCGAGCGAGGTCGAAGTGATCGCCGGCGAAGTAGCCGGAGCCGCGATCAGCATCGCCGCCATCGCGGTG
>DAINCF010000276.1:0-9307 GCA_036732565.1 Vicinamibacterales bacterium
GCGCCTATTCGGCAACCACGTAGGGGCGGTTCGCGAACCGCCCCTACCCGCCTACCGAAGCCAAACCCTATTTCCTGATTGCGACGACGGCCGGCAGCGGCGCGCCGTGACTACGATGTGGCCAGTTGCTCCCCTTGGGCGCGTCAGCCGTCGAAAGGCGGGTCCCGTTCTGCTCGCCCGGGTGTTGCACGGCGAGGAACAGTGTGCTCTCGTCCGGTGTCCATGACGGCCCGGTGAGCTCCGCCTCACACGGTCCTGAGATGAACTGGAACGCCGTGCCTGCATGCTGCCCGCTCGTCGGGATGAAAAACATGCCGTTGTTCCTGAACGCCGTGTAGTTCGCGTTGCCGCCGTTGAGGTTGGCCGACGAGATGTCAGTGACCACCCACATGTTGCCGGCCCGGTCGAACGAGAGGTTGTCCGGCGCCGCGAACACCTGACCGGCGCGATTGGCATCGTTCGGGCCGCCGGCCTTCCAGCGCTGCCACGTGAACGTGGTGCCGGCGCCATCGCCGCTGCCCTCGACGATGCGCACGAGCTCGCCGTAGATGTTCGTGAACAGGCTGTTCGTTGCCGTCGCGTTGGCCGTGAACGCGATGAAGACGCTGTTGTCGATCGGGTGCACCTCGACGTCCTCGGGCCGACCCGTCGGCGTCGCACCGGCGAGATTGCTGGCGCGATACGCGTCGATGAGGATGTTGCCCTGCGTGTTGTAGACGCCGCCCAACGTCGTCGCGCCGCTCGGAACCGTCGGGACGACTGCACCGGGATAGGCGTTCAGCGCCGTGCCGGGTGCGAGCTCGATCCATTGACCCGTGCCATCGGCATTGAAGCGCGCGGAGAACAAACGGCCGCTCGAGAAGATTTGCTTGTTGGCCGCGCTGCCCGGAATGTACCGGGCGTTGGAGATGAACTTGTAGACGTGCCCGTTCGTCCGATCGTCGCCCATGTAGGCGATGACGATGTCATTGGGTGCCGTCCGTATCGCCACGTTCTCGTGCCGGAAGCGACCCAGCCATGTGTGTTTCACGGGAATCGAGTTGGGATCCTGAGGGTCGATCTCGACGACCCAACCGAAGTGCGTGCCGTTCTTGCCGAACACGCCACCGACGGTGCCCTGCCCGTCGGTCACCAGGTTCTCGGGAACGTAGTCCTGGTAGTTCTCCTCGCAGGTGAGAATCGTGTTCCACGGCGTGTGGCAGCCCGAGCAGTTGCCGAGCGTGCCTCCGACGTTGGAGAGGCCCTGCAGCGCGGGGCCGTCGGCGATGGCGAGCGTGTCGGCGGTGATGCGCCGGTTGAGCGCACTGCCCTGCTTCACATACCAGTTGTCTCCCGACGACAGGTAGATGTCCAAGACGCTGCCGCCGACGTCCATCTTGTAGTCGGCGACGGTTGGCACACCACCGACGGCTCTCTCGAACGCCTGCCCGTAGTTGTCGGTGGGCGAGCCGACATACTCGTGGTTCACCCACAGCAGGCCGTCCGTTCCGTCGGCACTGCGGGGGATGAACGCCGTGAAGTCGCAGTTGAACCCGAAGCGTTCACCGGAGTTCGTGAAGCGATCGCCATAGGCGATGACCGTCTGGTAACGGAACCCGAACGGCACGACCAGATCGTCGACGTCTGTGGGTGCGATTGGACCAAAGCTGAGGAAGTCCGCATGGACGGCTTGAGGTCCCGACTGAAAGGGCATCGGCCCTCGCGCTTCGGCAATCGGACCCAATGGATTGGCGACGTTGACGAGAGCACCGGCGAAACCGGCACCGAGATACTTCAAGAACAGACGTCGCTCGGACACTTCGGACATGGTCGACCCCCAAAAGATTGGCGCGGAGGGTGTCAGCCTATGCAGTCGATGTGACGGCGGGGCAAACGCGGATTGTCGTACCGGGAAACAGTGACGAGCTGCGCGGGTTCGATCGATCCGAGCGGTACGTAGCGCAGGCCTTCAGGCCTGCCCGAGCGGATCCCGTCAGGGCGCCTCTCGAGCTGGCAGGCATGAAGGCCTGCGCTACGTACGATCTCCGATGCGCTTACTGCTTCATCCGCGCTTCGAGCTCCGCGAGCCGCTTTTCGATCGCGGCGTTCTGCGCCTCGAGCGCGTCGTTCTTCTCTTTCAATTCTTTGATGGCTTGCAGCGCGATGAGCGGCAGCTTGCTGTAGTTCACCGCCTTGAAGCCTTCCGCGTCCGTCGTCACGAGCTCGGGAAGGATCTCCTCTACCTCCTGCGCCATCAAGCCGAACGACTGCTGCTTGCCGAGCCCGAGCGCCGGGAACTCGTTCGTGCGCCAGTAGAAGTGCACCGGGCGTAGCGCCGCGACCTTGCCGAGCATCGGTCCGAACGACACCACGTCCTTCTTGTAGCGAGCGTCCGACGCACAGACGCCAGCGACCAGATCGCCCTCACGGTCGACAACACAGCCATTCGTGGAGCCGATCCGAATATTGCCGTTCACATCGAGCAGGTTCAGCGGTGCCGTGGCACCCAGACCGATGCCCACCTGTCCGTCCTGATCGACTCTGAGCCGAGGTGTGGTCAAGGTACTCCCGTTCGGGGTCGTCGCGAGGTCAATCCGAGTGCCACGCGCGGTGTTGGTCCAATTCTGGGTCGCGGTGATCTGCATGAACGCATCGCTCGACGTGGTAAACGCGGTGCCATCGTGGCCGCGGGCGCCGATGAACACGAGCTGGTCGCCGTTGGCGACCGCAGTGGGCGCGAGTGGTGTGCCGTTGGCGCGACGTCCGATCAGAAACGCGGCGCTTCCGAACGTCGTGACGGTGATCTGCTCGTTCGGTCGTCGGTTGCCGGCGCCGGCGCCGTTGAACACGAAGTTGCCGGTGTGCCCGGATGAGTCGGCCCACGTGCCGGCGAGCGTCCCGACGTTGACGACGGCGTCGATGTGCACGGGTTCCGCGCCAGGGGTCCTCACGACGGCCATACCCAGTTGCGCCGTGCCATCGGGATTCAGCGTGGCCGTGCCGGTCACCGGAGCCCGGCGCTCGGTGTTGCTGCACTGGTTGTCGTAGCCCTCCAGCGCGAACGAGTTGCCGACCTGGAAGATGTTGAGCGTGATGATGTTGCAGTAGACGGCGGTCTGCCAGCTGAACGTCCCGATGAACTGGGCGGCAGCCGGTTGGACCGACATCAGCAACCCTGCAACGCAGAGAAAAGACGTGAACACGATGCGGCGCATGACAACTCCTTTGTCTATGGGCGACGGCACAGCGGCTGAGCTAGCACGTACGGATCAGCTTGCACTTTCCGAACGTGTCTATCGGTCGCCTCGCCCGCCATCAGCAGGCCTGAAGGCCTGCGCTACGGACGATGGCGTCGATCCGCACTATGGCTTCACGCGCGCTTCGAGTTCGGCGAGGCGCCGCTCGATAATCGCGTTCTGCGCGTCGTTCCTGGCTTTCAGCTCCTTGATCGCCTGCAGCGCGATCAGGGGCAACTTGCTGTAGTTCACCGCCTTGTAGCCCTCTGCGTCCGTCGTCACGAGCTCGGGCAGGATCTCCTCCACTTCCTGCGCCATCAAGCCGAACGACTGCTGCTCGCCGAAGGCGAGCGCGGGGAACTCCCTCTTCCGCCAATGGAAGTGAACGGGGCGCAGGGCGGCGACCTTGTTCAGCATCGGCGCGAATGACACCACGTCCTTCTTGTAGCGCGCGTCCGACGCGCATACACCGGCGATGAGTGTGCCATCGCGGTCCTCGATGCACCCTGTCGTGCCCGTGCCGACGCGGACGTTTCCCGCCACATCGAGCCGCTGCGCCGGCGACAGCGTCCCGATGCCGACATCCCCGTCGTGATCGATGCGTACGCGGACGTCGCTCGCTTGTCCCCCGTTGGCGTTCGTGTAGAAATCGATGCGCGCGCCATGGGCTGACGGGGTCCAACTCTCGCTGGCCGCCGTCCGGATGCTGGCTGCGTTGAAGAAGTCGCTGCCATCGTATGCCTGGGAGGCAATGGACATGAGCGCGTTGCCGTTGTTGACGGCCTCCGGCGCTGTTGGCGTGCCGTTGGCTTTGCGCCCGATCACCTCGGCCTCCCCCGTGAAGCTCGTCAGGCCCACCGTGCCTGCGGGACGTCGCATTCCGCCCGCCGAGCCGTTGAACGCGAACGTTCCCTCATTCGCAGCGGAGTCGGACCACGTCCCGTTCAGGGACGGGAGGTTGACAACCACGTCCAGGTGCGTCGGCTCACCGCGCGGAACGCCGACGATCACCAGACCAAGGCCCACTGTGCCGTTCGGGTTGAGCGCCGCCGCGCCGGCCACCGGCGCACGCCGCACCGCCCCGCACAGGTCGTCGTAGCCCTCGAGGAGATAGGCGTCGCCGGCCTGCGTCACGTTGATGGTGACCCGGTTGCAATAGGGCTGCGTCTGCCACGTAAATGTTCCGATGAACTGGGCCGCGGCTGGATTGGCCGGAAGCAGCAGCGCCGACGCGCAGAGATACGGAACGAGCAATCGGCAAGGCATCGCCTCTCCTCCTATCCTCCGAGTTACGGCAGCTTCAGGTAGGCTTCGATCGCCGCGAGCCGCTTCTTCAGCGCGTCGTTCTCGCTTTTCAGATCCTTGATCGCTTGAATGGCCAACAGCGGCAGCTTGCTGTAGTTCACCGCCTTGTAGCCATCCGCATCGGTTGTCACGAGCTCCGGCAGGATCTGCTCCACTTCCTGCGCCATGAGGCCGTACGACTGCTGCGGCCCAAATGCGCGCTCCGGGTGCTGGTCGGCGCGCCAGAAGAAATGCACGGGACGCAACGCGGTCACCTTGTCGAGCATCGGCTCGAACGACACGGCGTCGCGCTTGAACCGCGCGTCCGAGGCACACGTCCCCGCAATGACGGTCCCATTGCGATCCCGCACGCAGCCGAGAGTGCCAGTGCCGATCCGGATGTCCCCCCGGACGTCCAGGAGATCCGACGGCGTGTCGGTTCCAATGCCAAGTTGTCCATCGTGGTCGAGGGTCATGCGCACGATCGCGCTTGGCGCACCGTTCTCGGTCGTTATGAACTGTATTCGCGCGCCATGGGCGTTCGCCTGCCACGACTCGCTGGCGACGATCGCGATCCGGGCCGACAAGCCTCCGAAGCCGACGCCGTCGTAGCCTTGGCCGCCGATCAGCACCAGGTTGTTGCCGCCGACGATGGGCGACGGCGCAGTGGGCGTTCCGTTGGCACGCCGGCCGAGCAGCATCGCGGTGGTCCCGAACCTCGTCGCGACAATCTGTCCCGTGGGACGAGGATCTCCACCGCCGGTGCCATTGAAGACCAACGTGCCCGTGGCTCCGGCGCCGATCCAAGGACCGCCGAGCGTTGCGAGATCCACCACGCCGTTCATGTGCGTCGCTTCGCCCAGTATCGGGTCGACGATCGTCAGTCCCATGCCAACCGTGCCGTCGGCGTTGAGCGTTGCGAGCCCCGTGACCGTCGCGGGGCGCTGGGCACCACAGAGCGAGTCGAAGCCATCGAGGGTGTAGACGTTGCCGGTCTGTGTCACGTTGACCGTGATCACATTGCAGAATGGGGCCGTCTGCCAGCTGAAGAGGCCGACCGGTTGTCCCACAACCGGGTCGGCCACGATCAGCGCGCCGGCCACGCCGATCACCAACGAGACCAGTGGGTGGCGCATGCCCGCTCCCGTCTCAGTGCGGCCTATGGCTTCGATCGCGCCTCGAGCGCGGCCAGGCGCGCTTCGAGCGCGTCGTTCTTCTCTTTCAGCTCCTTGATCGCCTGGAGCGCCATCAGCGGCAGCTTGGCGTAGTTCACCGCCTTGAAGCCCTCGTCATCGGTCACCACGAGCTCTGGCAGGATCGCCTCGACTTCCTGTGCCATCAGGCCGTACGACTGTCCCGAGCCGAAGCCGTGCGATGGGAACTCGTCGGCACGCCAGAAGAAGTGCACGGGGCGGAGGGCCGCCACCTTGCTCAACATCGGCTCGAACGACATGACGTCGCGCTTGTAGCGGGCGTCCGAGACGCAGGTGCCAGTCAGGACCGTGGCGTCACGCTGCCGAAGGCAGCCGTTTGCGCCGGCCGTTCCCACGCGGACGTTTCCGAACACATCGAGTTGATCGAGTGGGTTCACGAGGCCGATGCCGACATCCCCATCGCTGTCGATTCTAAGCCGCTCGCTCGTAGTCTCCGTGCCGTTCGTGGTGGTGAAGAACGCGATCCGCGTCCCTCGGGCGGTGGGCGTCCACGCCTCGTCAGCCAGCATCTGGATACTTGCCTTGCTGGTGCCACTGATACCGGTGCCGACGTGGCCGCGCGCTCCGATGAACAGCAGCGAGTCGCCTGTGACCACGGCAGTCGGGGCGGCCGGCGTCCCATTGGCGCGTCGACCGATGACGGCGGGCGTGTCCCCAAACGTCGTCAGCAAGTACTGCCCGAGGGGCCGCGGATTGCCCACCGGCACCCCGTTCGGGACCCACGCGCCGCCGCGGCCCCCGTTGTCCTGCCACGTCCCCGCCAGCGTCGCGACATTGAGGGAGATATCCAGATACGAAAGCGCGACCTCGTCCTGGGTCGGATTGAGGACATTCGGGTTGAGGACGTTCAATCCGATGCCGACGCTGCCGTCCGGATTCACCGTCGCCACCCCCGTGACCGTCGCGCGACGCTGCGCGCCGCAGAGGTCGTCGAATCCTTCGACGCTGAACACGGTTCCGGTCTGGGTGACATTGAGCGTGATGACGTTGCAGTTTGGACTGGTCAGCCAGCTGAACGTACCGATGAACTGGGCCATGGCGGGTTCCGCCCGAAACAGCAACGCAGAAGCACAAAACAGCGGAACGAGCACGAAGTGACGCATGACTTCTCCTTTTTTCTCACCTGCCGCGACGGCTGAGCTTGGAGGGCTCTCACCTCACCATCACCTCTGAATGCGTAACGACAGCGACCGACCCGCCACTATTTGTGCAGTCGGTCCGCCCCTCCAGCGACGCCATGCCCGCCGGAGGCGGGCAAAGGCAAGACTGTCCCAGCGAGGCGGAGCCGCCACGCTCTTGTGTCCGTGGCGAAGCCTCGCTGAGTAAAATGCGCGGGGAGTACGATGTGCGGCTCTCACTTACTCGCTTGCAGGCGATCGATCGGGCGTTCGACGAGGCGCTGGATGTGTCGTCGGCACAGCGATCCGTTTTTCTGAGCCAACTCGCCGCCGACGACGCGGAGCTCGCCGCCGCGGTGGCGGCGTTGTTGCGGGCCGCCGCCGACGCGCCCGACTCGCGCTTTCTGCACGTGTCGTCCGCGGACAGCCTGATGAATCTGCGCGAGCAGCTCACCGATACGCATGAGCTCGCGCCGGGCGACGAGGTCGGCCGCTTCCGAGTCGTCCGCGAGCTGGGGCGCGGAGGGATGGCCGTCGTGTACCTCGCCGAGCGCGCTGACGGGGCGTTCGAGCAGAAGGTCGCCATCAAGCGGCTGCACTACGGGCTCGGCACCCTGGGCGGGCTGCAGCGCTTCCACCAGGAGCGCCAGATCCTCGCGACGCTGAACCACCCTTCCATCGCCACCCTGCACGATGGCGGCGTCGACGACGCGGGCTTCCCCTATCTCGTCATGGAGTACGTGGAAGGCACGCCGATCGATCGCTATGCGGACGATCGCATGCTGACAGTGCGCCAGCGGTTGGAGCTCTTCATCGGCGTCGCGCGCGCGGTGGACTACGCGCATCGGAATCTGGTGGTGCACCGCGACATCAAGCCGTCGAACATTCTGGTGACCGCCCACGGCGAGCCGAAGCTCCTCGACTTCGGCATCGCAAAGCTGGTGGACTCTCCGGCCAGCGCGCAATCGTCTCCGATGACGCAGACGGTCCTGCGCGCGCTGACACCGGAATACGCCAGCCCCGAGCAACTGAACGGCACGCGCATCACGATCGCATCCGATGTGTATCAACTGGGTCTCTTGCTCTACGAGCTGATCAGCGGCGTGCGCGCACGTCAGATCGACAACGGCAACCTCATCGAGGCGGCGGTCGCGTGCAAGGAGCCCCTCACCAGGCCCAGCGCCGTCGTCACGACCACCAAAGGTCGCGATGCGATCGCCCGCGCGCGTGCCACGTCTCCGGTGGCGTTGGCGCGTACGCTTCGCGGCGACCTCGACAACATCGTCGTCATGGCGCTCCATGTGGTGCCCGACACACGGTATCCGACGGCCGCGGCGCTCGCAGACGATGTGCTGAGGCATGTCTCCGGGGAGGCGGTCCATGCGCGCGGCGAGGCGCCGTTCTATCGCGCGGCCCGCTTCGTTCGCCGACATGCGCTCGGCATCGCCGCGACCGTGACCGTGGCGGTATTGCTCGCGGTCATCGCGATCACGGCATCGCTCCAAGCGGCGCGCCTGTCCGAAGAGCGGGACCGCGTGCGCGCCGAGGCCGCCAAGGCCCAAGGCGTCACCAGCTTCCTCCTCGGTCTCTTCGAGATTCCACCGACGGCAGAAGCCAACTACGCGAGCCTGAGCGCGCGTGAGGTGCTCGAGCACCGCGCCGCCCGCGTCGACGATCTGGCGGATCAACCCCCGATGGTCCAGGCCGAGGTCATGAGCACGGTCGCGTTCGCGCTCCTGCGTCTTGGCTCGCTCGATCGCGGCGTTGCCCTCGCCGAGCAATCGCTGGCCATCAGACGTCAGCATTTCGGCGACGAGCACGTCGATACGGCCGGCAGCCGTTACGTTCTGGGCGTGGGCCTCAACATGAAAGGCGACTACGCATCCTCCGAGCCGCACCTGCGGCAGGCCGTGGCCGTTCGCGAGCGGTTTCTCGGGCCAGACCACGTGGACGTCGCCGAAGCGTTGACGGAGTTGGCTACGGCCGCCGGCAGGCAAGGACGACCGGATGACGCCGAGCGGATGCTGACGCGCGCGCTCGCGATCGAACGCGCGGCCGGCAACGACTACCAGGCGCGGGTGCTCAACAACCTGGGGCTGCTCAAGGCGGCGACCGGCGACGACAACGCAGCCCGGAAGTACTTTCTGGAGGCGATCGCCTACCGCCGGGCACGCTTCGGCAACAATCATCCGGATCTCCCGACGAACTTGCTGAACCTGGCGCGGGTCTACCTGCGCCAGAAGGCGACGCGCGAGGCGATTCCGCTCCTCGAGGAGTCTGTCGCCGGCCGGCAGCGAATCTTCGGCGACGCGCACCTGTACACGGCGGCTGCTCGCCTCGTGCTGGCGTCGGCCTACCTCGATGCGGCCGAGATCGCGTCAGCGGAACGGGTGTTGCAGCACATCGACCGCACGCGCGATCGGACCAACGCCGATCTCGAACGAGCGCTCGCGGCCCAGTTCGCGGCGTTGGCCAA
>DAINCF010000277.1:0-9300 GCA_036732565.1 Vicinamibacterales bacterium
CTATGCGGCCCCGAATGCGAATTTTGTACTCGTTGTGTGCCCGCATAGCGGTCCTAGCCGCGCGGAGCGCGGCAAGAGATACTGGCAACCAGCCGAGGGCTCTGCGGGATATCAAGGGCAGAGTCCTTGGCTGGCTAGAGAGAGGAGAGATATCCGAGCGTGCCTGTGCTGTCGGCGAACGTTTCCGCCGGAATCCCCATCTGATTCAACATCGCCACGTGCAAGTTGGCGAGCGGTGTCTCCGCCGGATAGGTGACGTGCCGACCCAGGTGAAACGCCCCATTGCCGCGGCCGGTGATGAGGGTCGGCAGATTGTCGTGATCGTGATCGTGGCTGAGGCCGCTGCCGTAGGTGACCATGACGCGGTCGAACAAGGTGCCGTCGCCGTCCGTCGTCGACTTCAGCTTGTCGATGAAATAGGCGAACTGCTCGATTTGAAACGCGTTGATCCTGATGCACTTCTCGATCTTCTCCCGGTCGCCCGCATGATGCGTCAGGCCGTGATGTGAGTCCGGGATGCCAATTTCCCGATACGCGCGGTTGCTCTGCTCGATGGCCATCAGGAACGTGATCACGCGCGTCGAATCGGTCTGAAACGCGGCGGTCATCAGGTCGAACATGATGCGCGTGTGCTCGTGATAGTTTTCCGGCACGCTCGGTGACGGGCGCTCCAGCTCGGGATTGATCGCGCTCTCTTGCTCAGCTCGTTGAATGCGGGTTTCGATGTCGCGGACGGCGTACATGTACTCGTCCAGCTTCCGCTTGTCCGACGTGCCCAAGACGCCTCCGAGCCGCCTGGCATCGGCGAGCACGGCATCGAGCACGCTTCTGTCGTACTTCTCCTGCCGCGCGCGCTTGACCGGATCGCGCTCGATGTCGCCCGTGCCGAACAACCGCTCGAAGACTGCCCGAGGCCGGATCTCCGGCGGATTGGGGGTCGAGGGCGTCCGCCACGAGATGCTGTTGCTGTAGGCACAGCTATAGCCGTTGTCGCAGTTTCCTCCCTGGATGCCCTCCTCGCAACCGAGCTCGAGCGAGGCGTACCGCGTCGCGGAGCCGATATGGGTCGCCGCGTACTGGTCCATCGAGACGCCGGCCTGCAGATCCTTCCCGAACGTCTTCTTGGGATGTGCGCCGGTGAGATAGCTGGCGCCGGCGCGGCCGTGGTCACCAGGGCCATCGCCGTGTGCGCGTCCGCCATCGTTGGTGAGACCGCTCAGGACCGTGATGTCGTTGCGGTAGGACGTCAGCGGCGTCAGGGTGCGAGGCAGCACCTCAGGCAGCGGCGCGACCTCCGTCGGCGACGTGATGTTCCACGCCTCGACCTGCACGCCGTTGGGAAAATACAGAATCGCGAGACGCGTCGGCGGCGTCGTCGCCGCGGCCCGCACAAATGCAGGCACCATCGCGTCGAGCATCGGTAGCGCCAACACGCTGCCGACGCCGCGGAGAAACGTTCGTCGCGGGAGCTGCTTCTTGAGAATCATATTCATGGCTGCACATCCAAGGTCTTCATGCGAAACTGGGTGCTCTTGACCACTTCGAGCACCAGCGAGGAGAACCTGTAGTTGTTCGCCGCAACCTGCCGGCTGATGGCATCGACCGTCGGCCTGTCGAAGGGTTCGAGTCCGCGCCCGAGGCTGTAAGTCAGCAGCTTTTCCGTCACGTTCGACACGAACTGGTCGGATTGTCCCTTCAATATAGCCTTCAACTCCCTCGACCCGGAGAAGGTCCGCCCATCGGGCAGTGTGCCGGACGACTCGATCGCGAAGTTGCCGTCCATCGTGCGCCATGCTCCGACCGCGTCGTAGTTCTCCAGACCGAAGCCGATCGGGTCCATGGCGTTGTGGCACGGCGAGCAGCTGGGATCGCGACGGTGCTGCTCGAGCCGCTGGCGCAGGGAGACTTCGGTCCCGACGTTCGATTCGTTGAGCGATGGGACGTTGTCGGGCGGCGGTGGCGGCGGAGTGCCGAGCAGATTCTCCATCACCCACTTGCCGCGAACCGGAATTGACGTGCGCGTGGGATACGACGAGACGGTCAGAATCGCCGCCTGTGTGAGCACGCCGCTGCGCTGTGCCCCGTCGAGCGTGACCCGCTGGAACTCCTCGCCATCCACGCCGCTGATGCCGTAGTGGCGCGCCAACGGACCATTCAGGAACGTAAACGGTGCATCGATGATGTCGAGGATGCTTCGATCCTCGTTGATGATCGCCGCGATGAACATGCTCGTCTCTGTCCGCATGGCATCGAGCAGCTCGTCGTCGATCTTGGGAAAACGACTGGGATCGGGCTTCGTCCGGCCCAGGTTACGCAGCTGGAGCCACTGGGCCGCCCAATTGTCGACGAGGTTGTACGCCTTCGGGTCTGCGAGCATTCGACGCACCTGGGCCTCGAGCACCGGCGGACGGCCGAGTGTCCCGGACTTCGCCATCGCCATCAGCTCCGGATCGGGCATGCTCGCCCACAGGAAATACGAGAGCCGTGACGCCAGCTCGATGTCGCTGACCTGTGCCTTGGGATCCGCCTCGATCCGGAACAGGAAGCTCGGAGACGCGAGGATCGCCTGCAGCGCCAGCCGAATGCCTTCCTGGAACGTATCGCCTTCGTCTTGGGCCAGCGTGACGAGGGCGAGCTTCGCCGCGATCTCCGCCTCGGTGGCAGGACGACGATACGCGCGCTCGAGCAGATTGGTCAGAATCGTCCGCGCACACGGGGCCGTGGTCTCCGCGCAGATGAAGAGTTTCTGATAGCTCTCGGGGCGCGCCTTGCTCGGGTTGAAGGGCCCGACGATGTCGAGATAGTCGACGAAGAGGCCGCGCCGCATATCCGGGTTGATGTTCTCGAGCGGATCGTCGAGGTTCGCCAGTTCCGGGTACGACCCGCGGATGAAGCGCTCGCCCGCCTTCACCGCCACGCGCGCCGTGAATTCCCCCTGCGAATACCCGAAACTGCTGTTGCCCTCGATCACCGTCGAGATCACCGGTGCGCGATCTACGGCGAGGATCAGCTTCCGCGGCGGCGCGGCTTTCCGCGCGGTTTCCTCACGTGCCCTCAACTCCTCGGGAGTGAGCTCGCGTGGCACGCGCGGTGCCGGCGCGGCGCCGCCTGTGTCACCGGCCTTGAGGCGCTCGAGTCTGCGCTGCTCGGCACGCTTGCGGCGCTCTTCCGCGCGCCGTGCTTTCTCCTCCTCGGGCAGATCCGCGTCGTTGTCGCCCCGGAAGTTCGCGATGCGCAGGCGGAACTCGTACTCGCCATCGACCGGGAAGGTGAAGGTGGCGTACATGGCGCCGCGCAGGGAGTACGGCAGGTAGATGCCGGCGTTGCCCGACGACAGCACATCGTGCGCATCGGGAGAACGACGATTCAAGAGACGCACGAGCCGTGTCGGCTTCTCGGGGACCGACTCGCCATACACGGCGAGCCGCGAGATGTCCTTCGCCGCCTGCATGTACTTCTCCATCAGCAGGGGCGAGACGGACAGGACGTCGCCGTTGTTGTCGAAGCCGTAGCCCGAGTCGTCGACTGGAAACTGATCGGCCGGTCGCGCGGCGACCCCCAGGAGGTCGCGAATCGTGTTGTTGTACTCGACGCGGTTGAGGCGTCGCGCGGTCACGCGGCCGGCGCTGCCCGCGCTCGGGACGGCCGTCGAGTCCGATACGCCCGGAACGTTCTTGATCCACGCGATGACAGCCGCCTGTTCCGCGGCTGCCAGTGGCGCAACGTTGCGCGGCGGCATTTCGCCCGCTGTCAGTTTGTTCAGGACCTTCTGCCACACCTCGGGGTGCGCGAGCGCGGTCGCGCTGTCGGTATAGACCTGCAGACTCAGGTTGCCCATTCGCGCGCGCTCGTTGTGGCAACCGATGCAGCTCTTGGCAAGAACCGGCGCAACCGTCCTCTGGAATTCGTCCGAGGGTGCCTGAGCCGATGCCTGTCCGAGCGTGATCCGCGTGGTCAAGCTCCCGAGCACGATCGCGCCCGCCGCCAGTCCGCCGAGAAGTCGACGCGAGATCATGATCGCTCCTAGAATGTCAGCCTCGCGCCGAGCCGCCACTCGCGCTCGTCGTATTGCCGGCCGAGGCGGTTCGTCGACGTGATGACTCCGAATCCATTGAGGTTTCGGACGGTGCCGTCTGGATTCAGTTGCAGATTGGCGATGTTCAACGCCGGATTGGTGGCCGGATTGGCGAAAAAAGGATGAGGAGTATTGGTCGCATTCAGAACCTCGACGCGCAGTTGCAGGCTCATCTTCGAGCTCCACGCGAAGGTGCGGAACACGCTGAGGTCCAGGTTGGCGACTCCGGGTCCTCGCAGGGTATTGAAACCGGCGGTTCCGAACCGGACATCGGTGACCGGCCGGAAGGCGGTGGGATCGAAGTAGGCGCCACCGGGCGAGAATCCGTTGATGTCGACGGCGTCCTTGACCTGATCGGCCACTTGAGGTGTCCCGGTTCCGGCGTTCAGCGATGCGGTGCTTCCGGTCACGGTGAACGGCGTGCCCGAGCGGGCCGTGAAATACCCGTTGATCTGCCACCCGCCCGCGATCCGCGAGAGCATGCTCGAGTTGTCCAGGAATCGCCGGCCCGATCCAAACGGCAGTTGATAGATCGCCGAGACGTTCAGGAGATGCGGGCTGCTGTTGGCCTGGTCCCCCTTGTTCAGGTACTGGTACTCAGGCTGGGGAATCGTCCCCGCCCACCAGTCGATCGCTTTGGCGAATGTGTAGGCCACCGTGTACTGGAGTCCCGACGAGAACCGTTTGTTGACACTCGCCTGAAACGAGTCGTAATCGACTCTCCCGTACGGTCCTTGCACATTGATGGCCGCGGTGGTGATCGCTCGATACGGCTGACTGGCGGTCCCACCACCAAGCTGGCCGTAGTTCTCGTTCAGATTGCGAGTGATCCCTCGTTGCCGGTTCGCCACGTACCCGAGTGTCAGGCTCTGCTCGAACGGGAGGAGCTGCTGCAGGCTCACGTTCCACGACGAGATGGTGCCGCGCTCGAACGTCCCTCGGTAGGTCGTCAGTCCGGCGTTCGGCCGTACGCGACCGACCGTGAGATCGAACTGCGGCACGACCGTGACACCATCACTCAAGTTGCCGACCGAAGCATACGCGTTCGGAGCGGTCTCGGTCAGGATGATGGTGGCGGGGAACGCCTGGAATGGAGGCATCTGGTTGCGCCCCGACGTGTCGTTCTCCGGATTCCGTGAATAGCCGACGCGGATGACGGTGGACTCGCGCGGCCGGTACGCCCAACCCACTCGCGGCGTGAATAGGTCCCGTTCGACGGTGATGCCGCACGTCGGCGCGTTGCCGGAGACGCCGCAGATGATGAGCTCGCCAGTGGCGAAATCGAACACCTCGAGGCCGCGGTCCGCGCGACGTGACAGAGGATAGTACTCCCAGCGCAGACCGGCTGACACCGTCATCTTGCTGTTGAGCTCGAACTGATCGCGGATATAGAGGCCGTACTGGGACGTTCGGAGCGTCGCCGGTCGATAGTCGAGCAGATCCTCGACCGTCGGTTCGTCGCCGATCCTCGGCGTCATCGACTCGGAGGTCCTCGTGTTCACTTCACCGAGCAGAAAGTCCGCGAAGGCATTGAACGCGTTCGGCCCAGTGGGAGCGAGCGCCGTGCGGCCGCCCGAAAACGAAAAGGTCGGCGTCTGCGTCTCGTAGTGGTTCTGGTGGAGAATCTTCATTTCCCCGCCGAACTTCACATTGTGCCCGCCCCGGATCCAGGCAAAGTTCATCGCCCCGCTCCACTGTGGATCCCGGTAGGCGCGCGGCTCACCACCGCCAGCGAGCCGATAAGTGTTGGTGGCCGTGATCGTCGGGATGGCCGTCGCGCGCGACCGCGGCGGCTGACAGCTGTTCGCGATGCCCATGATCTCGCCCCAGCAATCGTCCGTATGGGGACGCGCGAGCATGTCGGTACGCGTGAAGCCGAACACGCCATCGAGGACCAGGCTGTTCGACAACGTCGCGGTCACCGCCGCCGAGTGGCTGTGGACCGTCGAGTCCCAGATGCGGCCCTGGAAAATCGGATTGATGCCGCCGTCGACCGACGGCAACTCCGGCGCGCTGTCTTCGTAGCTGTCGGCATACCCAAGTCGAAAGTTGACGTTGACCCGGCCGTTGGGCACCCAGGTGATCTTGCCGTCGTACTTGTTGTAGTCGGTGTCATAGCTGTTCGTCGCGAAATAATTGTTGGTGAAACCGGGCAGCGTCGGCGCGACGAGCTTGCTGAGCAGATTCTGCGAAATCGGATTGAGGCGGTCGGCGGGGATGTAGTTGCACGAGTCGAACCGCGGATCGCTCGTCGACGTGAGCCCACAATTCGCAAAGGCGAACGGCACCCGACCGGTGCCGTTGGCCGCGCCCGTGCGCGGATCGTAGAGGACGGTCCCCGTGCCCGCGAAATTGCCGTCGCGCATGGCCATGGTCGGCACGCTGCGCAGTCCGTTGGCGTTGGAGTTCGACAGGGCGTTGCCAGCGTCGGTGCGCTGCCGGGTTCGTTCGACGCTCGCGAAGAAGAACAGTTTGTTCCGAGACACGGGACCGCCGATCGTCCCACCGTACACGTGCACGCTGCCCGTCCCTTTGGGATCGCCGGGCGGCAGGAAATAGTTCTTCGCTTTCATGCGGTAATCCGTCGCGTGTTCGAATGCCGAGCCCGCGATGGTGTTCGTTCCGCTCTTCACCTGCACATTCACAGACGCGCCGCCCGCCATACCCTGATCGGCGTCGAAGCTGCTGGTGACCACGCTGACGGTCTCGATGGCTTCGAGGCTCGGGCTGTAGGCCTGGATCTGTTGAAAGAACTGGTTGATCTGACTGACCCCGTCGAGCCGCACCACCGTGTTGCTCGGCGGTTGACCGTTGACCGTGATGGCCATGGCCCGTGTCGGGTTGTTGCTGCCGCCGGACTGGTCGTAGTTCGGCTGCTCAACGCCCGGCATCAGCGCGAGTGCCGTCTGGTAGGCGCGGCCGCTGGTCGGCAACGTCTCGAGCTGCGCCTTCGTCGTGAGCGATTGCACGGCGGCACTTTCGGTCTGCAGCACGGCGGCCTGGCCGGACACGACGACCGACTCCTCGAGCGCGCCGACCGTCAGACGCACATCGACGCGCAGATCGAGGCCTTGCCGCACGGCCACGTCGCGGGTTCGCGAGGTCTGAAATCCTGTCAGCGACACGACGATTTCGTAGGTACCGGGCAAGAGGTTGGGTACGTTGTAGCTGCCTGCCTCGGTGGTGACGACAATTCGCGATAGGTTCGTCTCGGCCTGCGTCACGGTGACGGTCGCGCCAGGAATCGCGGCGCCCGTTTCATCCGTCACCGTGCCGACGAGTGAGCCGTACAGCGACTGTGGCGCCGCGTTCGTCGCCAGTCCCAACGCAACAACCGCCACCAAGACCCAGCTGCGAGCGTTCGCCATGATCGCTCCTCTCTTGATCGCCGCGAGAGTCCTGCATCTCTGGTCCCGCGCCCCGGCACCTTGACGGGACCGGTTCCAGTCCGCTCGCCGACGACAGGGGTTGCCGCCCAGTTGCGCAATGCATTGTGCATATTATGCACAGCGCAGTAAAGGGCCGATATGCGGCTCCCCTTCTCGGCGGCCGTTCGTCGTAAGGCGTCCGTCAGCGTCGGCGGTGAGCCCGCGTGGCGGCAATCCAAGACTGTTCGACTCCCAGCTCATCGTATTCTTCGGCCAGGACTGCTTCTCGCGGTTTTTCAAGAGAGATACACCGGTTCCCACTCGCAGATTCCGGCTCACCAATTCTCGGCCTTCGGCCTCCGGAATTGGATCAGTCTTGAGCAGGCTCGCCCGAGAGAATCAGCGGCGCGCCTTCGGCATGCTCGCAGGCGGCCACTTGATCGTCCTCACCGAAGAAGGAGAGCTCGCACTCGTTCATGCGGATCCGACCTCGTATCAGGAGTTCGCCCGCTTCCCTGCCATCGAAGGCAGGATGTGGAACCACCCGGCAATGAGCGACGGCATTCTGCTCATCTGCAACGTCGAGGAAATAGCCGCGTGCGGCTTGCGCAAGTAGGGCGGACACCGGAACCATCCGCGCGGGAAGGCTCTAGTCAAATGTCACCGTTTCAGCCTTAGAATTGAGGCGTTTCGCAGTCAGTCGGAGACAAGATGACACGTCCTCATAACGAAAGCGCGCTTGTCGCAGCGGCAACGATCCTTCTGACCGCGATCGTCGTTGGCGCGTCACAACAAGCATCCCCGTCCCCTCCGGCTGGGACTCCAGCAACGATTCCGGCATCGGTTGTCGCTGCCGCGGAGAAGATCGCCAACGATCCGCAAGTCATGGCACTGACCAAGGAGCAGAGCACGGATGCGGCCGCTAAGGCACGATGGAATCAGTTCCTGGAACTGGTTCGCATCCCCTCGCCGCCGCGCTACGAACATTTGAAGGCCGCCGAGATTCATCGCCGGCTCGTGAACGACTGGGGATTCTCTCCAGAGGAAGTGATGACGCGCGCGGACGGAGTCATCGCTGGCACCGACACCAACATCGTTGATGGTCTTCCGGTCTACAACGCGTGCGTGGTGATCAAGGGTTCGTACGCGGGCCGCGCTGACGCTCAACAGTACATGGGCCAATTTCCCAAGGTGCTCGTCGAAGGGCACATCGACGTCGTCAACCCCGAAGAACTGCCGAAGTCGGGTGACCCATCCATCCGCATCAAGCTCCAGCCGTACGCACAGCCGGTGGTCGCAACGCCTGAGGAGTTGGCCGCGATCCCCGACGAACTGTCGTTCGATGCTCGAGGCCGGGTCGTCGAGAACGACAAGTACGCCACGGCGAGTAAGGTCTTCGCCAACGCGAAAGACGCCGAAGCCGGCGGAGGCGTGCGCATCTACGTGCCCGGTTACGGCGACATGATGCCCAGCACGTCCAACGCATTCGTGCTCGCGGCCGCGATGAAGAAACACAACATCACACCGGTCTACGACATCTGGATCTGCGGCACCGCCGGTGAGGAGGGCAAGGGCAACCTGGCAGGCGTCAAGCAGCTCTACGGCTTCGACCAGAAGGCCGGCACCGGCTCCAATCCCCTCAACATCGTCGCCAACTTCGGTCTCGAGGGCGGCGGGACCGTCAACTTCGTTGGCAGCTACCGTTTCGAGATGAAGTTCAAGGCGCCATCGCCGCGCCCGGACGGTCCAAGCGCACCTGCGGCCATGGCCGCGGCGATCGCCAAGATCGCCGACGTCAAGACGCCGACGGACCTGCGCGACGGCGCGCCGCGCACCACCTACACCGTCGGCCGCGCC
>DAINCF010000278.1:0-9227 GCA_036732565.1 Vicinamibacterales bacterium
ATCCACACGCCACCTGTCGTCGAGCCGACGGCGAGCGTGCGGCCGTCGGCATCGACGTCGAGGCCGTGTCGGTAGACGAGATCGTACGACGGTGACGGCAGGCCGTTGCCGAGCACGTCGAACGTCCGCCCGCCGTCGCGGGTTCGCGAGACCACGAGCGTCGCATCCACGGGCACGCGGCGGTCGTCCTTGACGGCCGGCACGAACCACGCTGTGTCGGGATCGCGAGGATGCACCGCGACCGCGAAGCCGAAGCTGGAGGGCCGTGCGGCGTCCACTTCGTGCCATTGCTTGCCACCGTCGCGCGTGCGGAACACGCCGTTGTGGTGTTGCGACCAGAGCGCGTCGGGCGCCGACGCGCAGTGCACGACGCGATGCGGATCCTGAATGTTCGGGTTCTCGCGCTGCTCTGGAGGCATGTAGACCGCGAACATCCCGCGGCTCCGGTTCTCCCACGACTCGCCCTCGTCCGCGCTGTGCCACACGCCACCACAGGAGACACCGACGGTGATCCGGCGCGGATCGCGCGGATCGACCGCGATCGAGTGGATGCCGGGCTGATCGTAACCGCCGCCGAACCACTCCTTGCGCTCGGGACGATCCCACAGCGTCCGCACGGGCTCCCAGGTCTGGGCCTGATCGGTGGATCGGAACAACGCCCCGGGAATCGTGCCCGCCCACAACGTTCGTTCGCCGCCAGCCTCGAGCGACCAGACCAACTGGAGCGCCGGCGTGGCCGGCTCGCGAACCGCCCCTGCGGGAGCCCCCTCACCTTTCGCAGGCTCGGCAGGCGCGGCGAACTCGTATGACGGCACACCCCGCTCCTCCCACGTGCGACCGCGATCGACGGATCGATGCAGCTTCGCGCCGAAGTGCCCGAGGCTCAGCACCGCGTAGACGCTGCCATCGCGTGGATCGTCGAGCAGCATCGGCACCGGCTCGCCGAGAAACGATGGTTCGCCCACTGACCAGCCGCCGTTGGCGCTGGTCGCCGCGAACAGCCCCTTGCGCGTGCCGATCCACAGCGTCTTCTTGTCCATCACCCACCAGAGAGCGCCTGCAGGACGAAGACCTCGCCATCGGCGGGCACCGGATCGCTCAGGCGCTCGCGATCGGAGACCAGTTGGCCGTTGACGAACACGTTGACGTGCCGACGGAGGCGGCCGTGCTCGTCGAGCACGTAGCGTCCAAGGCGTGGATTGCGGTGGAACACCGAGGCGAGCACGGTCGACACGCACTCTCCGTCGACATGCACGGCCGGCACATCGAGAAATCGCTCGAGCTGCGGCGTAAAGACCACCCGAGGCATGGCAGGATCGGAATCGATCCTACACGTACTGACTGGACCTTCGCCAAGACGAAATCGGATCCGGAAGGGACACACCTTCGATGGAGTTTCTCGCCTGGCTCGAAGCAAGCGCGCTCGCCACCTGGATCCGCGAGTCGGGGTCGCTCTTCGCGTACCCGCTGATCACCACGCTGCACACCGTCGGCCTGAGCATCCTCGTCGGCGTCAACGCGGTCATCGATCTGCGCCTGCTCGGCGTCGCGCCGGCGCTGCCGCTCGCGCCGCTCGCGCCGCTGTTTCGTGTGATGTGGATCGGCTTCGCCATCAACGCGCTCTCGGGGGTGGGGCTGTTCATGGCCGACGCGCCGGTCAAGGCACTGCAGGTCATCTTCTGGATCAAACTGGCCTGCGTCGCGCTCGGGGTCATCACCATCGAGCTGATGCGCACGCAGGTCTTCGGGGATCCGCGGCAGGTGCAGACGGGCGTCGTCTCCGCTCGCGGCAAACGGTTGGCGGTCGCGTCACTCGTGCTCTGGACCGGCGCGATCACGGCCGGACGATTGATCGCGTACTTGTAACGACGTCGACTCGGGGCTCGAGGCTCGAGGCTTGAAACGCCACACGCCCCAAGACGCAGGTCTCACGTCGATGGGCGGAAGGGTTGGGCGATGTTGAACTCGTTTGCCGTGTGGCTGAACGGCACCGGCCTCTCGTGGTTCGTCACCCACTACCCGTGGGTGTGGCCGGCGGCCGAGACGCTGCACTTCGTCGGGCTGTCGCTGCTGGTCGGGATTGCCGGCGTGTTCGACCTGCGCCTCATCGGCTTCTTCAAGGCCATCCCGGTGGGCGCGCTGCACAGGATGATGCGCTGGGCGATCGTTGGCTTCGCCATCAACCTCCTCACCGGCGTCCTGTTCTTCGCCGGCGATCCGTTCCAGTACATCGACAACGTCGCATTCCACTACAAGATGCTGTTCGTGGCGCTCGCCGGCGCCAATGCGATGCTGTTCGAATTCCTGATCTCTCCCCGCGCGCTCGCCGCCGGCCCAGATGAAAACGTCCCACCCCTCGCCCGCGTCCTCGGCGCCGCCTCACTGCTCTCGTGGCTGGCGGTGCTCTACTGCGGACGCATGCTGGCGTTCGTCGGTGACGGCGTCTAGGCCTCGCGCCTTCGGCGCGAAGCGCCGCCTTCGCGCGAGCGGAGCGAGCGCGCCTTCCGAGCGGCGTAGCCGCGAGGCCTACCGTCTAAGGGATTGTCCCTCCTGGCTCGTCGTCTCCTTGGTCGCCTTCTGCATCTTCAACCGCTTGATCTCTCGTTCTCGTTCGAGATGGCTCGTGCCCTCCGTCATCCATTTCTGGGCAGGCGCGCCGGCGAGGTAGTGATCGAACCACTCGAAGATGCGGCGCTGGTAGTCCGTCTGGTTGGGCTTCTTTCGCAGCCCGTGATCTTCGCCGTTGTAGACGAGCATCACTACTTGCTTCCCGGCCCGCCGTGCGATGTTGTAGAGCTCGACGCCTTGATGCCAGTGCACCGTGCCGTCGTTGTCGCCGAACATGACCAGGAGCGGCGTCTTCATCGTATTGACGCCGAAGACGGCGGAGTTGCGGATGTAGGCCGGCAGATCGTCCCAGAGCGGCACTTCCATCCGCTGCTGGCCGGTTTCGATGTGGTCGGTCTCGGCGATGCCGCTGCTCCAGTGGTGATTGCCGTAGTTGCTCACGAGATCGGTAATGGGCGCACCGGCCACGCCAGCGGCAAACGTCGTGGTGTGCGTGGCGAGGAAGACGGTATCGAATCCACCCCACGAGTGACCGATGATGCCGACCTTCCCGGCATCCACCATTCCCGTCTTCACGACCTGCTGCACGGCGGGCAGCACGCACTCCGACACTGACAGACCGGGCTCGCGCGGCCGGAACACGATGTCCGGCTCGAAGTGGAAGTAGCCGCGGTTGGTGAACGCCGAGACGTTGTAGTACTGACGCTCCGACGGCACGGAGAAGGTGTGCAGCGTATCCGAGCGCTTCTCGTACATGTAGACGACCATTGGGTACTTGCGCCCCGCCTGGTAGTTGGCGGGATAGTGCAACACCCCCTGCAGCCGCTCGCCGCGCTGGCTGCGGAACTCCACCACCTCGGCACGGCCCCACGCATAGTCGCTCATGAAGGCATTCGTGGTGGTCGCCTGGCGCGCATCCGCGAGGCCCGCGCCGCCGACGAAGTAGTCGGGCGAGTCCGTGAACGACTGCGCGACGTACGCATACACGTCGGCGCTCTTCGCCTTCGTCAGCCCGTCGACACGCTGGTCCGCCCACACGAGTCGATCGACCACCGGCGAGGCGCCGTCGAGCCGCAGGCGCGCGAAGCCGGACCTCTTGGACCACGTGCCGAAGAGCGACAGCGCCAGCGGCTTGGTGCGATCGACGGCGTCTTCGTCGGCATCGAGCCTCATGTAGCGATGTCGCACCTGCTCCATCGCGCCGTTGGTCAGGCGCGTCGCCCGCGAGCCGTCGACGCGTATCTCCCAGATATCCAGTTCGTCGTAGAGCAGAACGCTCTCGTCACCCATCGTCCATCCCGCGACGCCAAACGCCGGCTTCTGCTTGACCGTGGCGTCAGACGCCCGATCGATGAACGACGTCGCGGCCGCCTTGGTGATGTTGACGTGCGCTCCGGTCGTGAGGTCCACCGTCCAGTAGTGATCGTCCAGGAGGTACAGCACGTAGCGCCCCTGCGGGCTGGTTCTGACGTACTGATCCTCGATGCGGGTTTTGATCGGCGTGCGATTGCCGGTGCGGAGGTCGACCACGCTGACGTCGGCGTAGACGCGTCCGATGCTGCGCTCCATGGCGTAGACACCGGCATCGACCAGGAGCGCGCGCTCGTCGCGCTTGAACGGCGTGACCACTTCATCGAGAGTCCGTGCGATTGGCACGAGCCGTCGATCGGCGAGGCGCCACGCCGCCAGCATGCTGCGACGTCGATCGGTCTTGGCCTGCAGCTTTTGCTTCGGCATCACGATCGCGTCCTTCGGGTGCCACACCTCGACCGCGACCTCTTCATCGTCTGTCTCGGACTTGCCTTGAGGTGAGCCGTCACCGATCGTGTCAGGCCATGTCGCCAGCCCGAGAAACACGATGGCTCCATCGTCCGACCACGACGGCGCGCGGGACGACATGATGCGCTGGCCGGAGGGGAACGCGCTGTCGTTGGCGGCGACGTACTCCTGGCGCTCGCCCCCGCGCGAGAGGCCCGTCCACGCGATGACCACGTTCGATGGACCGTCCTTCGACTCCAGCGTCACCGAGCGCAGCACCGCGAGGTCGTCCGCGTCCTTTCTCCACGCCAGACCGGAATAGGTGGAGGAAGACGAGTCCAGGACGCGAAGTTGACCCGACGAACCGTCGAACAGCTGCACGCCGCTCCCACTCCCGCCCTCCACGGTGACGGCGAGCGCCAGCAGGGACCCCTTCGACTGCCATGCGAACTGTGAGACGTTGCCGATGCTCAAGTCGGTCCCGGACGCCAGTGTCCGAATCACTAACGTCGCGCCCACCGGTGTCTCGTCGGCGGCATCGCTGCTCGCCGCTGGTGCGTCGGGCTTGGTCGGCGGATACCGTCGCATGGCGACATGGGTGCCCGTCGCGCTGAAGGTAAACGCCTCGACGCCTTCGACCGTCGTGCTTTCACCGCTGACCAGCTTCGTGAGCCGCAGGTTCTTGTGCACCGGCTTCTTCGCCTTCTTGAGCGCAGCCTCTTCGCTCTCCGAGAAGCCGATGAGCTCCGCCAACCACTGCGAGTCGGAAGAGAACACCGGCTGCTCGCCAAACGCCAGTGGAGTCGTCTTCGACGACTGCAGATCCGTGACGCGCAGCTCGCGCTGCCCGTCGCTGCGCGTGATGCCGTAGACGAGCCATCGGCCGTCGGGCGAGAGGGGCTGCGATTGAGTCGCCAGCGTCTCCCAGCGCCCGTACTCGGTGGGCGCCAACACCGGCTTCTGCTGGGCTGACGCGGTTGACGTCAACGCCGCCACGATCGCGGCAACTAATGGAGCGTATCGACGAAAGGTGAAGTCGCCAACACGGTCGCTCGGCGCAGTTTTCGGGCCCGTTCCTACGGAACGGACCGCATGAAAATCAAACGTACGTCCCACGAGTGCGTAGCGCATCGGTCGTGCCTCTACCTCTCTCAATTCCGAACCGAAGGCGATCGTATCTGAATTCAGCATGTCACTGCGCACTCGCTTCCAGTAGTGTGATGAGATGCGGGCCGATCCTCACAAGCCCCTGCGCGACGATGTCCGGTTGATGGGTGAGCTGCTGGGGGACACCTTGCGCACGCACGAAGGAGAAGGTGTCTATCAAACCGTCGAGCGCGTGCGCGCGTTGGCCAAGCGGGCGCGCAGCGGACACAACGGTCAGCTCGCCGAGCTTGCAGCGCTGCTGGCGGAGTTGCCGATCGACACGGCGTTTACCGTGGCGCGGGCCTTCGCGCACTTTCTGAACCTCGCCAATATCGCCGAACAGCATCACCGCATTCGCCGCCGCCGCGCCTACCTGCGCGACCGCGAGGCCCAGCCGCAGCGCGGGTCGTGCCAGGAGACGTTCTCGCGCTTGATCGGCGACGGCATTACCCCTGAGCGCCTGTGGGAAGCGGTGCGCACGCTGCGGATTCAACTCGTGTTGACCGCGCACCCGACCGAAGTGGTCCGCCGAACGCTGCTTTACAAGTACAACCGGATTGCCGACCTGCTCGACGCGCGCGATCGCTCCGATGGGACCCTGCCGGACGCTCAGGATCTGGTAGACGGCCTGCGTCGCGAGATCGTTGCAGCGTGGGGCACCAAGGAAGTCCGCGATCGCCCTCCCACGCCGATGGACGAAGTACGCAGTGGATTGATCGTGTTCGAGCAGAGCCTGTGGGATGCGGTGCCGCGCTACCTGCGCAGTGTCGACCGGGCGCTCCTCTCCACGACGGGTCGAGGGTTGCCGCTGGAGGCCGCGCCCATTCGATTTGGGTCGTGGATCGGCGGCGATCGTGATGGCAATCCCACCGTCACACCACAGGTGACCCGAGACGCGTGTCTGCTGGCGCGGCGGATCGCCGCGAAGCTCTATGTCCAGGAGCTCGACGCGCTGTGGTCCGAGCTGTCGATGTACCGCGCGAACGCCGAGCTGCGCGAGCGCGTGGGCGACGTGGGTCAGCCCTACCGCGCGTTGCTCGGTCAGCTCCGCGGGCAGATGGAGCGCACGCGCCATTGGTTGGAGGCGTGTCTCGACGAGCATCGCGAGGTCGACCCGCCGCCCGATGCCCTGCTGGACCTCGAGCAGTTCGCGGAGCCTTTGCGTCTCTGCTATCGGTCGCTCGACGCGACCGGTAATCGCCTCATCGCCGAGGGACGCTTGACCGATCTGCTCCGACGCACGGCGGTGTTCGGTTTGACGCTCGCCGAGCTCGACATCCGTCAGGAAGCCTGCCGGCACACGGCCGCGCTCGATGCCATCACGCGCGCGCTCGACCTCGGCTCGTACGCCGAATGGGACGAGGCACGCCGCACCGCGTTTCTCGTCGAGGAGCTGCAGAGCAAGCGTCCGTTGATTCCCGCCGATCTCGACTGCAGCACCGACGTCCACGACGTGCTCGAGACCTTCCGCACGCTCGCTCGCATTCATCCCGCGTCGCTGGGCGCTTATGTCATCACCATGACCACCCGCACGTCGGACGTGCTGGCGGTGGAGCTCCTGCAGAAAGAGGCCGGCATCGACCGACCGCTGCGAGTGGTGCCGCTGTTCGAGCTGTCGCGCGATCTCCAGCACGCCGGCGCCATCGTCGAGCGGCTGCTCGAGATTCCGTGCTACCGGGCGCGCATCGGCGATCGCCTCGAGGTGATGGTCGGCTACTCCGATTCGTCCAAGGACGTCGGCCGGCTCTCCGCCGGTTGGGAGCTGCACAAGGCGCAAGAGGCGATCGTGGCCGCGTGCCGCGCGCACGGCGTGGCGGTAACGTTGTTTCACGGTCGTGGCGGCAGCGTCGGCCGCGGCGGCGGGCCCACGTACCTGGCCATCCAATCGCAACCTGCCGGATCGATCGACGGCACACTGCGCGTCACCGAGCAAGGGGAGATGATCCAGGCGCTCTTCGGCCTCGGCGGCATCGCGCTCAGGACGATGGAGGTCTACACCAGCGGGACGTTGGACGCATGGCTTGCGCCAGCGGCGTCGCCACGACAGGAGTGGCGCGATTGCATGGAGCGCCTGGCCGCGGATGCGCGCACGACCTATCGCCGCATCGTGTTCGATCACCAGCCATTCCTCGACTACTTCGCCGCGTCCACGCCGGTAGGCGAGCTGGCCACCATCAACATCGGCAGTCGCCCGACGCGGCGATCCGCCGACGGTGGCGTGACGACGCTGCGCGCCATCCCGTGGCAGTTCGCGTGGACCCAGACGCGGATGATGCTGGGGTCGTGGCTGGGATTCGAGGACGCGCTGGGCCAGGCGCTCGATCGGGGTGAAGGGGAGCGGCTGCGCGAGATGTATCGGCATTGGCCACACTTCCGATCGGCGGTCGATTTGATCGAGATGGTGCTGGCCAAGGCCGACGCGCACATCGCCGCGCAGTACGATCGCCAGCTCGTGCCCGCGGACTTGCAGCCGCTTGGCGCGGACCTGCGCGCCCGGCTCGAGCGGGCGAGGACACATCTGCTCTACGTCACCAGCCAACGCGAGCTCCTCGAAGACAACGCCGTGCTGCGCCGCTCCATCGAAGTGCGCAACCCCTACGTCGACCCGATCAACCTGGTGCAGGTGGAGCTGCTGCGCCGCGTCCGTCAAGACCCGGAGGACCAGCGCGTCCACGAGGCGCTGCTGGTCACGGTCAACGGCATCGCGGCCGGCATGCGCAATACCGGATGAGACGCCCCCACGGCGCCACCATGACACGACGAACACAACGGATCGGGCCACCAAGACACCAAGAATTCCTTCCTGAAAGAACTTCGTGCCTTGGTGCGTTGGTGGCTCACTTTCTTAGTGCCCTTCGTGCCTTGGTGGCTATCTATCGTCCAAAGCCACGCGACAGCTTGACGAACACGGTCCTACGGATTCGCGTGAAGCCAGGCTCGGCGCCGTGCACCTCGAGGGGGTCGGCGTCGTGCTCGAGGATGTCGCCGTAGCCGACGAAGATCGCCGTGTTCGGGCGAGGCGTCCAACTGTACAGGAGGCTGGCCGACAAGCGCCGCGACAGCGTGTTGTATTCGGCGATGAGGCGGCTCGCGTGATCGCGCGTGAACTGGAAGTTGGTCTTGTTGCGAACGATGGTCTGGCGGTACAGCCAGTCATCGGTCTGCCTGGCGCGCAGCCGACTGCGAAGCACGCGCCATTCGGAGATGAGCTGCGCGCTCGGGCGGAGCGTGACGATCGACGTGAGGTTCAGATAGCGTCCGACCTCGGCGCGCGCCGTGCTGAAGTTCACGCCTTCACCAAGCTGGAGCCGTACGTCGAAGGTCAGGCGCTTGAAGGTGTTCATGGTGACGGCGCCGTGGTAGAAGCGGTAGGCATACTCACGCCCGCCGAAGCTGTCGCGCCGGTTGGAGTAATAGGTGTAGATGGCGACGTCTCTCGCCAGCAGGATGTCCGCGCCAGGATCCGCGTAGCTTTCATCGAGAAGTCCCGCCGAGGTCCGCAGTCGCCGTGCCACGAGGAATGGCCGCGCGCGGACCCACCACGACGGCGACGCGGATTGAAACTCGTAGCCCGCATTGATCAGATTCGCGTGAAACCCTCGGCGTCTGACGTAGGTGAGCGTGGCCTCGTAGTCGCCGGAGATGCGCTGATCGTTGACAAACACGCGCCAGTGGCGGCCGGCGAAATCGTACCAGACATACGATGCATCTCCTGCAGGATGCATAGGGTGGACCGTGTCAGGAACGTCGCCCTC
>DAINCF010000279.1:0-9169 GCA_036732565.1 Vicinamibacterales bacterium
ACCATCTCGCCATCGTCGGCGCGAAACGCGGCCAGATCGCCGCTTTTGGTCGACGCAATCAGCCAGCCGGTATCCCAGTAGAGCGGCGCCGCGAGCACGTCTGGGAGCGGCGTGCGCCAGACGGTCTTCCCGCTCGTGGCATCGAGCGCGCTGATGACGCCCTCAGCGGCGACGAACACGCGGCCCTTGCCGACCGCGGGTGTGAAGTCGACGACCAGATCGAGACGCCATCGTGGCGTGCCACGATCGAGATCGATCGCCACCAGCGGCCCGCCGCGAAGCGCGAGGAAGGCGGAGCGCTCATCGAAAGCCGGCATCGCCGCCGGGATCGCATCGAAGGTCGCGACCCATTTCGGGTAGAGCCCAGAAAGCACGGCTTCGACCGGCGACGGCGTCGTCGGGGCAGGCGCGGGTGTTGTGGGACGCGGCGCCGGAGGAGTTTGCACCTGCGCGCTCGCGGCGCCGGAGACGATGAGCAGCGTCAGCGTGAGAAGGGCGATCCGACATCGCGCGCGTCGTGACGGTCGCACACGTTTATAATAGCTTGTCCGTCGACTTGTCCGCCGTAGCGCGCAGCGCGAAGGCGGCAGCGCGCAGCGCGCAGGCGGATCTCGCCGAACCGCGCGGAGGAGGAAGCACCGTGCGCGAACGCGGATCATCCGGTGGCACATCAAACACTGATCGTTCTCGACTTCGGCTCGCAGTTCACGCAATTGATCGCGCGTCGTCTGCGTGAGCTGTCGGTTTATTCAGAGATTCTCCCGTACAACACGCCGCTCGAGACGATTCGCGCGCGCCGGCCCGTGGGCATCATCCTGTCCGGCGGCCCGAAGAGCGTCTCGGAAATCGATGCGCCACGTTGCGATCCCGGCGTACTGGATCTCGGCGTCCCAACGCTCGGCATCTGTTACGGGATGCAGCTCATGACCGATCTTCTGGGGGGCGGCGTCGACAGCGCGCCGCATCGGGAGTTCGGGCATGCGCTGGTGCGCGTCTCCGAGGGCGCCGCGCCGCGGCTGCTGCGGGACGTGCCGAGCGAGCTGCGCGTCTGGGCCAGCCACGGAGACTTCGTCAGCGCCGCCCCGTCAGGGTTTGCGGTGGTTGCGACCAGCAGCAATGCCCCGGTGGCCGCGATGGAAGCCCCGGAGCGCGGCTATTACGCCCTGCTGTTTCATCCCGAGGTCGCCCATACCGAGCACGGGAAGGAGATTCTCCGCAACTTCGCGTTCGATGTGTGCGGTTGCACGGGCGATTGGACAATCACTTCGTTCATCGACGAATCGACAAACCGCATTCGTCAGGAGGCGCGTGACGGCCGTGTGGTGTGCGCGCTCTCTGGCGGGGTGGACTCCACGGTCGCGGCGACGTTGATTCACCGCGCCATCGGCGATCGGCTGCAGTGCATCTTCGTGGACAACGGCCTGCTGCGACTCAACGAAGCAACCCAGGTCGTCGAGCGCTACCGCAAGCTGCAACTGCCCGTGCACTTCGTCGACGCCGCGGATCTCTTCCTGAAACGCCTGGCCGGCATCGTGGACCCCGAGCACAAGCGGAAGATCATCGGGGCGACGTTCATCGACGTCTTCGAGGCCGAAGCCCACAAGCTGGGGCATTTCGACTACCTGGCGCAGGGGACGCTGTATCCGGACGTGATCGAGTCAGTGTCGGTCCGCGGACCGTCGGCGACGATCAAGAGTCATCACAACGTCGGCGGCCTCCCGGAACGCATGCGTTTCAAGCTGATCGAGCCGCTGCGCGAGCTCTTCAAGGACGAAGTCCGGGCCGTGGGGCGCGACCTGGGGCTCGATCGCGAGTTCCTGATTCGCCAGCCGTTCCCCGGACCTGGCCTCGCGGTCCGACTCCTCGGCGAACTGACCCGCGAGCGGTTGGAGCTCTTGCGCCGTGCGGACGCGATCGTGGCCGACGAAATGCGCCGGTCGGGATGGTACGAACGGCTCTGGCAGAGCTTCGCGGTATTGCTGCCGGTGCAGAGCGTCGGGGTGATGGGCGACGCCCGGACCTACGAGTTCACCGTGGCGATCCGCGCGGTCGAAAGCCTCGACGGCATGACCGCCGATTGGGCCCGTCTGCCGCACGAGCTGCTGGCCACGGTCTCCTCGCGCATCGTGAACGAGGTCAAAGGCATCAACCGGGTGGTATACGACATCTCCTCGAAGCCCCCAAGTACGATCGAGTGGGAGTAGGCGTGGCTGAGTTCGCCCACCTCCATCTCCACACCGAGTTCTCGCTGCTGGACGGCGCCTGCCGTATCGACGAGCTGCTGGATCAGGCGCAGCGCTTGAACATGCCGGCGCTGGCGGTCACCGAGCACGGGAACATGTTCTCGGCGGTGGTGTTTCACGACGCCGCCCGCAAGCGAGGCATCAAGCCGATCCTCGGCTGCGAAGTCTACGTCGCGCCGGGCAGCCGTCTCGACAAGAGCGGCCAAATCGGTGAGACCGCCAACCATCTGGTGCTCCTGGCCGAGAACGCAACCGGCTTCAGCAACCTGATCAAGCTCGTCTCGAGCGGCTACACCGACGGGTTCTACTACAAGCCGCGCATCGACAAAGACCTGCTCGCCAAGCACCGCGCCGGGCTCATCGGCCTCAGCAGTTGTCTCAAAGGAGAGGTCGCCTCGGAGATTCGCGCCGACCAGGCCAAGCGTGCGCTGAGCGCCGCCGCGACCTACCGTGACATCCTCGGCGAAGGCAACTTCTTCCTCGAGATGCAGTTTCAAGGCATCGACGAGCAGCGCATCGTCAACACCGGGCTGCTGCCGATTGCCCGTGACCTGAACATGCCGCTCGTGTGCACCAACGACGTGCACTACCTGCGCGAGGGCGATCACAAGCCGCACGACATCCTGCTGTGCATCGGCACCGGCAAGTCGGTGAACGACGAGCATCGACTCCGCTACCACGGCGATCAGTTCTTCCTGAAGACCCCGGCGCAGATGGCGGAGATCTTCAAGGACCATCCGGAAGCGCTGAAGAACACCGTCCGCATCGCCGAGCGCTGCGACGTCACCATCCCGTCAGGGCAGAGTCACCTGCCGAAGTTCGACGTGCCGGATGGTCACACGCTCGACGGCTACTTCGAGCACGTCACGCGTCTCGGGTATGCCGAGCGTCTGCGGCGGCTCGTGGAGCTCGAAGCCGAAGGCCGGCTGCGATACCCGATCAGCACCTACGAGCAGCGGCTCGCGTACGAGATCGAGATGATCCAGCAGATGGGGTACCCGGGCTACTTCCTCATCGTCTGGGACTTCATTCGCTACGCGCGCGAGCAGGGCATTCCGGTCGGCCCCGGGCGCGGGTCCGCGGCTGGCAGCCTGGTGGCGTGGTGCCTCCGGATCACCGACGTGGATCCGCTGCACTACGACTTGCTGTTCGAGCGCTTCTTGAATCCGGAGCGGGTGTCGCTGCCCGATATCGACGTCGACTTCTGCGAGCGGCGGCGCGGGGAGGTCATCGAGTACGTCACGCGCAAGTACGGCCGCGAGAACGTCTCGCAGATCATCACCTTCGGCACGATGAAGGCCAAGGCCGTGGTGCGCGACGTCGGGCGCGCGATGGACATGGCCTACGCGGACGTCGATCGCATCGCCAAGCAGATCCCGCCCGCGCTCGACATGACGCTCGAGAAAGCGCTGATCGAGAACCCGGCGCTGCGGCAGATGCAGGAGCAGGATTCCCGCGTCAAGGACCTGCTCGAGATGGGCAAGCGCCTGGAGGGCATGTCCAGAAACGCCGGCGTGCACGCCGCCGGTGTGGTCATCGCGCCAGGGCCCATCACCGACTACGCTCCGCTGTTCAAGAGCAACCGCGACGAAATCACGACGCAGTGGGCGATGAAAGAGGTCGAGCGCGTCGGCCTCCTCAAGATGGATTTCCTCGGATTGAGCACGCTCACGCTGATCCAGGACGCGGTCACCGAAATCAAGCGCACGGAAGGCTTCGACCTCGACATCGACGGCATCCCGCTGGACGATGTGAGGACCTATCAGCTGTTCGTGGACGGACAGACCTACGGGATCTTCCAGTTCGAGAGCTCGGGCATGCGAGAGATCTTGCGAAAGGCGAAACCGCAGCGCCTGGACGATCTCATCGCCATGAACGCGCTCTACCGGCCCGGGCCGCTCAAGAGCGGGATGGTCGACGACTTCATCTCGCGCAAAGCGGGGAAGAGCGAGGTCAAGTACGAGCTCGCCGCGCTGGAGCCGATCCTCGCGGACACCTACGGCGTCATCGCGTATCAGGAGCAGGTGATGCGCATCGCGTCGGTGCTGGCCGGCTTCAGCCTGGGACAGTCCGACGTCTTGCGGAAGGCCATGGGGAAGAAAGACCCCAAGGTCATGGCCAAGCAGCGCGAGGCGTTCATGGCCGGCGCGCTCAAGAACGGCATCAGCGAGAAGAAGGCGACCAAGATCTTCGACCTGATGGAGTACTTCGCCGGCTACGGCTTCAACAAGTCGCACTCGACCGCCTACGCCTACCTCGCGTATCAGACGGCCTACCTCAAGGCCAACTACCCGAGGCACTTCGCGGCCGCGCTCCTGACCATCGAAGCCGCCAACACCGACAAGCTCGCGTTGTACATCGGCGAGTGCCGCGATCGCGGCATCCCAGTGCTGCCGCCGGACATCAACGAGAGCCAACTGCACTTCACCGTCGTGCCCAACGCGGTCAGGTTTGGTCTCGCCGCCATCAAGGGCCTGGGCGAAGGGGCCGTCCGGAGCATGATCGAGGCGCGCGAGCGCCTGGGCCGGTTCACGTCGCTCCATCAGCTGTGCGAGGAGATCGACCTTCGGCTCGCCAACAAGCGGGTCCTCGAAGCGCTGGTCAAGTCCGGCGCATGCGACGGCTTCTGCCCAGCTGGTGTTCCGCTCGCGCTGGGCCGCGCGCGCCTGTTCGCGGCGGTCGACGGGGCCATCGAGTACGGCAACCGCGTCCAGCGCGACCGCGAGCAAGGGCAGGCCGATTTGTTTGGTGGCTCCGACGAGACCCAGGGCGTGACGCTGATTCGACTCCCGGACACCGGGCCGTGGGCCGAACTGGAGCTGCTCGCCCACGAAAAGGACGCGCTGGGACTGTATCTGAGCGGCCACCCGGTCGATCGGTACGCCGAGGATCTCCGGACGTTCGGCGCCCGCGCGGTCGGCGACCTGCTGCAAGCCGAGCTGCCGATGGTCGCCGAAGGCGCGCCAGGGCGGCTGCTCATCGAGGACGTCTACATCGGCGGCATCATCTCGGGGTATCGTCCGCTGAAAACCAAGAAGGGCGATCGCATGGGTGTCTTCATGTTGGAAGCTGCCCAGGGCGCGATCGAGGTCGTGGTGTTTCCGGAGGCATTCGGGCGATACGGATCGATCATCGAAGCCGGCGGGCTCGTCGTCGTCCGCGGCAAGTTCGAGCGTGACGAGGAGTCCGCGCGGATGCAAGCGACCGAGCTGTTTCCGCTCGCGCACCTCCGCGAGCGCCTCTCACGCGGTGTCAGCATCCGGTTGAACGATCACTGCACTCGGGCGCAGATCGAGGCGTTGTGGGATCTGCTGGCCGCGCACCGAGGCGACCGGCCAGTGGCCATCGAACTGGAGGTCATCCGCGATGCGCGGCGGCTGCGCGTACGGGCCGACGTCAACGATCAGATTCGCGTCCGGCCCTCGAATCAGTTGTTGGCCGAAGTCGAGCGTCTATGCGGCGCCGGCTCGGTGACGCTTCGGTAGCGGAGAACCCACCGCCGGGGGCGGTTCGCCAACCGTCCTACAGACAAGATGGATGAAAGATGCCAACAGAGCTGATGGATTTCGAAGAGCCGGTTGGAGTGCTCCTCAAGGAGATCGAGGCGCTGTCCATGCTGCCGGCAACGGAAGATCGCAGCCGGGAGATCGCCCGCCTCGAACGGCGCGTCGAGTCCATCCGCGCGGACATCTACAGCCAACTCGGACCGTGGCAGCGCGTGCAAGTAGCGCGGCACGCATCGCGGCCGACAACCCAGGACTACGTCGACCGTCTCTTTACCGATTTCGTCGAGATTCACGGCGACCGCCGCTTCGCCGACGACCATGCCATCGTCGCCGGGTTCGGGCGTTACAAGGATGAGCCAGTGCTCATCGTCGGGCATCAGAAGGGCAGCGACACCAAACAGAAGATCTACCGGAACTTCGGCTACGCGCGACCCGAGGGCTACCGCAAGGCGCTGCGTGCGATGAAGATGGCCGAGAAGTTTCATCGGCCGGTCATCTGCTTCGTCGACACGCCCGCTGCCTATCCTGGGATCGAATCGGAAGAGCGTGGCGTCGCCGAGGCCATCGCGTTGAATCTTCGCGAGATGACCCTCCTCGATGTCCCGATCATCGTCATCGTCCACGGCGAAGGCGGCAGCGGCGGCGCGCTCGGCATCGCCGTCGGCGATCGCATCCTCATGCACGAGTTCGCGATCTACAGCGTGATCCCGCCCGAGGGATGCGCGGCCATTCTCTGGCGCGACGCCAACAAGAAGGTGGCGGCCGCCGAGGCGCTCAAGCTCACCGCGCCAGACCTGCTGGCCCTGGGCATCATCGACGAGATCGTCGCGGAGCCCGTCGGAGGAGCGCACACCAATCCCGAGCGCGCCGCCGCGCTGCTCGACGCGGCGCTCGCGCGCACGCTCGCTGATCTCTCTGCGCTCGAGGGCCCGGCGCGTCTGGAACAGCGCTATCAGAAGTTTCGCCGCATGGGCTCGGTGGGACTGGTCGAAGATTAGATGGAGCGTGGCCACTAGATGCCGGTGCCCCTGATTTGGAACTCGCATCCGTGTGACGATGGGTGCGCGGAACGGCTGGAGCGTGAGCTGGGAATCACGCCCGTCATCGCCCGGCTGCTCACTATCCGCGGCCTTGGCGGTCTGGACGAGGCGTCGCGCTTCCTCAAGCCCTCGCTCGACCACCTGCTCGATCCGCTGCGGCTGACCGACATGGCGCGCGCGGTGGACCGCCTGACGCGCGCGATCGCGCAGGGCGAGAAGATCGCCGTGCATGGGGACTACGACGTCGACGGCATCACCTCCACCGTCATCCTGCGCCGCACGCTGGAGTTGCTGGGTGGATCGGTCATCCACTTCATCCCCGATCGACTCCGCGACGGGTACGGGCTGCAGCCAGCGGCATTGGAGCGGCTGCATGGCGAAGGGGTCGCCGTCGTCGTCTCGGTCGACTGCGGCATCCGCGCCGCCGATGCGGCGCGCACGGCACGCGAGCTCGGCATCGATCTGATCATCACGGATCACCACGAGCCGGACACCGACCTGCCTGACGCGTACGCCGTCATCAACCCGAAGCGCCACGACTGCACCTATCCGGACAAGAACCTCGCCGGCGTGGGCGTGGCGCTCAAGCTCGTGCATGCGCTGTGCATCGGGGCCGGGAAGACGGCGTGGCTGCCCGCCTTCGTCAAGATCGCCGCGATCGGCACGCTGGCCGACGTCGTGCCGCTGGTCGGTGAGAACCGCGTCATCGCCAAGCTCGGCCTGCAGATGCTGACGCGCGGGCCGCACAAGGTGGGCCTCCGCGCGCTGCTCGACGTCGCCGGTCTGACCGGCAAGACGATTGACAGCTATCACATCTCGTTCATGGTGGCCCCGCGGGTCAACGCCGCCGGCCGTATGAGCACGCCGGACATCGCGACCCGCCTGCTGCTCGCCGCGGACGAGGCGATGGGTGACGAGGCCCGCGAGCTGGCGCTGCAACTCGACACCGAGAACACGCGCCGCCGGGAAGAAGAGCAGGACATCCTCGGGAAAGCGCGCAAGATCATCGAAACCGATCCGGAAGTTGGCGCCGAGAGCGTGCTCGTCGTCGCCGGCGACGACTGGCATCGCGGCGTCATCGGCATCGTGGCCTCGAAGATCGTCGACGCGTTCTACCGGCCGGCGATCGTCCTCTCCATCGAAAACGGCCTCGCGCACGGCTCGTGCCGCAGCATCCCCGGCTTCGACATGCTTGGCGCGCTCGAGCGCTGCGCGCCGATGCTGCTGCGCTTTGGCGGCCATCGTCAGGCGGCCGGCCTGCAACTGGATGCGGCACGGATTCGGGAGTTCCGCAAGCAGATCAACGCCCACGCGGCCGAGTGCCTCGGCCCAGACGATCTCCGCCCGCGACTGTGGCTCGACGGGCCGCTGACGTTCGGTCACATCAGCAGCCAGCTCGTCTCGGAGCTGGCCATGCTCGCCCCCTTCGGCGCCGGTAACCCGAAGCCCGTCTTCCACACGGGACCGGTGGAAGTCGTCGACGGCCCTCGTCGTCTGAAGGACCGCCACCTCAAGATGTCCTTCCGCCAAGACAACCGGACCTTCCGCGCGATCGCCTGGAACGCCGCCGAACGCGAAGCCGCCCTGCAGGGCCAACGCGCGGGCGTGGAGCTCGCCTACACACTGGAAGAGAACGAGTTCCAAGGGGAGCGCTACCTCGAACTCAGGGTTGAGGATTTCCGATAGGCAGTTTCAAGGCGACACAGATGGCGCAGATGGCACAGATGTGAGGGCGGCGGCGCGGCAAAAGCCGCGCGCCAGCCACGAACTCGCACCGGCCGCTTCGCGGCCGGCCGCCGCCCTGCAGTGTGGCCCCCTATCGGACGAACCTGCGGTACTCGAGACGTGGCGCACCGAAGTTGAGCAGCAGCCCGCAGGTCAGACCAGTGCTCGCCAGATAGTTCAGCAGTTGCGCGTGGTCGGCTGGCCAGTCGATGCCCTCGCCTTCACTTCCACCACAATCGACTCGAAGCACACGAAGTCCATGCGTTGGACGCCAGACAGCATGTGCCCCTTGTCTTCGACGCTGCAGGGCCCTTCGACACGGAACGGAATGCCCCGAATGCCGAATTCGATCTGCAGCGCATCGCGACAGAAGGTCTCCAGGTAACCCGAGCCCAGAACACGATGGACCTCCATGGCCGCGCCGATGATGGCAAACGTGCGAGGGTCAGTATCGGAGCGAGTCACAATAGATGCTTCCGTCGCAAAGCGCTTGCCGACATCGCATGCGGCACATCGTCGTTGAATTCGCTAATGCCCAGGCCCGAGCGTTGCGACTTCTGCATCGCGCTCGACGCTCCGACTGGCAGATTTCTCGATAAGACGACGAGGCGCCCGGCGCGCGGCGAAGCCGCGCGAGGGGGAGGCCAGAGAGTGC
>DAINCF010000280.1:0-9091 GCA_036732565.1 Vicinamibacterales bacterium
GTCGCGTCGATCTACGAGAGGGACTCGGTCGTCCGGTGCGCACGATCCGCAACATCCAGAGCGAGAACCCCGGACGCGTCTTCGAAAATCTGGTCATCGTCGGCTCGGTCACGGGTGAAGGCTTCGGATCGCCGCCCGGTGACATCCGTGCCTATGACGTGCGCAGCGGCACGCTCGTGTGGACCTTCCACACGATTCCGCATCCTGGCGAGTATGGGTACGACAGCTGGCCGCCGGAGGCGTGGAAATACGCCGGCGGCGCCAACACCTGGGGCGGCTTCAGCGTTGACGAGAAGCGCGGCATCATCTACGTGCCCACCGGCTCCCCCACCGCCGATTTCTACGGCGCCGATCGCGTGGGCAACAACCTGTTCGCCAACTCCTTGATCGCCTTGGAGGCGCGCACGGGCAAGCGCCTGTGGCACTACCAAGTGGTGCACCACGACCTCTGGGACTACGACCTGGCCGCCTCGCCGAACCTCCTGACCGTGCGTCACGAGGGGAAGAACGTGGACATCGTCGCGCAGGCCGGAAAGACCGGATTCCTCTATGTATTCGATCGCGTCACGGGAAAGCCGCTGTGGCCGATCGAAGAGCGGCCCGTGCCGAAGAGCGAGATCCCCGGTGAGGTGTCGTCGCCGACGCAGCCCTTCCCCACCAAGCCGCCGGCATTCGCACGGCAGGTCTTCCGCCCCGAGGATGTGAACCCGTTCTTGAGCGCCGACGAGCAGGCGAAGCTGAAAGAGGCGGTGGCGAACGCCGCGAACGACGGCCTGTTCACGCCCTCGAGCCACAAGCGCCATCACATTCAATTCCCCGGCGCGTGGGGCGGCGCGAACTGGGGCAGCACGGCCGCGGATCCATCGAACGGCACGCTCTACGTCCGCAGCCTCGAGATGCCCAGCTACCGCATCATGGCCCCGGTCGAGCGCAAAGAGACGTCGACCGCGGCACTGGGCCCGCGCGAGCAAAAGGGTTTTGCCGTCTACGCCGAGACCTGCACGGCGTGCCACGGCCCGGGCCAGAGACCGATGACCTCTCCCGCGGAGCTCGGCGCCGAGCGATTCCGCGCGCTGATCAGACAAGGCGGCGAACAGATGCCGGCCTTCGCCGAGACCAGGATCTCGAACGAGGGCCTGGATGCGCTCGAAGCCTTTCTGCTCACGGTTCCAGTGGGCGGCGAATCATCCGGCAACGCGCGTGGCGATGATGGCGCCAACACCGATCGGCGCACGTTGCGACTGCCGCCGGATCCGGCGAGGTACCAAGGGCCGCCGACGCGCTACTCGGGCTCGTTCTCCGCGGGCTGGTACGCCAGCAACGGCCTGCCGGCCGTCGGACCGCCCTGGACGCAGCTCGTCGCGTACGACCTGAACACCGGCACCATCAAGTGGCGCGTGGCGGATGGGGACGCCCCCGGTCTGGCCGAACAGGGAATCAAGAACACCGGCAGCGTCCGCCCGCGCAACGGTCCCGTCGTCACGGCTGGCGGGCTGGTGTTTCTCGCCAACGCTCAGGATCGCACGCTGCGAGCGTATGACCGGGACACGGGCGCGGTGCTGTGGGCGCACGAGCTGGACGCCAACCCCGAAGGCGTGCCGGCCGTTTACGAGCTGAACGGCCGCCAATACATCGCGTTTGCCGTTGGCGCATCGTGGGGAACCGGCGGCGATCCGATCTGGAAAAACGCCTTCCATCGGAAACAGGGGAAGATCGAGGCTCAGGGCTACCATGCGTTTGCCCTGCCGGTCGAGAGACGTTGATCGTTAGCGAGGGTACGTAGAGGAGAGAACTTGAGACTCAAGGGAAAAACCGCACTGGTGACAGGGGCGAGCCGCGGCATCGGTCGCGGGATCGCGGAAGTGTTCGCCGAGGAAGGCGCGGACGTCGCCGTGAACTACATCGGCAGCGAGCAATGCGCCAACAGCGTGGCCGACTGGATCCGCGCCCGAGGCCGACGCGCCATGACGGTCCAGGCCGACATCGCGAAGCGGACCGAGGTCGAGCCGATGATCGCGCGCGTATGGAACGAGCTCGGTCCCATCGACATCCTCGTCAACAACGCCGGCATCGAGACCATCGTGCCGTTCCTCGAGTTGACCGACGATCAGTGGACGCGGCTCGTCGACGTGAACCTGCGCGGCGCGTGGCTCTGCTCGCAGGTGTTCTGCAAGCGCGCGCTCGCCGAAGGCCGCAAAGGCAGCATCGTCCACATCGGATCGATCCAGGCCGCCAAGGTGCTGCCGGGCCGTACGCACTACGCGCCGACGAAGCTCGGGCTCGAGGCCCTGACGCGCAACATGTCCGCCGAGATGACGCCGCAAGGCATCCGCGTCAACTGCGTGCACCCGGGACTGATCGACACCGACATGACCTCGTGGGTGATGAAGGATCCTGAGATCCTGCCGGTCGTGCTCGCGCAGATCTCGCTCGGCCGCGCCGGTCAGCCCCGCGAAATCGGCACGGTCACCGCGTTCTTCGCATCCGACGAGGCCAGCTACCTCACCGGCCAGTCGATTCACGTCGACGGCGGATGGGAGGGCAAGTAGGTCATGGCTGAACGTACGCGCTTGATCGACCTCAGCATGGAGGTCTATCAGGGCATGATGACCTACCCCAACGTGGCCAAGCCTGCCATCGTCGAGATGGAAACCCATGCGGACATGGCGCGGAGCGTCGGCACCGATCTGTATGGCGTCAACGAGATCACCAATCACTGCATGATCGTGACGGGTGACCACATCGGCACGCACATCGACTCCTGGGGACACGTCAAGCCAGACGCGCCGCGGGCCGAAGGCATTCCGATCGAGCTGTGCTACGGCGATGGAGTCGTCCTCGATCTGACGTTCAAGGGACCTGGCGACGAGATCCTCGTCGAAGACATCGATCGCGCGGAGCGCGCGCTCAGCGACTACCGGATCAAGGCACGCGACATCGTGCTGCTGCGGACCGATGCCGCGAAGCGCCGCTTCGACAAGGCCTACCTCACCGATCATCCCGGGATGACCAAGGAAGCGGTGCACGCGCTGCTCGATCGCGGCGTGATGGTCATGGGCATCGATGCCATCGGCTTCGATCCGCCGGTGGCGAAGATGTTCGAGCGGAAGAAGTTCTGGGAAGCGCACCGCGTGATGCGGGAGCGCGAGTACTACCACCTCGAGAACCTCTGCAACCTGCACGAGATCCCACCGCCCTTCCATTCGTTCACGATCAGCGTCCTGCCGGTGAAGTGGCGCGGGGCCTCCGCCGCCCCGGTCCGCGCGGTGGCGATTGTCCCGGCTACGTAGGGCGGCTCATGGTGATTGAGCGAGCTCCGATTTCTGGCTCGTCGGGGGTGTGCCCGCCGCGAACCCGCTTCCGCAGGCCGGCAGACCACGCCTCCGGCGGCAGCAGGGCTTTCGCGCGGCGCCTCTCTCTCGCTCGCGACCGGCTCCGCCGGCCAGCGAGGCGGTTCGGTACGCTGTGTCGACGTTCCGTGTCGAAGGTGCAGTCTGCCGGCTGCGGAAGTGGGTTCGCCGCGGGAGAGCACCCGATGGGTCATCCTCGATCTCTTTCGTGGATGCCGACAGCGTTCCCTGCGCAAGCGTCCCGAAGGCAAATGCCATGAAGCTTGCGATGTTCGAGATCTCGACGTCTGCCGGGCCGCTGCCGCGCCTGGGGGCCGCCTCGGATGAGCACCTCGTGGATCTTGCTGCCGCCTACGCGGCGCATCTCGATCGGACCGATCGGGGCTGCGACGCACAGCGCGTCGCGGGGCTTTTGCTGCCGCCGGACATGGGGCTCTTTCTTGGCACTGGCACGCTGGGACGAGAAGCGGCGAGCCGCGCGATCGAGGCGGCGGCACGCGACGAGGAAGCGTTTGGCGCACGAACCCGCTACGCCCCGAACGAGGTGCGACTGCTCTCCCCGCTGACGCGCCCGCGGGTGATGCGCGACTTCCTCACCTTCGAAGGGCACATGAAGCAGGCCTTCAAGGCCTTGGGCCGCACCGATCCGATTCACCCGTTGTGGTACGAGGTGCCCGCGTACTACAAGGGCAACCCCGACACGGTGGTTGGCCCAGAGGCCACGGTCGCGGTGCCGCCGTACTGCGAGAAGTTCGATTTCGAGCTGGAGCTCGCCATGGTGACCGGCCGGCGAGGCAGGAACATCCCGAAGTCCGAGGCGGATCAGTACATCGCCGGCTACACGATCTGGAACGATTTGAGCGCGCGCGATCAGCAGATGCGCGAAGGTCCGCTGGGCATGGGGCCAGGGAAGGCCAAGGACTTCGATACCGGCAACGCCGTGGGTCCGTACCTCGTGACCAGCGACGAGCTCGACGTCGACAACTTGCGGATGATCGCGCGGGTCAACGGCGAAGTGTGGACCGATTCGACGAGCGCCGGACGGCAGTTCTCGTTCGCCGATCTCATCGTCCACGTGTCACAGGGCGAGACCATCTACCCCGGCGAGCTCTGGGGATCGGGCACCGTCACCGGCGGCTCGGGCCTGGAGCTGGACCGATGGCTGCAGCCCGGTGACGTCGTCGAGCTCGAAATCGAAGGCATTGGCATCTTGAGGAATCACGTCAGTCGATAGGCTCCCGGAAACCACCCCAGCGAAAGAAGGAGACGCATCCATGTTCGTTGTTGCCGCGCAGTACTACGCCAAGGAAGGTAAGGAAGGCGAAATTCTCGAGATCCTGAAGAAGATGATCCCCCTTTCGCGTGCCGAGCCGGGCTGCGCGTTGTACACGGTGAACCAGTCGGCCGAGGACCCGCGAAAGCTGTTGCTGTACGAGCAGTACTACGATCGCTCGGGCTACGAAGCGCACATGGCCACCGAGGAGTTCAAGGCGAACATCCTGGGAAAAGTCGTACCGATGCTCGAAAGCCGCGTGCGGGACTTCTACCAGGTGGTCGAACCTGCGTGACGATGGTTCCCCGCGATGGCTCCCACGAGGGTTCCTTACGTGAGAAGCTCCGTGGGGGACCTGCGCACGCTACCGTTTCTGTGGCGCGACGAAGTCGATCACTTGACGATCATTGCGTCGATACACGCTGAAGTCCTTGAAGTCCACGGTCAGCACCTGGGAGCGAGTGTTGAGCTCGCTCATCACGACGATCGAGGCATCGGCGAGATCCATTTGCTGGTAGCGTGCCATGAGCGTCCGGATGCGTGGCCAATGCGTCGCCACGTCGAAGTCGAGGCGAAGGGCCTGACGCTCGATCATCTGGAAGAGTGGATCGACAGGAAGATCGTCTTCGCGCAGAAAGTACACGACTTCGGTGAGCACAGGCTCGCAGGTCAAGAGCGGGGCGGGGACCTGCTTCATCAGCGCGACAGCCCATGCGTGATGCGGGTCGTTGCGGTTGAGATACGCGAGGAGCGGTCCCGTGTCGCAGATCGTGCTCACCGTCTCGAGAACCTGCGCCGAGCATTCGTCGCTGGCTTCTTAGGACCGTCGATAACCCCGGCGAGGTCTGACGTGGCTGCGTAGACGGACCGGCCCCCGGCTTCGGAGCCAGCCTCCACGCGCTCCCGAACGAGGGCCGCGACACTTCGTCCCGTTGCACGAGCCTCCTCCCGCAGTCGGCGCAGCGTCGTATCCGGCAATTTGATCGTGATGCCTCGCATGGTTACAGGGTAACCTCCTTCTGACAGGATGGCAACACCCCTGGGTGCGGTCGACCGCTTCCGGCCGCTCACTTCGAGCTCGAACCGGCAAGCCGAATCTAGGGGACGACTGCCGTGACTTCGTTGGACAGCGCACTGATCCCGCAGGCGTTCTGCGCCACCATGCGGACGACGTAGGTGCCGGCAGGTGCCGCGCCAGCGATCGACGTGACCGTGGCAGGCACGGTCGTCACCAGCACGTCGTAGCGGCCTGAGGCGGATCCGACGCCCAGGATGTAGTTCGCGGCACCCGGATCGCCACTCCACTGCAGAGACACGACGTTGCCTGCGACATTGAACGTCAGCGTCGGCGGATCCGGCACGGTGCACGCGGGCTCGCCGACGACGAGCTGCACTTCGTTGGACGGCTGTGTGAGACCGCCGGGTCCTTTCCCGCGCACGCGGACGAAGTAGCTGCCGTTCGGGATGCCGGGAATCGTCTGCGTGGTGGTCAATCCCACGTCCGTCTGCGCGAGATCCGCGCGCCCGGGCGCCGAGCCCGCTTCGAGCACGTACGACTGCATCTGGGACGGATCGGCTGGGGGATACCAGGCAAGACCCACGGTCGAGCCTTCCGCGAACCAGGACAAGCCGCTCGGGCCGCCAGCCGTCTGTTGCGGCGTGATGAACGCGCCACCCGGCCCAAACGAACCCCAGCCCGGCTTGAACACACTCTCGGCAGACGCCGGGGCGCCTGTCACCACCGTCGGTGTCGACGTGCCGGTGAGGCTGCCATCGACATCGAGCAGGCCACCGCTCCAATTGTGATCGAGCGTGCGATCGCGCAAGAACACCGGGACCGGTGTGCCGGTGAGGGTGGTGGCCTCGAACAGGTTCCCCGGCATCACGTGATCGCTGTCGACGTAGACAGCGGCAGGTGCTTGATTGACGAACGTGGTGCGACGTACCTGCGGTGCCTTGGCACCGCCAACCTGACCGATGACGCGGACGCCGCCGCGGATCGATGCCGCGGGATGCTGCGTCAAGATGTTGCCGGTCTGTCCGACGATCAGCGCGTTGTCGATCGTGCCGCGCAGGACCACTGCCCCACTGGCGTTGTCCGCCAGGATGGCATCCTGCAACACATCGTCGGCGTTCTCCATCCACGCGCCGGCCACCGAGTTCTGATAGGCCGTGAAGCTCCGGAACGCAGCAGTGCCGCTCGTGCGCGGGGCCATACGGACCATCAGACCCACGCCGCCCGTGAGCGTCGGCAGCGGATCGGCCTCCGGATTCGACGCGAGATAGGAGTGGGCGACGTTCCCGAAGAAGTCGAGCCCAGCGAAATCCGTCGGTGCGGCGCGCCCGTGATCATGGTCGTAGTAGAACCCGATCGCATCCAGTCCACCGGCGGCGCGATTGCGACGGACGACGTTCTTGGTGTTGTTGATCCAGAACGTCGCCGGCCGCCACTCGTCTTGCGCCGCGATGCCGCTCGAACCTGGATCACCATGACGGGCGAACGCAAAGGCGCTGTCGGGCAGCCGCTTCGTCAAGATGCCCAGGTTGTCCTCGACGATGTTGAGCACCTCGTTGCCGTCCTCGGCGACCACGTAGGCGTGCGACCAGATGTCCACAGCGACGTTGCCGCGCACCTCCACACCGGCGGTCTGGTGCACGACCACGGCACGGTGGAAACTGCTCCAGATGCTGTTGAAGCGTGAATAGTCGGTCGGGGCAAATCCCGTGAAGTGCCAATGAATGGGATAGCGTCCCTTGCGCCCCATCTGACCCATGCGGCGGAGCTCGACGCCTTCGAGCTTGCCGATGCTGCCGGCCATGATCATCACGTGGCCGCCCATCTGGCGCGCAAAGCCATCGGGCGCGCCTTGGATCACGATGTTGCGCGTGAGCAGGCCGACTTCGGCGCGCTCGTCGACCGTGCGGCCTGCGATCGTCTGGAGCTCGCCCCAATGATGAAACTGGAGCGCCGGCGTGAACGAGACCTGCGTCTCGGAGATGCTCGTGACGGTGACCGCCTCGGCTTGGAGGGGGTCGCGCCCGCTCGGCGCAATGACGATCAGATCGCCGGGACGCCATCCGAGCGCGCCCTTGTTCGGTTCGACCAGCGCTAGGCTGATGGTCGTGTCACCGGGCTTGGCGTGCGCGCTCAAGACCGCCCAATCGACATCGGCACGCCTCGAGCCATGGATCTCGAGCGAGCCGCCGTGCATCGCGCCGATGAACCGGGCGCCCATGCCGGCCACGTCCTGGTCGAGCGGACCCGTCAACGTGATCGTGGCGTGATGCGGATACGGCTTCTGCTCGGTCCCAATCTCCAGCAGACCGTGGACCATAATCCAGCCAACGGTGAGGTCGATGTCCTTGTCGGCGTATTCCAGCTTGCCGAGCACTGTGAGGCTGCCCAGCGGCGGGGGGCTGACATCGAGGCGGATCCATCGCGCTTGCGGAATCACGACGTGCGCCCCGGGACCGGGCACCTGCCCGCCCCAGGTGGCGGGGTTCGACCACAGCTCCTGGGCCGCCGCGCCGGTCGTGCACACAAGCGATAGGAGAGCGGTAGCGACAAACGACGAAGAACGGAATTTCATGACTATCGATCTAGATATCGGCACGACCAGGCGGTGTGACAGCGCTGAACGTGAGGGGCGGCTCGCGAGCCGCCCCTACACACACGGATCTCCTACACCGCATGGGATCCCCGACACCGTATCGGGCCCACGTACGTAGCGCAGGTCTTCAGGCCTGCCTGGTTACGGAATCTCCAACGGCAAGATCTCCAGCCGCTGAACGGGGCCGGCTGGCGGCCAGAACACCACCCGCACGCGTGGGTGTCCGCCAGGACCGTTACCAATCACGATCTCCGGTTGCCCCGGCCCGCCGATGAGCACACCGACGGCGGTGCGGATTCCGACTGGGAAGCCTGGCAGGTTGCCTGCCACATCGCCGAGCACTTCCCCGCTGTCGATCTCGAAGATGCGCACCAACTCCGGACGACCGTCGTCCGGCGCAAGCAGCAGATCGAGTTGCCCGTCACCGTTGACATCGCCCAGCGTCGGCAGCACGCCGTTCGTCGCGGTGCTCACCACCACCTGCGCGACCGGTGTCCCCGTCGGCGTCCACAATCGCAGCTCCGGCGCGCGCCCCGCGCCCGGCGTCGTCGCGATCGCGAAGGCATCGAGCCAACCCGGACGACCGGCATAGGCACCGGCGGCAACGCGCACGCCGCCGAGGAAACCGGCTTCATACGCGAGGAACGACGTGCGTGGCGTGACAGTGCTCAGGCCGACGTTGTAGACCTGCACCTCAGGCGCACGGCCGGGGCCCGCACCGACCACGACTTCGGCTGCGCCGTCCGCATCCAGGTCCGCACACGCGATCGACGCGCTGCCGAGGAAGCCGGCCTCGAACGCGTCGAACGCGATGAGCTCGGTGACCACGCCGCCCACGAGGCTCAACACCCGAATCG
>DAINCF010000281.1:0-9079 GCA_036732565.1 Vicinamibacterales bacterium
CGGGCTGCCGATCACCGAGCCGGCCGGCAGCATGGTGGTGGACATCGGCGGCGGCACCACCGACATCGCCGTCATCTCGCTCGCGGGCATCGTCTACAGCAAGGCGGTGCGCGTCGCGGGCAACGAGATGGACGAGGCGCTGATCCAGTACATCAAGAAGACCTACAACCTGCTCATCGGCGAGCGCACGGCTGAAGGGATCAAGATGGAGCTGGGATCGGCGTATCCGCTCGAGGAGCGCATCACGATGGAGATCAAGGGACGCCACCTGATCGAGGGCGTGCCGAAGACGATCACCATCACCGACGAGGAAATCCGGGAAGCGCTCGCGGAAACGGTCAACGTGATCGTCGACGCGGTGCGCGTGGCGCTCGAGCGCACGCCGCCCGAGCTGTCCGCCGACATCGTCGACCGCGGCATCGTGCTGACGGGCGGTGGCTCGCTGCTGCGCAATCTCGACAAGCGGCTCCGCGAGGAGACAGGACTGCCGGTGACCATGGCAGAGGACCCGCTGTCGTCGGTGGTGCTGGGAGCAGGGAAGATGCTCTCGGATTTCGATTTGCTGAGAAAGATTGCTATCGACTGAGGTCAGGCTCGAGACTCGAGACGTGGGTCCCGAGGCTGCCTGCGGGACCTGATCCCCGAGTCCCAGGCCCACAGGCCCGCGTCGGCTCGTTTTCTATGCCCTCGGAAATTCACCAGCGTCCGGGCGTTGTCCTGACGGCCGTCGTCGTGCTGCACGTCGGCATCATCTCGGCACAGGTGAACACGGTCACTGGCGTGCCGCTCCTCGAGTCGCTGACGTTCGGCGCGTTTTCGGAGGTCCAGCGATTGACGACCACCGGCGTGCTCGGCGTGCGCACGTTGTGGAACCGCTATGTGGCCTTGGGTGACGTCGAAGCCGAGAATCGCGAGCTGCGCCGCACCATGCAGGAGCTCCAGGTCCAGTTGCAGGAGGAGCGCGCGATCGCGCAGCGGACCGAGGAGCTGCGTCGCCTGCTGGAGCTTCGGGAACGCGCCGGTCTGGCCACCGCCGCCGCTGAGGTCATCGCCGGCGGCGCCGATCCGAACTTCCGCACCATCACCATCGACAAGGGCCAGGCTCACGGGCTCGCGCGCGACATGGCGGTCATCTCGCCGGCTGGAGTCGTCGGCCGGGTGATCTTGGCCAGCCCGCGGGCGTCGAAGGTCCAGCTGATCGTGGACCGCAACGCGGCCGTTGGCGCCCTGATCGAGCGCACGCGCGCTCAAGGTCTGGTGCTCGGGTTTGGCGACGCGATGCTGCAGATGGAGTACGTGCCAGGCACGGCCGACGTCAAGCCGGGCGACCTGGTGGTCACCTCTGGCATCGACGGCATCTATCCCAAGGGGTTCGTGATCGGCACCGTGGGGCTGGTCGATCGCGGACCCGGCACGTTCCACACCATCAGCGTGCAGCCGTCCGTCGACTTCTCGCGGCTCGAAGACGTGCTGATCGTGCTCACGCTGCCCGCCGCTCGCTCGTCCGAGGTCGAGGGCCGCGAGTGAAGGCAGCGGCGCAAATCATTCTGGGCCTGGCGGCTGCGCTTGCGGTGCAGACGACGCTCAGCACGCTGGTGCTGCGGGGGATGCCGGCGCTGGATCTGGTGTTGATCGTGGTGGTGTACATCGCCCTGACGTCTGGGCCGATCACCGGGCTGCTCGCCGGCACGGTCGCCGGCCTGGCGCAGGACGCCCTCTCCAGTGGCGTCCTCGGCATCGGCGGTCTCGCCAAGACGCTGGTGGGCTACGGCGCCGGGGTCCTGGGCACCCAGTTCATCATCACGGCGCCGCTGCCGCGGTTCGTGGTCTTCGTCATGGCCACTATTGCGCATGCTGGCGTGTTCATCGGGCTGTATCAGGTGCTCGATCTCCGCGTATTCCAGGCACCTTACACCGTGGTCCTCGGCCAGGCCCTCGGCAACGGCTTTGTCGGCGTGGTCCTGGGACAGCTCATCGAGCTGTTACCAGGCGTGGCGGCGCGCCGTAGAGCGCGGGTGAGAAGGCCGTAAGGAAACGTGAAAGATACCGTGTACCATGTTGGCTTGAGGCCTCGGGTCTCAGGTCCCAGGTCACAAGCCTAGAAGCGTAAGTTCCAATGGCTATCCCGGAAGATCGTCGTCGCCTCGTTACCCGCCTCACCACCCTCAGGGTCGGCGTGTTGGTGGCGTTCGGCCTGCTGGTGGGCGGGTTCTGGTTCTTTCAGATCGTCCAGCACCAGCGGTTCAAGGAGCTGGCCGAGAGCAACCATCAGCGGACGCTCCCGCTGGCGGCGCCCCGGGGCGTCATCTACGATCGCTCGGGCCGTGTGCTCGTCGAGAACCGCCGCTCGCTCAACATCTCCATCGTCCGCGAGCACACGCGCGATCTCGATCGGACGATTCGGCTGCTCGCGTCGGTCACGGGCACCGACGAGCAGCAGCTCCGCGAGACCCTCGAGCGTCATCGCCGCGAGCCCGTGTATCAGCCGGTCGTGGTCATCCAGGATGCGACGCTCGCCCAGGTGGCCGCGGTCGCGGCGCGCCGGCTCGACTTCGACGGCGGCGATGTCATCTTCCAGGAAGTGCCGACGCGCACCTACCCCGATCAGTCGCTCGCGGCGCATCTGATTGGCTACGTCGGTGAAGCCAGCGATCAGCAGGTGTCGGACGAGGGCGTCCCGATCGGCGCGGTCATTGGTCAATCCGGCGTGGAGCGCGTCTACAACAAGATGCTGATGGGCGACGATGGCGCACGCCGGGTCGTCGTCAACAGTCTCGGCCGTGAGATCCGCGAGATCGAAGAGCTTCCGCCGGTCGAAGGGCGCCGCGTGCAATTGACGCTCGACTACGGCATGCAGCGGGCCGCGGAGAACGCGTTCCACGCCTACGGCTACGCCGGCTCCGCGGTCGTGCTCGATCCGCGCAACGGCGACGTGCTGACGCTGGTCAGCCTGCCGGCGTACGACCCGAACGCGTTCGCCACGGGCATCGATCGCGCGACGTGGCAGGCGCTCAACACCGATCAGCTGCGACCGCTGCAGAATCGCGCGATTCAGGGACGGTACTCGCCGGGTTCGACGTTCAAGATCGTCGTGGCCACGGCGGCGCTCGAAGAAGGTGTCGCCAGCCCCGAGCACCGCGTCTACTGTCCGGGGGGCGCGACGTTCTACGGCCACTACTTCGCCTGCCACAAGAAGGGTGGACATGGCTCGGTGAACATGCGCGAGGCGATCGAGAAGTCGTGCAACGTGTACTTCTACACGCTGGGCAACATGGTGGGCATCGATCGCCTGCACGAGTGGTCCGAGAAGCTCGGGCTTGCCGACAAGAGCGGCATCGATCTGCCGAACGAGATCGAGAGCATCGTTCCGTCGACCGAGTGGAAGAAGCAGAGGTACAACGAGAAGTGGTACGCGGGCGAGACGATCTCGGTCGCCATCGGTCAGGGGCAGCTGTCGGTGACGCCGATGTCGATGGCGGTGATGATGTCCACCGTCGCCAACGGGGGCACGCGCATCGTGCCTCGGCTGGTGAGAGCAGTCGATGAAGGCCGGGGTTGGCGGGAGCTGCCGCTGCCGACGAATCCGTTCACGCCGTTCTTGATGAAGCCGGGCACCGTCGCCGCGTTGCACGAAGGACTCTGGATGGTGGTGAACCGCGCGGGCACCGGCGGAAGAGCCAAGATCGAGGGACGCGATGTCGCCGGAAAGACCGGCACGGCGCAGGTGATTTCGAATCAGGGCAAAGAACGCGCGCGTGGCACGACGAAGGACTTGCGCGATCACGGCTGGTTCGTGTTCTTCGCGCCGCACGACAAGCCCGAGGTGGCGGGCGTGGTCTTCGCCGAGCACAGCGAGCATGGATATCTGGCGGCGCCCATTGCCAAGCATGTGCTCGAGACGTACTTCGCGCAGAAGGAGGGCCTGCCGCTCCCCGAGCTGAAGGTGCCACCCCCTGCGCCCGCGCCTGCCAGGCCCGCCGCGGTGGCGACCGTGGCCGCGGCCGCCCCGCCCGACGGACGCGCACTCACCGGAGGCCAGGGGCCATCGCCCCGGCGGTGACGGTGTTCGAACGACGCCTTTACTTTCACATCGACTGGTGGCTGATCACGGCGCTGATGGCCTTGTGCGGCATCGGCCTGGCGATGATCTACAGCACGACGGGCGGCGCCGGCCGCATCTACTGGACCCAGGTCTACGCGCTCGGCCTCGGCGTCATCGCCATGGGTGTGTGTCTGGCGATCGATTACCGATCGCTCACCGACAAGTCGCATCTCATCTATCTCGGTCTCATTGCCTTGCTCGCCGGCGTGCTGTTCTTTGGCGTCGTGCGCGGCGGATCGCGCCGCTGGCTCGATCTCGGCGTCTTCAACCTGCAGCCGTCCGAGTTCGCGAAGATGACGCTGGCGCTCGTGCTCGCCAAGCAGCTCGGCGAGCTTAGACGTCCCATCCTCACCAACGGTGACCTCCTGCTGGCCGGCGTGCTGACCGCCGTCCCGCTGATCCTCATCACCCGTCAACCCGATCTCGGCACCGCGGTGACGCTGCTGCCGATCCTGCTCGTCGTCACGTTTTCGGCGGGAATGCCCACGCGCTATCTGACAACACTGCTTATCCTGGCCGTGCTCTCAGCGCCGTTCGCGTGGCGCTTCGGGCTCGAGGACTATCAGCGCGAGCGGATCGAGACGTTTCTCGATCCGGAGCAGGATCCACGTGGGGCGGGCTATCAGCAGATTCAGGCGCGGATCACCGTGGGCTCGGGCGGGCCGTGGGGCAAGGGCTTCATGCAAGGCACGCAGGGGCAGCTGCGCTTCCTGCCCGTCGCGCACAACGATTTCATCTTCTCGGTGTTGGCGGAAGAGCAGGGGTTTGTCGGCGTCGTCGTGTCGCTGGGACTGTATTTGTTCGTGATTCTTCGCGCGCTCGAGGCGGCGCGGCTGGCCAAGGATCGGCTGGGCGCCTACCTCGTGGCGGGCGTGCTCTCGACGTTCGCGTTTCAAGTCGTCTACAACATCAGCATGTCTGCGGGTCTCGTGCCGGTGAAGGGGCTGACGCTGCCGCTCATGAGCTACGGCGGCTCCTCGCTCATCGCGACGCTGGCAGGCTTCGGCCTCATCCTGAACGTCCGGATGCGCAGATTTACGAACTAACACGTCCCGGTTCTCGAGTTCTCGGTTCTCGGTTCGGGGTTCTCGGTCCAGGGTTCTCGGGTTCCGAAAAATGACAAAAGAGATGATCATTTCCTCGAACGGCCACGAAACTCGTGTGGCCATTCTCGAGGACGACCTCGTCGCCGAGATCTTCGTCGAGCGCGAGCGCAATCGGGGAGTCGTCGGCAACGTCTACAAGGGGCGTGTCTCGAAAGTGCTCCCGGGCATGCAGTCCTCGTTCATCGATCTCGGGCTCGAGCGCGACGGCTTCCTCTACGTCTCCGACGTCATCAACACGGTCGAAGAGTTCGAGCGCTTGAGCGGTGACGATGACGACGAGGATGAGGCGGACCTGTCTCGCCGACGCGCCGACGGCGCGAAGGCGGAAGGCGACAGCGGCACGCAGATCCCGCCGGCCGGTGGCGATCGGCGGCCACCACAGTGGCGCGGCGGCCGGCGCGAGGAGCGCGGGCCCGAGGCGAAGATCGAGGACCTGCTGAAGGAAGGGCAGGACATCCTGGTGCAGGTGGCCAAGGAGCCGCTCGGCACCAAGGGCGCGCGTCTGACGTCGCATGTGACGTTGCCCGGCCGCTTTCTCGTGTTCATGCCGACGGTCGATCACGTCGGCGTCTCGCGCAAGATCGCCAGCCGCGAAGAGCGGGCGCGCCTGCGCGGCATCGTCCGCGAGTTCCGCGACCAGCACAGCTTCGGCGGCGGCGTCATCATCCGCACCGCCGCGGCCGACCGGCCGAAGGAAGACATCCTCTCGGACCTGAACTACTTCCACAAGATCTGGACCGAGATGCGGCAGGCCTCCGAGACCCATCGCGCCCCCGCCGTCGTCTATCGTGAGCCCAGTCTGGTCAACAAGCTGCTCCGCGATCTGCTGACCGACGACTTCACGGCCATCCGCATCGACCACCCGCAGGAGCACAAGCAGATCGTCGAGTTCATCGGACGGATCATGCCGTCGCTCTCCCCGCGCGTGCGCCTCTACGACAAGGACTTCCCGATCTTCGAGGAGTACGGCGTGCAGGCGGAGCTGGACAAGGCGCTGCGCAGCAAGGTGTGGCTCAAGTCCGGCGGATCGATCGTTATCAACCAGACCGAGGCGCTCGTCGCCATCGACGTCAACACCGGCCGCTACGTCGGCAAGAAGACCGCGGGACGGCTCGAGGACACGATTCTCAAGACCAACCTCGAAGCGGTGAAGGAGATCATCCGCCAGATTCGCCTGCGCGATCTCGGCGGCATCATCGTGCTCGACTTCATCGACATGGAGGAGAAGAAGAACCGCCAGAAGGTGTTTCAGACGGTGGAGCAGGAGCTCCGCAAGGACCGCGCGCCGTCGAAGGCCCTGCAGGTCTCCGACTTCGGCCTCGTCATCATCACCCGCAAGCGCGTGAAACAGAGTCTGGAGCGCGTGCTCACCGAGCCGTGCCCGTACTGCTCCGGCGCGGGGACGATCAAGTCCAGCTCGACGATCTGCTATGAGATCCTGAGTGAGGTCCGCAAGGTGGGGAGCGACATGGACGGCCCGGGCGTGCTGCTGCGCGTCAACCCCGACATCGCCCGCGCGCTCAAGGAAGAGGAGCGGAACGTCCTGCGCGATCTTCGATCGATGCTGGGCAAGGACGTCGTCGTCAAACCCGACGTCCACCTGCATCACGAGCAGTTCGATCTGATGTCGATTGGTGGATAGCATCGCCGCGTAGGGGCGGTTCGTAAACCGCCCCTACCTGACGATGTGTGTTCAGGTCGTCGACGCGACCGGCAGGTGAATCAGGTAGTTCACACCCTTCCGGTTGATCCAGACGCGCATGTAGTCGTTGCCCTTCAGCAATTCGACCTTGGATCCGTTCATGACGGGCTTGCCCCCGTCCGGACCCGGCATCAGATCCTTAACCTCTCCTGCCGGGACGACGCTCACGACCTCGCGGCCTCTGACCTGACCGCCCTGGAGAAACTCCACCAGGCGCTCCAGCGCCTGGGTCGCCCCGGGGGCTGGCGCGGTCGCCGTCTGTGGTGTGAGTCTGACTTGGTAAGTGCCCCTGGGCAGCGGCTTGCCGTCCGCCGTGACCGCGCGCGGGATGGTGACCGAGCCGAGCACCATCTCGCCGGTCGGCACTTCACCTGCTGCAGTCTGGGTTTGTGCTGCCGCGCTCCCGACGAGCATGACGCTCGCGAGGATTCCGACGAGCCACGTGTGCTTCATCCCTGTCCTCCCTGGCAGACATTATAGCCGGCAGTCGGCAGTCGGGAGTCGGCAGTCCGGAAATGGTTGTCGAGAGTTACACCGTCGACGTCACGCCCCACCGCTCTGCTGATGAGCTACACGCAATGACACACGACAAAGCTCAGGAGCGTGACTGCCGACTGCCGACTGCCGACTGCCGACTGCCGACTCTCGATACTCCTACTGTTTCGAGATGACGACGGAGCCGCTGAAGCTGCGGACGGAGAGGACGGCGCTGGCGTCGCCGAACGTGCCGCGAATCGTCCGGCCATCGCTGCCTCGCCCGCCACGCCCGTCGTTGTCCGTGCGCAGCGTAATGGGGAAGTCCGATCGGACGCTGCCGCTGAACGTCGTGGCATCGAGCTCGAAGCCCGTGCCGTTCAGCACCGCGACCCGGACGTCGCCGGAGTGAGAGTTGAACGAGTAGCGGCCGCCACGGGCGAGCGGCGAGGCGAACTCGATGCTGCCGCTCACCGCCTTGGCCTCGAGGCGCTCCACTTGCACGCCGCGCAGCAGCACGTCGCCGCTGACGCTGTTGGCGTCGAGCGCCCGGGCCTTCAACTCGCTGGTGACGATGTTGCCGCTGATCGTCGCCAGCGTCACAGTGTTCGCCCCGGCGATGTTGCGGGCCGTCACCGTACCGGACACGGCCTTGCCCATCAGCACGTTCGGCGTGCCCGAGAGCTCGAGATCGCCGCTGACCGTATCGGCTCGGACCTCGCCGCGCACATTGCTGACCGCGATGTTGCCGGAGATGGTCTTGAGTGAGACCGCCGCGCCCGCGGGAACGCTGATCACGAAGTCCACGCTGGCCGACATCCGGCCGGTGCTGCGCGGATAGACGGCACGCACTTCGACCCGGCCGCCGACGTTGTTCATCTCGACGCGCAGGCGATCCAGCAACTGCTTCGCTTCGCCGCCATCGCGATGGCGTGCGCGCTTGATGGCTTCGATACGGATCTCGTTGCCGCCGCCGCCGGTGACCCGGACGTCGCCGGAGAGGTTCGAGAGGTCGAGCGATCCATCGGCGCCGACGTTGTAGGTCTGGGTGACGCGCTCGCTCTGTTCGCCGCCTTGCCTGGCCTCGGTGTAGCGATCGAGCCAGGCGGCGCGCGGGTTTTCCTCCCCGCCCGGACCGCGCGCGGTGACGGCAGCCGTGGCAGGCGCGCTGACGACCACGAGCGCGATGACGAGGAAACGGGAAAGGGCGGACTCGGTCATGTGCGTTGGCTACTACTTCAGCCCCTGGATGATGCGCCCGGCTTCGGCTTGATTGCCCTTGCGCATCTCGTTGATGAGCTCGACGGTCTGTTGCAGCAGCGCCACCTTCGTGCGCATGTTCTCGAACAGACCTTCCTGCACGTCGGTGCTCGCCGGCTGCGTCTTGAGCGCTGCACGGCTTTCGCCGATCGCCTGATCGATGACCTGCAGGTTCTTCTGAAACACCGCCGCGACCTGCGGATCGAGCTCGCCGCCGTCACTGCGCGCAATCGCCTCGAGGCCTTCGATCGCCTTCTCGTAGTGCGCTTCGGCCGCTTGCAGATCCGCTTGCACCGACTCGACGAGCGGCTGTTGTTGTTCTTCCGGCTGCTGCGCCACCTCTTCGCCGGTGTCGCGGCGCTGCAGCAGGGGCAGCAGGCCGATGAGCGTCGCCAGGAGCAGCGCCGCGGCCGCGGCGCCCCACAGCGCCCACGT
>DAINCF010000282.1:0-9057 GCA_036732565.1 Vicinamibacterales bacterium
GCCGACGAGCGCCGACGCGAAGCCCCCGGTTTCAGCGCCGCAGCCCCAGCCGGGAACGATCGAGCCGTTGCCGGCGGTGCCCATGGGGAGCGATCCCGGTCCCGCGTTTGGCGTCCCGATCCTGCGTGCCGCGCCATCCGCGGCGCCGGTCGCGGAGAGGCGCACACCACCAGCCGAGGTGTTGACCGAAGAAGCCATCGTCGTCTCGCAGCCGCTGCTGTCAGCCGACCATTCAGCTATCGCCGAATCGGTCGTGCCCTTGGTGTCGCCGCGTACCGCGGCGGCGCTCCCGGTGCGCGCCGTCGAGACCTACGAGTCGACCGCGTCCGCCGTGTCGCGCGCGGACGTCGACGCCGTTCGCGAGGCGATTCTGCGGTATCAGGCGGCCTACTCGCAGAAGGATGTCGGAGCGATGGCGCTGGTGTGGCCGTCGGTCGACGTCGCCGGCGTGGCCAGGGCGTTCGAGAACGTCGACAAGCAGGCGCTCACGCTCACCGACTGCCGGGTCACCACTGCCGGCAAGCTCGCGACGGCAGTGTGCCCTGGTCAAGTGCGCTACGTGGGCCGTGTGGGTCCTCGCCAGTTACAGGAGCGGCACGGCACCTGGACGATCGCGCTCGAGCGCAACGGCGACGCGTGGCAATTTACAAGATTGAATGTGAGGTAAAGCCAGTACGGCTCGTCTTGAGCCGCGAGACCTGTGACTTGTGGCCTCGAGTCACAGGACCCAAGAGCCAGGCCGACGTCAGGGTCCTGCGCCTTGCGGGCGAGAGTCTACTGCGCCCGCATCTTCGACAGAATCTCCCCGAGCCGCTTGAGCTCCTCGCCGTACTTCGCCCAGTCCCCGGCGCGCTGTGCTTCGATGGCGCGCCGATAGGTCTGATCGGCTTCCGCGGACAATTGCTGGAGGGTCTGGACGGCGCCCTGTGCTTCTGCGGGGGTTGGCACCGCGCCGGGTGCGGGAGCGGCGGCGGCTTGCGATTCCGGACGTGGCGCGCCCGGGCCGCCGAAGAGGCGTGCGAGTCCCGCATCGAGCGTCGGCTCCATCACGATGCGGTTCTGGTAAGCGACCACCACGCGCGTCAACTCGGGGATGCGTCCGGCCTGCGCTCTGAGATAGAGCGGGCGCACGTAGATGAGTGACTCCTCGATGGGAATCACCATCAGCGTGCCTTGAATCACTTCCGAGCCCTGCTGGTTCCATAGGGTGATCTGGGGCGCAATCACCTGGTCCTGGCTCATCCGCGCGACGACCTGTCGCGGACCGAACACCAGCTTCTGCTTGGGGAACTGGAACACGATGAGCTGCCCGTAATGCTCGGGGTCGCTGCGGGCCACCATCCACGATGCGAGGTTGTCGCGGCGGCGTGGCGTGAACGGGAGCATCTGGATGAACTCCGCCTGGCCCTCGCCTGGGAGCTTCATGATGGTGTAGTACGGCTCCATGCGGTCCGCCTCGCCGCCACGATCGATCGCCGGCACTTCCCACTGGTCCTCTTTGTTGTAGAACACCGCGGGGTTGGTCATGTGGTACGTCGAGTACACGGCGGTCTGCAGCGCGAAGAGATCCTCAGGGTAGCGGACATGCTGCCGAAGCGTGGCCGGCATCTCCGCGATCGGCTTGAACAGCGACGGAAACGTCGACGCCAACGTTTGCACGATGGGGTCGCGATCGTCGGATACGTAGAACGTCGTCACGCCGTCGTAGGCGTCGATCGCGACTTTCACCGAGTTGCGAATGTAATTCACACCAGGCGCCGCCGCCGTCGAGTACGGGTAGCGGTCCGACGTCGTGTAGGCGTCCTGCAGCCACACCAGCCGCCCCTCATCGGTCACCACCAGATAGGGATCTTGATCGAACGCGAGAAACGGCGCGATCTTCGAGACGCGCCGCCGAATCTGTCGATCGAACATCAACCGGCTCTCGCTGGTGATGTCGTCGCTCAGCAGAATCTGGTAGGCGCGGAAGTGGATCGCGAACAGCAGTTTGCGCAGGAACGAGTTGAGGACGATGCCACCGGAGCCGTCGTAGTCGGTGAAGACGTTGTCGTCGCCCTTCGGGTAGTGAAACTCGCGCGACCGCGTGCGTGCAATCACGTACTCGTTCGACAGCTCTCCAAAGTACAGGCTTGGCTGTGTGACCTTGAGATCCGGAACCGTCGACACCGGCGGGAGGTCGCGAATGAACAGCACCGGCAGCCCCTCCGACGTCACTTGGTTCACCGGGCCAAGCGTCAGGCCGTGCCCGTGCGTGAAGACCAGGCGCTCGTTGATCCAGGAGCGATTGGGCAGGGCGGCCGGCTGCAACTCCCGCGCCGACAGCATGACTTGACGGCTGCGGCCTTCGATGCGGTAGCGATCGTTGTCGACCGCGACGAAATCGTAGTAGGTCCGGATCTCCTGAATCTGCCCGAACGTCTCTTGCAGCGGTCCATGATCCCAGAGCCGTACGTTGTCGAGCGTGGCGCGGTTTCGTTCGATGTCGGCACGTGTCAGCTCGGCGTCGCCGGAGATCTCGCGCTCTTCGACCCGGTCCAGGCCGAAGGCGGCGCGAGTGCCGGTGATGTTGTGCTCGATGAATGGTGCTTCGCGCGCCTGCTCGTTGGGGGCGACGGCGAATCGGTGGAGCAACGAGGCGTAGATCTGGCCGCCGAAGAGCGTGAGGAGATACAACGCCACTGCCGCCGGCAGCGGCCAGCGAAATCGTCCTGTGGCGTGCACGGCCGCGAGGATGGCGCCGACGAGCGACACGATGGTGAGGAGCAGCGCCGCGGGCATGCGCGCGTAGACGTCCGCGTACGCCGCGCCATGAATCAGCGCCGACGGAGACACCAAGGCACCCAGGCGATCCAGCCAGGCGCTGAGCGCGAGCACCACGAACAGCCCGCACGCGAGCACGGCGCCGTGGCGCAGCGTCTCGGGCTGCACGCGTAATCCAAACGGTGTCAGCGCGAGCTTTCCGGCGACCACGTAGATGGCGGCGGCGCCGGCGGCGGCGAACAGCACGAGCGCCAGCCCCAGGTTGCGAATGAGCTGCAGCAGTGGAAGCGTGAAGATGTAGAAGCCGGCGTCATGCCCGAGAATCGGATCCGCGACGCTGAATGGCTGCCCATGCTGCCAGAGGAGCATCGTCAGCCAGGCCGAGGATCCGTACAGCGCAATCGCGAGGGCGACGAGCACGGCCGCCGCGGACACGAGCGGGCGCAGCTGCTGCTGAGTCGGGAGCGCCACCGTGTAGCCTTCGACCGTGGCCACATGGATGGGGGCGACGCTGAGGCTGCGCACCGCGCGCCTGAAATGCAGCCACAGCCACACCGCCGCGACCACGAAAATCAGCGCGAACAGGAGTGACCGCGCCGTCACCCCGGTCAGGAAGACGTCTCGATAGCCAACCTCGCCGTACCACAGCCAGTCGGCGGCGAGATCGACCGACGAGGGGAGGACGAAGAACAGAATCGCCGCCACGGCGAGGACAACGATGCGGATGAGCACGGATGGGGGCATTTAATGGGATGTACGTTCGATGTCTACATGGGCCGTTCCGTAGGAACGGCCCGGAAACCGTGGCCGAGCAACGATGATGAGCACTTCACCTTCCGTTGATACGCTCCACTCGTTGTACTGGATGATGCCAGAAGTCATGGGGTCAGGCGTCGACAATCGACAGGATCGCATCCGAGTGCCACCGCGGATCGCAGGTGCCCGGTTTGTCGATTGTCGACGCCTGACCCCAGAATGGAAGGAGTGGATTCCATTCGTTTGGACGTCTGGCTGGACGTCACCTGCTTGTTCAAGACGCGATCCGAAGCCCAGCGCGCCTGTAGGGGAGGCAAGGTCGCGATCGCTGGCGTGGCGGCGAAGCCGCATCGTGAGGTGCGCGTGGGCGATGAGCTGCACATCACCCGACCGCTCGGGCGGAAGCAGATTGTGGTCGTGCGCGGGCTGACGGACGTGCACGTCGCCAAGGCGGTCGCGCGCGAATTGTACGAGGACCGCACCCCGCCGCCGTCGTCGCACGAGGTGGAGGCGCGACGCCTCGAACGGATCTTTCGCGCCACCATGGCCCCAGCCGGCCGCCCGGATCGCAATCAGCGGCGGAACCTGCGTCGAATGAAGGAGGGCGGCGGGTGATTCGTTGGTTCGGTAGGTCCGTAGGGCGGCTCGCGAGCCGCCCCTACATGGGAGCCGCGCCTGCACGTGTTGTATTCTTCCGCCATCCATGAACCGCAAACGATTGTCTTCCACAGTCAACCCGCGGCAGCACTCATCACTCGTCGTCGATGGCCCGGCGCGGGCGCCGGGGCGCGCCATGCTGCACGCGGTCGGGTTCACGCGCGAGGATTTCAGCAAGCCCCAGGTAGGCATCGCCTCGACCTGGAGTCAGGTGACGCCGTGCAACGTCCACATTGACGAGCTGGCACGCAGTGCGGCGGCTGGCGCCAACGCGGCGGGGGCGAAGGCGATCATCTTCAACACCATCACGGTGTCGGACGCGATTTCGATGGGCACCGAGGGGATGAAGTACTCACTCGTGTCGCGCGAGGTGATCGCCGATTCCATCGAGACCGTGGTGGCGGGTGAAGGGCTCGATGGCGTCGTCGCCATCGGCGGCTGCGACAAGAACATGCCCGGCTGTGTGATGGCGATGGCACGGCTGAATCGGCCCGCGGTGTTCGTCTACGGCGGGACGATCCTTCCCGGGACGTGGTCAGGTAAGCCGGTCGACATCATTTCGGTGTTCGAGGCGGTCGGGAAGCATGCGGCCGGACAGCTCTCCGACAGCGCGCTGGCGGACCTCGAGCAGCACGCCTGTCCAGGTCCGGGATCGTGCGGCGGCATGTACACCGCGAACACGATGGCCACGGCCATCGAGGCGTTGGGTCTCAGTTTGCCCAACAGCTCTGCGCAGGCGGCGATCAGCGACGCCAAGCGCGAGGATTGCAAGCGTGCGGGGCAGGCCGTCGTGAAACTGCTGGAGAGCGGCGTGCGGCCGAAGGACATCCTGACGAAGAAGGCGTTCGAGAACGCCATCACCATGGTCATCGCCGTCGGCGGATCGACGAACGCGGTGCTGCATCTTGTCGCGATCGCACGATCGACCGGCGTGTCGCTGAGCGTCGACGACTTCACTCGCATCGGGAGGAAAGTGCCGGTCCTCGCCGACCTCAAGCCGAGCGGACGCTATGAGATGGCGGAGCTCGTGCGCATCGGCGGGATCACGCCGCTGATGCGGATGCTGGTGGAGCGCCGGCTGCTGCACGGTGACGCACTGACGGTGACCGGTCGTACGCTGGCCGAAAACCTCGAGGACGCGGTGTCGTATCCGTCGGGACAGGACGTCGTCCGCGGCTTCGATGCCCCGGTCAAGCGCGACAGCCACCTGGTCGTGCTCTACGGCAACCTCGCGCCGGATGGCGCGGTCGCCAAGATCAGCGGGAAGGAAGGCGAGCGGTTCGAAGGCACGGCAATCGTGTTCGAACGCGAGGAGGCCGCGCTCGAGGCGATCCTGCGCGGCCGCGTGCGCAAGGGACACGTCGTCGTCATCCGCTACGAAGGACCGCGCGGCGGACCAGGAATGCGCGAAATGCTGTCGCCGACGAGCGCGATCATGGGCCGTGGTCTCGGCACCGACGTCGCGCTGATTACCGACGGCCGATTCAGCGGCGGCACGCATGGGTTCGTCGTCGGCCACGTGACGCCCGAGGCCTTCGATGGCGGGCCGCTGGCGCTGGTGAAGAACGGCGACCGCATCACGATCGACGCCGTCAAGCACGCGATCACGCTGGATGTGCCGGCGAAGGAGCTGAAGGCGCGCGCCAAGGCGTGGCGCCAGCCCAAGCCACGCTACACGCGCGGCGTCCTCGCCAAATACGCGCGCCTCGTCACGACCGCGCGTGATGGGGCAGTAACAGATCTGTGAAGGTCCGGCTGAAGCCGGACCCCACGCCTGAAGGGTACGGCTCGAGCCGGACCCCTCGCCACATCGAGGCAGTCCGTTTCAGTCGTGGGGTCCGCCTTCAGGCGGACCTTCACGCGAGCTTTGTGTTTTTGATCAGCAGCTCTCGTACGCGCTTGCCCGTTGCCGCGAAGATCGCGTTGCACAGCGCCGGAGCGATCGGCGGCACGCCCGGCTCGCCGACCCCGGCGGGCGCGGCGTCGCTGGGGACGATGTAGACGTTGGTGCGATAGGGCGCTTCGGTCATCCGCGCGACCCGGTAGTTGTGAAAGTTGGCCTGTTGGATGCGCCCGCTCTCCGCGGTGATCTCACTGACCAGCGCGAGGCCGGCGCCGAACACCGCCGCGCCCTCGAACTGCGCGGTGACGCGATCCGGATTGATGATGCGGCCGCAGTCCACGGCCATGTCGATGCGTGGGATGCGGATCGCGCCCTGATCGTCGATTTCGACTTCGACCACCGCGGCGATGTAGCTGAAGAAGCTGCGATGCGCCGCAAATCCCCATGCATGGTTCTTGGTTGGCTTCCGATTGGCCCAGCCCGATTTCTCCGCGACCAGCTCGATGACCCGACGCAGGCGGGCGGTGTCCGGCACGAAATCCGGGCGACTTGCGATGCCGCCGAACTCCACGCCCTGCGCCTTCAGATCCAGCTTGCGATCAGCGCCGAGCGCGGCGAGGGTGTACTCGATGGGATCGCGGCGAGCGAGCGACGCGAGCTCGTCGATGAACGACTGCACGGCGAACGCGTGGTAGATGTTCGCGACCGATCGCAGCCAGCCGATGCGGACGTGCGCCTTGGCCGGTCCGTTCTCCGCTCGGAAGTTGGGGATGTCGAACGGCACGTCCGTCCAGCCCATGCCCAGCTGGAAGCCACCGTACTCTTCGTCGGCGTTCTCAATCGAGCCGATGGGTGGGAAGACCGTACGCTGCAGCCACGCGGTCGGCGCGCCTTTCGCGTCGAGCCCGGCCTTCATGTAGAGCGCGGCGCTCGAATGGTAGAAGTCGAACTGCAGATCCTCCTGCCGCGACCAGACGACCTTGACCGGCTTGCCCAGCTTGCGCGAGAGCAGCGCGGCCTCGGCGCAGTAGTCCGGGAACGACTTGCGGCCAAACCCGCCTCCGAGCAGCGACACGTGGCAGGTCACGTCGGTCGGCTTGATGCCGAGCGCCGCACCCACGACTTCCTGCACGGCTTGCGGGTTCTGCGTCGGCGCCCACACTTCGGCCTTCTCACCCTGCACGCTCGCGACCGCCACCGGCGGCTCCATGGGCGCATGCGAGAGCATCGGCGTGTAGTACGCCGCCTCGTGCACCTGCTTGGCCTTCGCGAACGCGGCCTCGACGTCGCCGCCGTTGCGCGCGACCCGCTGTGGCTGCCGCGCAACCGCCAGCATCGTCGTCTTCTCCGTCGCGGAATCGAAGGCGCCGTGTGGACCGGGATCCCATTCCGCCTTGAGACGCTGGCGGCCGCGCATCGCCGCCCAGGTGTTCGACGCAATCACGGCGACGCCGCCGACCGGCTTCATGCCGATCGGGTAGGTGATGCCGTCGAGGACGACCGTCTGTTCGACGCCGGCGACCTTCCTGGCTTCCGCGTCATCATGACTCTTGAGCGTCGCGCCGAGCACGGGTGGCCGCTCGATGCTCGCGTACACCATGCCGGGCACCTTGAGATCCATGCCGAACGTGCCCCGGCCGTTGCAGAGATCGGCGAGGTCGACAATCGGCAGGTCCTTGCCGATGTAGCGATACTCGGCCGGCGACTTGAAGCGCAGCTCGCTGGCGGGGGGAACCGGCAGCTTCGATGCCGCCGCAACGAGGCTGCCGAACGAGCGCTCGCGCTTCGACGGCGCGTGCCGCACGACATGGTTCTGCGCGCGGCACTCGGGCACCGGCACGCTCCACTCCGCCGCGGCGGCGCGCTCCAACATCAAGCGGGCGGTCGCGCCAGCCTGGCGCATCGCCTCGTGGAAGTCGCGAATCGAGCACGAGCCGTCGGTATTCTGCGAGCCGTACTTCTGATCGCCGAGCGCCTGCACGATGGAGACCTTCGTCCAATCCGCCTCGAGCTCGTCGGCGACGATGGTTGGAAGCGCGGTGCGGATGCCGGTGCCCATCTCGGATCGATGCGCGATGATCAGGACGCGGCCATCCGGCTCGATTGCCAGATAGACGTTCGGCTCCCATTTCACGCGACGCGACTGACCGAAGACGCCGTCCGGCAGCAGCCGCGTGCCGAGGACGAGCGCGCCCGCGGTCGCCAGCCCGCCGATGAAGCCGCGGCGCGTGACGCGGACGACGGGGCTCATATCGTGCTCCCTGCGGCCACCTTGATGGCCTGCCGAATACGCTGGTAGGTGCCGCAACGGCAGATGTTGCCCTGCATCGCCGTCTCGATATCGGCATCAGTCGGCGTCGGCGTCTTCGCGAGGAGCGCCGCCGCCTGCATGATCTGCCCGCTCTGACAGTAGCCGCACTGCGGCACGTTGACCTGCTGCCAGGCGTCCTTCACCTTGTGGGTGAGGCCCTCGATGGTCACGACGTCCTTGCCCGCGACCGCCTTCATCGGCGTCACGCAGCTCCGCGTCGCCGCACCGCCGACGTGTACCGTACACGCGCCGCAGAGCCCAGCGCCGCACCCGAACTTCGAGCCCGTGAGATCGAGGATGTCCCGGAGATACCAGAGCAAAGGCATGTCGGCATCGCCGTCGAACGAGACGGCCTTGCCGTTGACCGACAACTGCATCATCTCTACAGACTAGCTGAAGAGTGTCCCCGCGGTCTCGCATAGGGGCGGCTCGCGAGCCGCCCCTACGTCGTGAGGCGTTCTTGAGGAGACGTCGTGAGGAGTTCTTGAGAGTTTGTAGGGGCGGCTCGCGAGCCGCCCTACCTCTTGAGGAGCTCGTCGATCAGGAAGATGTCCGTGAGGAGCGCGCGGACGTGAATCGAGGCGTTCAGGTTGTCGACCAGCTGCGAGCTGATGCCGTCCTGGGCGAGGACGAGGCGGACGGCCGCCTGGGTCGCGGCGGCGTCGCGCGCGAGAACGTCGATGAACGCGTGATAGGTGTCGACGGGCCCGCGCCCCTCGTCAGCGACGAG
>DAINCF010000283.1:0-9056 GCA_036732565.1 Vicinamibacterales bacterium
GCCTGCGCAGCGGCCTCGTCATCGCCGAGATCGCGCTGGCGCTCGTGCTGGTCTCTGGCGCGGGATTGCTGATTCGCAGCTTCACGAGTCTGCTGAGCGTAGACCCGGGATTCCGGCGCGACGGCGTCTTCGTGCTCCAGGTGTTCGCCTACGACTACTATCCGACACCGGCCGATCTCCGGGCGTTCTTCGACCGATCGTCAGAGCGGCTGCGCGCGCTGCCCGGCGTGCAAAGCGTCGGGGCCGTGTCGGCGATGCCGTTCATCGAGTCGAACATCAACATCCAAGGCGATTTCACGATTGTCGGACGGCCGCCGCTCGGCCCGGGTGAATTGTCACGAGCACACCTGACGATTGCCACGCCTGGCTATTTCGAGACGCTGCGCATTCCTCTCCGCAACGGCCGATTGATTGATGCGCGCGATGGGGCGGACACGACGCGCGTCGCGCTGATCAGCGAGGATCTGGCTCGTCGTCACTGGCCTGCCGATGACGACCCGATCGGGGATCGCATCAGCGCCCGTTTCGCGGGCCGGCCATTCGAGGCCGAGATCGTCGGCATCGTCGCCTCGCTCAAGCACGACACTCTGGCCGTCGCCTCCCGTGAGGAAGTCTTCCTGCCGCACGCGCAGATGCCGTTCGGGTCGATGACCTTCACGGTCCGCGCGGCCGGGGATCCAACGCTGCTCCTCGAAGCCGCGAAGGCGCAGATCTGGGACGTCAGCCCGGCGCAGTCGATCTATCGGACCGCCACGCTCGACGAGCTGGTGATGAACACCGTGTCTCCACGGCGTTTCGCCCTGGCCGTGCTCGTCGGCTTCGCGATCGTCGCGCTGCTCCTGGCCGCGGCGGGTGTATATGGCGTGCTGGCCGCCGTCACCAACGCGCGCCTGCGCGAAGTCGGCGTGCGCATCGCGCTTGGCGCAAGCTGGTGGGATATCTGTCGCTGGGTCGTCGGACGCGGCCTCCTGATCACCTCGGCGGGCATCGCCATCGGTCTGGCCGGTGCGCTCGCGGCGTCCACGCTGCTCGGCCGATTCCTGTTCGAAGTCAGACCGACAGATCCAGTCTCGCTCGGCGCGGCGTGCGCGGTGATGCTGCTGGCGGCCGTCGCGGCGTGCTACGTCCCGGCACGCCGTGCCGCGGATGCGGATCCGATCGTGGTGTTACGAGCCGAATGACGTCCGTTCCGCACGAGGTTCCTCACGGAGGTTCCTCGCGACGTTCCGCACAGGGTTCGGTTCCACACGAAGGTTCCGACAGAGGTTCAGTGCGACACGAAGGTTCTAGACGAGGGCGTTCCGCCCCAGAGTTCGGCTCGCGAAGCGACGAGAGGAACCTTGGTTCGGAACCGAACCTACGGCCGGAACCCTCGTGTGGCACCGAGCCTCCGGCGGAACCTTGGTGTGGAACCCCGTGAGGAACCATCGTGTGGAACGGCTGTCACCGGCGCCAAGCTGGGCCAACCGGCGCGCCGGAGCCGCAGATCTGGACGACGAGGCGCTCGAGCAGATAGCGGGGCTCGCCCATCGAGGACTTGATTGAGAGGTCCGCCTCGAAGATCGCGTCGAGCGCGGATTTCACACGCGCGTCTGGGCGCAGGCGGCCGGCGGCGGCGCGGATTTGGCCGAGCACCATCACCGGTAGCGCACCAGACTCCAGTAGCGCGGTGATCTCGTTCAGCGCCTCTTTGGCGTTCGAGTTCCAGATCGCCTTGCCCAGCGCGAAGTCCTCCCCGGGCTCGCCCTGCGGCATGACGAGGTCCCGGACGTGCGCTGACGTGATCGACGACTCCCCCACCGCGTAGAGCACGAGCTTGTCGATCTCTCGGCGAATCCGTGTCAGGTTCAGGCCCGTCGAGCTGACGAGCAGGTTCAGCGCCGCCGGCTCGATCGTCATTTCGTCTTTCTCGAGCCTGGTGCGGATCCACTTCGCGGCATCCGCGACGCTGTCGAGCGATCCGCAGTCCACGGCGACCGCCTGCTTGCGCAACAGTTTCACCAGCCGTCGATTCGCGTCCATCGGCCCCGCGACGAACACGAGCGTCGTCAGCGGCTCGGGCGTCTCGAGATACGCTTCCAGGTCTTCCGCTGGCGTCGATACCGCGCGCTTGCGCTTGCCTCCGCTGTCGGGCCGGCCCTCGACGTCCTCGCTCTCGTCCTTGGCCTTGCGCGGTGCAAGGAGACGCTCGGCATCATGCACGACGATCACGCGGCGAGGCGCCATCATCGGCAACGTCCGAGCGGTGACGAGGATGGCTGAGATCATCTGATCGCGCGCGCCGGCGGTCGAGGCGTCATTGGCGTGGAAGGCCTCGACGTTGAACGCCTGCAGACCTTCATCGACGAGCCCGGCGAACTCGAGCGCGAGATCGTGCCGCGACTGGAAATCGTCGCCTTCGAGAAGAAACACCGGCGCCGTGGTGCCGGCGGCAATATGCGTGCGGACCGCGGCAGGTGTCACGATGAGCTGGTCAGGCTACCGTTGAAAGCACACATGGGCCGTTCCGTAGGAACGGCCCAGAACTGCTCCCCGAGCTCTTTGTAGATACCAGCACTTCTGTCGAAACGCTCCATTAAAAGGCTTCGAGGATGGCGGTGACAACGGCACGGGCAAAATCCGACGACAAGCGATCGATCGCGGCACGCTCCTGATCCAGGAACGACTCGGGGTTGATCTGGGTGCCTGCCGCGTTCGAGCTCGCCAGTTGATACTCGTCGGCGAAACTCAGCGATGGATTTTCCCACAGCACCGACTTCTGCTTGGCGTCGAAGAACTGAACCGCAACGAGCACGTTGAACCGATAGCGCGACGCCAACTGGTTCTCGGTGTACCCGACCGGCGAGGCGCCGATCGCGAGGAGATCGCCGACCACGACGCCGTCGGCGCCCTGCTCCGACGGGTTCACGGAATACCGGCCCCGCCCCTGGAACTCGATGCGAACCTTCTCCGTGAAGATCTGATCGATGGTCGGATAGGGCGTCCGATTGTTGAACATCGGGATGCCGATCACGCGAATGTAGCTCGGCAAGAACGATCCACGGCCCGCCAGGGAGTAGCCGCAGGCCGCACCGGCGCCGGCCACGAGCGCCAGGGGGGTCAGTTCGAGAAACGATCGGCGCGTCAGGTGGTTCATATTGGCTTCGCCAGTATTGCTTTTCGCCCCGCTCCGCGGGGCATAGACATATCCTCAGGCAGTCGGACGTTCCACTCCATGTGTCAGGCTCTCAGCCTGAGGACATGTCTACCCGACAACGATGCTCACGAGGCGGCCGGGGATAACCACGACCTTCTTCACCGTCTTCCCTTCAGTGTGCGCCCGAACACCCGGATCTGCCAACGCCAGATCGCGGAGCTCGCCCTCGCCGGCCTCCGGCGAGGCGGTGACGCGTCCCCGGACCTTGCCATTCACCTGCACCGGAATCACGACTTCCTCCGCCCTGGCGGCCTCGGCGTCGAAGGCCGGCCACATCGCCTTCGCCAGCCCGCCTTCGTGCCCCAGATGTTCCCACAGCTCCTCGGCCGTGTGCGGGGCAAACGGCGACAGCATCACCGTCAGGGCCTCGATCGCCTCACGGGCCACCGCGCCCGCGCTCGGCGTCGGCTGCGTGGCTTGGCTCTTGGTGAACGCATACAGCTCGTTCACCAGCTCCATCATGGCCGCCACCGCCGTGTTGAAGTGCTTCCGCACCTCGATATCCACCGTGACGCGACGAATGGTGTCGTGCGTCTTTCGGCGCAGCGCCCGTTCGGCGCCGTCCAGCGCAGCTGCCGCCGGCATCGCGGGGTGCGCGCGAACCGTGTCGCACCACTGACCGACGATGCGCCAGACGCGACCCAGGAAGTCGAAGCTGCCGCCGAGGCCGCTGTCGGACCACTCCACTTGGGTCTCGGGGGGAGCAACGAACATCACGTACAGGCGGAGCGCGTCCGCACCAAACCTCTGCAACATCTCGTCAGGATCGACGACGTTGCCTTTCGACTTCGACATCACGGCGCCGTCCTTGAGCACCATGCCCTGCGTCAGCAGGTGCGTGAACGGCTCCGGATCCGTGACCATGCCGAGATCGCGAAACACGCGCGCGATGAAGCGCGAGTAGATCAGGTGCAGAATCGCGTGCTCGATGCCGCCGCTGTAGAAATCGACCGGGCACCAATAGGCGCCCTTCGCCGGATCGAACGGCAGCTGATCGTTGTGCGCGTCGACGAACCGGTAGAAGTACCACGACGAGTCGACGAACGTGTCCATCGTGTCGGTCTCTCGCCGTGCTGGACCTCCACACTTCGGACACGTCACGTTGACGAACTCGGGCACCTGCGCCAGCGGCGAATCCCCGCGCCCGCTGAATTGCGCGACCTTCGGCAGCTCGACCGGGAGCTGATCGTCCGGCACCGGCACGATGCCGTCGCGGTCGCAATAGATCATCGGGATGGGCGTCCCCCAGTAACGCTGCCGTGAGATGCCCCAGTCCTTCAGGCGGAACTGCACGGTGCCCTCGCCGATGGTCCGCGCGTGGGCCTCTCGCGTCAGCGCCCGGCGCGCCTCATCGGAGTCCATGCCATCCCACGGCCCGGAATTGACCAGCACGCCGTCGTTCGAGACCGCGGCGGTCATGACCGATTCCGCGGCCGGCGCTCCATCGACGGGGCGCACGACGACCCGAATCGGCAGGTCGTACTTCCTGGCGAACTCGAAGTCGCGCTCGTCGTGCGCCGGCACGGCCATCACCGCGCCGGTGCCGTACTCACCCAAGACGAAGTTCGCGACCCAGATGGGCACCGCCTCGGCGGTGAACGGGTTGATGGCATGCTGCCCGGTGAAAAACCCTTCCTTTTCCACTTCGCCGCTCACGCGGGCCGAGCGATCCTGCCCGCGGAATCGCGACACCTGCGCGCGAAACGCGCCCGCATCGCCCGACAGCTCGGCCAGGCGCGACACCAATGGGTGCTCCGGCGCCAGCAGCACGAACGTCGCGCCGTAGATCGTATCGATGCGTGTGGTGAACACCTCGATCGACTCACCGGCCATGCCCTGGAGACCGAACGAGACGCGGGCGCCTTCCGATCGCCCGATCCAGTTCCGCTGCATCGTCAGCACCTTCTCGGGCCACATGCTCATCGAGTCGGTCGCCGACAGCAGATCGTCGGCGTACGCCGTGATGCGGAAGAACCACTGCTCGAGGTCTTTCTGGACGACCGTCGTGCCGCAGCGCCAGCACGCGCCGTCGATGACCTGCTCGTTGGCCAGGACGGTTTCGTCGACCGGACACCAGTTGACGGTCGACCGTCGCCGGTACGCCAGGCCGCGCTCGAACATCCGGATGAACAGCCACTGGTTCCAGCGGTAGTAATCAGGCAGACACGTCGCCAGCTCGCGATCCCACGCGTAGCTGATGCCGAGCCGCTGCAACTGCCCTTTCATGTGGGCGATGTTGGCCAGCGTCGACGTCTCGGGGTGGATGCCGCTCTTGATGGCGGCGTTCTCGGCGGGGAGTCCGAACGCGTCCCAGCCGAACGGATGCAGGACGTTGAAGCCCGTCAGCCGTTTGAAGCGCGCGACGATGTCGCCAATGATGTAGTTGCGAACGTGCCCGACGTGCGCGTGCCCCGAGGGGTAGGCGAACATCTCCAGGCAATAGAACTTCGGCTTCGACGGATCCTCGGTGACCTCGAACGTCCGGGCTGCCGCCCAGCGCTGCTGCCACTTGCGATCCAATTCCTGCGGACGATAGTCGGACACGATGCGATTCCTGAGCGCTTCATGCGAATCGTACGTAGCGCAGGCCTTTAGGCCTGCCGGGGCCTCGAGCTCCCGCTAGGCTGCCTCGCTGGCAGGCCTAAAGGCCTGCGCTACGTACGCTCCGCGACACGAGTCTTGGATCCAACAAGGATATCAAACGCCGAGAACAGGCCAGAATTGGGCCTGAACGCGCCGCACTTCGCGCGCTGCGCCCTCGCCTCGCGTCCGATTGCCGTCGACGATCTCTGTCAGCCGGGGATCTCGCTCGGGCTCCGAGGGCCCGGCGGCAAGCCCGATGACAGCCTCGAGGCATGCGGCCAAGGCCTTGGTGTCGTAGCCGCCCTCGGCGACGAACACGGCTCGCCCCGCGCAGACCTCGTCGGCTACCGCGAGCAGTCTCTCCGTCAACCGCGCGTAGCCCTCGGTCGTGACCCGCATGCTGGCCAGCGGATCCTGTTCGTGCGCGTCGAAGCCGGCGGACACCAGCAGGATCTGCGGCGCGAAGGCTCGCACGACCGGAGCCACGAGATCGCGAAACACCAGGTCGTAGTCGGCATCCGTTGCGCCTGCCGGGAGTGGCACGTTCACCGTGAAGCCTCGGCCGGCGCCGCTGCCAATCTCACCGACTGCGCCCGTGCCCGGGTAGAACGGAAACTGGTGTGACGACACGAACAAGACCGTCGGGTCGTCATAGAACATCGCTTGCGTCCCGTTGCCGTGGTGCACGTCGTAGTCGACGATGGCCGCGCGTTCGAGACCGCGAGCCCTCGCCCATGCCGCGGCAACCGCGATGTTGTTGTAGAGGCAGAAGCCCATCGCCCGATTGCGTTCGGCGTGATGCCCTGGAGGACGCAGCAGCACGAGCGCGCGCGCGCCCGGCGGGCTGTCGACCACGTGATCGACAGCGGTCAGCGCGGCACCGGCGGCCAGTCGCGCCACTTCCTCGGACTCCGGCGACGTGAACGTATCCTCGTCGAGCATCGACGCGCGCCCGCGCAGCTTCACGAGCCCTGCGACGTATTCCTGATCGTGCACGCGATGCAGATCCTCGTCGGTCGCCGTCCGCGGCGCCAGGACGGGGCCGCCTCCAGCCGCCCAGCGGGCGGTGACCGCCTGCATGACCTCCGCACGCTCGATCCGCTCCGGATGCCCCGGCGGCGTCACGTGATCGGCAAACCGGTCGGAGGTAACAAGGAGTAGAGACATCGTCGCTGACCAACTCAGGTCCGCCTAAAGGCGGACCCCACGCAAGTAGGGACCCGACGCAAGTACGGACCCCTTCGCAAGCCAACTCGAGTCCGCATGCGTGGGGTCCGGCTTCAGCCGGACCTTCCCTCGGTCCGCATGCGTGGGGTCCGGCTTCAGCCGGACCTTCCCCTCGGTCCGCATGCGTGGGCTCAAGCTTCAGCCGGACCTTCCCTCGGTCCGCATGATGCGTGGGGTCCGGCTTTAGCCGGACCTTCCCCCGGGCAGACGTCAATTCATTGTTTCAACAACTCGTGACAGCGTCGTTCGCACCCGGCCAGCGCGCGCTCGAGCTCCAGTCTCGATTGCTCGAGCCCGTCGGCATCGGCGTCGCGCGGCACGTAGATCGGCGACCCGATCGCGATGGCCGTGCGCGAGAACGGTTTCGGGATCTGCGTGCGATCCCAACTCTTCAACGTCCAGTGTCCCGACGCTTCGATGTGGAAGGGTAACACGGGGTGCCCGGTGGCCTTGGACAGCCACACGGCGCCCGGCTGCGCGACCCGCTCGGGCCCGCGCGGACCGTCGATCGTGAACGCCGCTGGACGCTCACGCACGTCACGCACCAATTGCAGCAACGCCCGGCGCGCGCCGCGTGATGTCGAGCCGCGCGCGGTGCCGTAGCCGAAGCGCGCGATGATCCGGGCGATCCACTCGCCGTCGAAGTTCTCGCTGGTGATGACGACGATGCCGCGGCGTTTCCAGAAGACGGTGGCGGGAAGGATGCGGCCGTGCCAGAAGGCGTAGATGGGTTGCTGGCCGGCATCTTCGATGGCCCGCAGGTGCTCGAGTCCCTCGACCCGCCATCGGAAGGTCGCGCCAAGGGCTGCGGCAAGGGGATAGCCGAGACCGGCGATCAGGGTGATTTCAGTCCGTCGGCGCCAGGAGCCCTGCCAGTCGGGCCGCTCTACCTGCACGTGCTGCGCGTCCGGTCGTTCCTGCCTCACATGCCGTCGTAGTGCGGGCCGCCGCCCCCCTCGGGCGCCACCCAGGTGATGACGCCGTACGGATCCATGATGTCGCACGTCTTGCAGTGCACGCAGTTCGACGCGTTGATCTGCAGGCGTCGCCCGCCTTGGCCGTTGTCGACCATCTCGTAAACGTTCGCCGGGCAGAACCGGACGCAGGGATGGCCGAACTCGTCCCCGCAAATGGAGTGGCAGACATCCGTCTGGACCAGCAAGTGCACGGGTTGATCCTCGTCGTGCGCCACGCCGGAAAAGTGCACGCCGGTCACCTTGTCGAACGTCAGCTTGCGATCGGGCGCGACCGCGTTCGAGCCGCTGAGGATATCGCGCTTGTCGAGCCCGTAGTACGCGTCCAGCGTCCGAATCCGCGTGTGGCCGGGATGCCCCGGAATGTCCTCGGGCAACCCGCGGCCGCCGGTGAACATCGCGAGGCCCGCGAACAACGAGCCCGCGTACAACCCACCCGCAAACGCTTGATGCACGTTGCGGATCGGATAGAGCTCGTCCTTGATTGCGCTGCGATCGACCCGGTCCTTGTACCGCGCGAGTTGCACCGCCGAGACGTCGCCTGCGCGAATGGCCTCGAACGCGGTCTCGGCAGCCAACATGCCGCTGTGCATCGCGAGGTGAATCCCCTTGAGTCGCAGCGAGTTCACGAGGTTCGCGGCGTCGCCGACGATGAGCCCGCCGTTGAAGAACAGTTGCGGCTGCGTGTTCCAGCCGCCTTCGGGCACGGCCTTCGCGCCGTACCGCACCATCTGCCCTCCCTCGAGCATGCCGGCGATGAATGGATGCAGCTTCAACCGTTGAAATGCCGCATGGGGATCGAACAGCGGGTCCAGATAGTCCAGGCCGACGACGAGCCCGAGCGAGAGACGGCCGCCAGGCATCGCGTAGAGGAAGCTGCCGCCGAACTCCTCCTGCCTGAGCGGGTAGTTCAGCGTGTGGATGACCGTGCCCGCCTTCACTCGATCCGGCGGGACTTCCCAGATCTCCTTCAGCCCAATCGCGTACTGGCCCGGATGTGCGGGATCGCCCAACTGCAGCGTGCGGATCAGCTCCTTCATCAAGTGGCCGCGCACGCCATCCGCGAAGATCGTGAT
>DAINCF010000284.1:0-9055 GCA_036732565.1 Vicinamibacterales bacterium
GACCGGTCGCAGATGGCCGGTGTCGGTCAGCGCGGCGAGGGCCGCCTGAAGCGCCTGCGTATCGGCGAAGCGATCGTCGGCAATCGGCTGCGTGGCTTTCGAGATCACGGCCTCGAGCGCCTCGGGCACTTCGGGTCTCACCGTGCGCACGGCCGGTGGCGCCGCCGTGAGGCGGGCCCGCAGCTCGTCCATCGGTTGCGCGAATGCCTTTCGACGCTGAGGCCCGAGCAGCATGTCGTAGACGATCAGGCCGAATGCGTAGATGTCGGCGCGCGCGTCGACAGGCCTTGACGAGGCCTGCTCGGGCGCCATATAGGGGATCGTCCCGACCATCCCTCGTTCCTCGAGCGTCTCGCTCTGCGAGGAGCGGGCGATGCCGAAGTCCATGATGAGCGCCTGTCCGTCGCGCGTCACCATCACGTTGTCGGGCTTGAGGTCTCGGTGCACCACGCCCACGTCGTGCGCCGCTCCCATGCCCTCGGCGATCTGTCGGGCCAGGGCGAGCGCTTGCGGCACCGGCAGTGGCCCGACGCGCCTCGAGAGCGCGGCCAGCGTCTCGCCGGCGACGTACGACATGGTGATGTACTTCAGACCCTCGACTTCACCGATGTCGTGGATGCGCACCACGTTCTTGTGCGAGACCTGCCGAGCGAGCAACAGCTCGCTCTTGAAGCGGCTGACCTGATCCCGCCTCGTGTGCACGTCGTCAGCTGGGCCTGGGAGGATTGTCTTGATCGCCACCGCGACGCCGAGCTCGTCGTCGTAGGCTTGGTACACCGCGCCCATGCCGCCGCGCCCCAGGAGCTTGAGCACGGTGTAGCGAGTGCCCAGCTTGGTACCTGGCGTGAGCGCCGCGCCCGGAGTGTAAGTGGACGTCGGCGGGAGAATCGTCAGCTCGGGATGATAGGCGGTACGGTCGGCGTCGGCGATCTCGGGCGTGACCGCGAGGTGGGTCAAGGCGGTGTCGGGCGCGACTCCCGAATCACTTGTCAACGACGAGGTCGTGCTCCCGGGCGAGGGCGTGCTATCGGCTACGAACGGCGCGATCGTTGGTTCGAGATCGCCGCCCGCAACCGTTCTGGCGTCGGGTTCACTGGCCATGCTACGCATGCCACTATACGGCATCGCGGCTAGGGGAAAGGCACGGCGATGGCGATGCCATTGCTCGAGGGGCTCGTGCTGGCGCCCACGGTGGTTCGGACCTGCAGCGTCCACGCACCGCTCGTCAAGGCCGGCGTGGTCGTCGTCTGGCACATCGCGCCGCCGGGACCGGCAGTGGTGGACTGGAGAGCGCTCTCGAGCGCCGGCCCCTCGGAGGGCGTCCAGATGAACGTCGTCCCAAACGTGTCCACACCGTCGGCGAGCACGAAGACCTGCTGCGCAGCCGTCACGCTCGATATATCGGCTCCTCCGCATCCGGCGACACCCCGGAGGGCGGTGAGCACGGGTGCGCCGGGAATGGCCGTGATGGTGATGGGGAATGCCGGCGTCGTCGCGATGCCGTCGGCCGACCGGACCGTCGCGGGGCCTGGCACGAGCAGCACCGGCGAGCGGGCAATCACCAGTGTGGGGCCGGCCGTAAACGTGTAGGAGGCTGGGAGATCCGGCCCGCCCTGATTGAAGAGAATCCCCAGTTCGCTCGTCGCCGGCATGTTGGCGCCGCGCAGGACGATCATCTGCTCCGGCGCGATCGTCGCCGGCGATGTCGATGCGATTGTCGGGGCGACCGGTGTGCAGACAAGCGCAATCGCGTCCACCACTTCGCCCCTGCCGCCGACGACCCCGGTGACCGCCTGACCAGGATTGCACGCGAGGCTGAACGCCTGATCGGGATACAGCCCCCCTCCGGCCGGGCCGACGTCCGTGATGGGCCCGCCACCTGGCGACTGGCAACGCAGGCCGAGGTTTTCCACCACGCGGAAACCGAACGGCGCCCCCGATTGACCGAAGACACCGACTACGACCTCGCCAGGCGCGCACGTGAGGTCAGTCTCGGTGTACGAGCCCTGGCCCGGTGGCAGCGGGCCGGCATCCCGCGGAGGATGGTTCCCGTCGCCGCACAGCAACTGGTTGCTCAGCAGTCCGTAGTAGGAATTCGTCGAGGGGCGGACGCCGTTCGCGAACACACCCGGTCCGCAACTGCGCGGACCGTAAGGAGCGCCTCCCGACCCTCCACCGGAGAGCGTCGAAGCGATGGTCTTGACCGCGCTTGCACCACCCGTGAATCCAGGCGTGGTGACCGTGGCCGAGACCAGGTAGGCGCCGATGGCGCTCGGCACCGTCGCGGCGCCGTCGTAGGTGACGTTCACCGCGAGGCCCGACGGGTCGGTGTTTACCGTGACCGGCTTCGGCGTCCCATCGAAGATGGAGGCGTAGTCGCTGATGGAGACGAAGGCGAGCGTGGCCGATCCGACGGTGAACGGCGCCGAAGTGCCGGAGACCGAGACGCCTGGCGAGGTGCCTTGCGCGCGAAGGCGCAAGCCGGTGGCCGCCTGATTCACCGACAGCGTCGCGAACGTCGCGATTCCGTTGACGTCGGTCGTCGCGCTCGTCGTGCCCGACAGCACGACGCCCGGCGGCGGCGTGTCGAGCGCGATGGCGATGTTCACGCCCGGCAGCGGTGCGCCGTTGTTGCTCCACACACGGACTCGCACGGGCGGCGCGATTACCACCCCAGGGGCGACATTGGTCGGCTGCTGCAGGAAGAAGAGATTGGTCCCGGTCGGCGTCACCACCGGCGGTTCGGTGGCGCCCGGTGGGTCGAGGATGTCCACGCCCTGCCCGGCGACGGCGGCCGTGACCGTGGTGGCCGGATTGAACGCGGGATCGACCGAGGCCGTCGACCCGTCGGGGTTCGTGACGATGATGTTGTTCGACGCGTCGTTGTCGTAGATGCGCAGCGTGATGCGACCGACCTCACCAGGAGCCAGCGACAGCGTGGCGTTGGTGTCCGAGGGATCGTTCTGGTCCGGCAGCCCTTCGCCCGGCGTGACGAAATTCGGGTTGGGCACGTTGTACAGCAGAACATTGCGGGTCTCGACGCGAAGATCGCAGCCGTTCGGCGCGACAACCGGCGTCTTGTAGGTCTTGTAGATGATCAGCTGAGTGTTGAGCCCGGTCGGCACGCCCGTGTTCGCCAGGAACAGGTTCACGTTGAACGCCGACGTGGTGTTCCCGGTGTTCGACACGGTCCAGGTGACGTCGCTGATGGTGCCGTTCTCGATATCGGGGTTTTCGATGTCCGGATTCTCGATATCCGGATTCTCGATGTCCGGGTTCTCGATATCCGGATTCCCGACGCCGATGTTCTCGATGTCGGGGTTGGCGACGATCACGTTCTCGATGTCGGGGTTTTCGATGTCGGGGTTCTCGATGTCCGGATTTTCGATATCGGGGTTCTCGATATCCGGGTTCTCGATGTCGGGGTTGTAGACCTCGGCGTTCTCGATGTCCGGGTTCTCGATGTCGGGATTTTCGATGTCGGGGTTCTCAATATCCGGATTCGTGATGTCCGGGTTCAGCAGTACTTTGCCCTCGAGGCCGCCGACGACTTCGGGGCCTCCGACGGCGGTTACTTCCGACACGTCCACCGCAACCGCGGCCTTGGGGTTCGACGAAGTGATGTAGAGCGAGCGCGACGCCGTCGAACGCGCCGGTACGCGCACGTCGACGAAGAGGCGTGGTGCGGGCGACGAGGGCGTGAACGGCGGCCGCGGGAATTGGTCGAACGAGGCTCGACCCCCAGGCGGCTGCCCGAGCACCGTCATCCGGAACGTCTTGGTGACCGTGGTCTGGTTCTGGGCGAAGACGACGAACGCACGCTGAATGGTCGTGGAGAGCGGCTTGGTGTTGCCGGGCGCGCCCACGAGCAAGCCGCCGGCGATCCGTGCGGTGTAGACGTTCTGGTTGCGCGAGCCCGCGTTGCCCGCCAGACAGACCGGCACCGTTTTGGTCGGATCGAAGAGGGACGTGCCTGGAGGCTGACCGTCGATGGTCGGTGGCGCGTAGTTGCTCCAGTTGCCATCCTGCGGGGGACGCACGTCGCGGTTGTCGGTCCAGGCGGCGTGGAAGATCGGGAATTCCAAGGTCGCCGTCGTGTTGTACGCCCAGCGTCCGTTGGCGAGCGGCACGAACGCCGGCGCGGGCGCGACGTCGATGTAGTCGCCAATGAACGGCACCGTACCGAGCTTGAACATCGGCAGGTTTGGTGGGTTCACCTGAAGCTTCTCGATTGCAGAGGTGCCGCTACGGAAGCCCGTGAGATAGTCCGAGACCGGCACCGACGGCGCGAAGGAGGGCGAGGCTCCAGGCGTGCCGAGCGCGGCGCGGATATCGATGGTGTGACGCTTGCCGTTGGTCGAGTCGGCGTCGTTGATGAAGCGGCTGAAGAGCTGCGCTGCCGTCTCACGCAGGTCGTAGTAGACCAGCATCAGCTTGCCACCCGCGAAGGTGAGCGACGGCATGAACTGGTGGCCCGCCTGCGCCTGGTCGACCACGGTCGGTGGTGAGAATGTCTGGCCGTTGGTCGTCGTCGTCACGAGGATGCGCGCATCCCCATCGACCGGGTCGGGCCGCAGTGTCGCGAATCCACGCTCGGCCCACGCCACATAGACGCGACCCGCGCCATCGACCGTCATGGTCGGGTAGGCATTCGTGCGGAAGCTGAGCGGGCTTGTGCCCTGATCGAGCTCGGAGACACTGGCGGCTGGCGAGGGTCTCGAGCGCCTGCGGCGGTGCTCGAAGATCCGGTCCAACGCTTCGGTGACTGACCCAATGCGACGGAACCAGCGCGCTCTTACTGGCGGGTCGGCCGACGCTGCGTTGATCCGGAACCGCGACACCATGATCGCGTCGGCATCGGGCGCGTTGGGGCTGGCGAAGCGCCGCCAGGCCACGAACACATCGCCCGACTGCGGCGCGATCGCGATCGTGGCGCCCTGGTTGATGTGATCGACCAGTCTGCTGACCAAGATGGGTCGGCTCCACGTGGCGCCGCAGTCCATCGAGCGCTGGATGAAGATTGCGGACCGCAACGTCGGTCCGTCGCCGGTGATCGCGGTGTAAGCCACGTAGACCGCGCCGGCCGGCACACGCTCGAGCCTACCGTTCGGCGTCCCGCCGACCACGCACTGCCCGGGGTTGTTGCCGCGGGGGATGTCCACCGCCATCCACGGTTTGTCGAGGAACACGTCTCCTTTGGAGTTCATGACCATGCTGGTGCCGAGATAGGCTACCGGGTCACCGTTCTCTTTGTTGTTCCGATCGATGAACCGCGCGACGAAGATGCCGCTCTTGCCGTTCTCGCCGCGGTCGAAGACCAGGCCGTTGTAGTAGATCAGCCCGCTGGTGCCCGCGCGCACGACCGGGTCGGCCGCGGCCTGGTAACCCTTGAGCGGCGACGCCTGCCCGGCGGGAGACGTGTCCTGCGGGAAACCCGGGATCAGCGTGCTCGACCACCGTTGGCCGCCGTCGAACGACTTGTAGACGCCCAGCCACGCGTCCCCGGTTTCCACGCCCTCGGCCAGCCCAGGCAGGTCCACTGTGCGGTAATCGTTGCTCCCGCCGACCAGGTGAAGCGGGTTTCGGGTGGACGCCGCTATCGATGGCTCGTTCTGCCGCTGGAGGAAGGGGTCGCCTCCGGGCCACTCGCTTCCCGCGACCATGTTCACGTTTTTTCCGGGCACCTGCGCGAGCAGGGGAATGCCCGCGGCGAGGACGAGCGCAGCAACGGTGCCAGCGGCTGAACGGCTATTGATCCAGCCTGGGGACGGTGGTCGATGCATCGAGGCTCCTAGCGCTTCTAGCTGAACAAGGGACAAGCGCTACCTTAGCATGCGACAGACGGCCGATCATCCCCTCAGCGTGCCAGTGAAGCGTTTTTCAGTCTGGTGATTACATTCCTGGTCGGCAATGGGCCGGCCAGCGGCGCCCGACCGGAAGTTCGGCAAGGCAGGCGGCTCTCTCAGTGTGGCCCGCGTCACGCCGCCACGAATCGATACGCGCCATCCTGGCGCTCGACGAAGCCGATGCCTGGGCGGGCAAATGAGCGCCGAGCAGTCGGACTTTGTCGGTGGCCAGACGATCGAGCAGACGCAGGCGGGTCGCGATCCCGCCGCTCCTGTATTCGCCTAAATCCGCCGCGCACACGAACGACGAGGCCATAGAGCGCGTTGCGAAATTGGGTACGTAGCGCAGGCCTTCAGGCCTGCCTGACGGTGTCAGCCGCGCACTAGCCGCGTTTGGCAGGCCTAAAGGCCTGCGCTACGTACGCGACCAGCAATGTCGCAACGCACTCTTACTCAGAGCGAAGCGCCTGTGAGACGTCGACCCGTGCTGCCCGCGTGGCCGGCAGGAGCGACGCCACGATCGCGGCCCCGATGAGCACGACGGCCGCGCCGATCACGGGCAGCGCGCCGGGCAGTTGCACGGTCCCGAAGACCCCCTCCGCCACGCGCACGAGCGCGTAGCCGACGGCCGCGCCTGTCGTGATGCCGATCGCCGCGATCCGCACGCCGTCCCAGAGCACACCGGTCCGCAGATCCCGCGGCGTGGAGCCGATGGCCATTCGTACACCGAACTCGCGCGTGCGCGCGCTCACCGAGAACGCCAGGACGCCTGCGACGCCGACGACCGCGATGAGCAGCGCGATGCCCCCGAAGGCCGAGAACACGAACGCGTTCAACCGCTGAGGCGTCAGCACTTCGGCACGCACATCCTCGAGCGTCGCCGGTCGCTCCACCGCCTGGTCGGCAGAGATTTCGCGGATGATGCGAGTCACGGACGGGACCAGAGCGTAGGGGTCTCCAGCGGCGCGGACAAAGAGGCGGCTGGGCAGGCCGATCTGGCGCATGGGCCGGTACACGGTCATCGACGGCTCTTGCACGACGTTCTGGTCGTCCACGTCGGCGACGATGCCGACGATACGCCAGGGCTTTGGATTTCCCCTGGTCCACGCCAGACGTCGATTGAGCGCATCGCCGTTCGGGAAGAGGCGCTGCGCCATGCTCAGGCTGATGAGGGCCACGGGTTCGGTGTCGTTGCGGTCCTCGTCGGTAAAGTCGCGGCCCGCGAGGACCGGGACTCCGAGCACGGCGAAGAATCGAGGCGCGACAGGACGAAACCGCGCAGTCGGGTTTTCTTCGCCGTCCGCGGGCTGGTACCCCTCGACGGCGAACTGGAACTTGAGGCCATCCTCGGGGTCGCGCCAGGGCACGATCATTCCGGCTGTTACACCGTGCACGCCTGGCAGCTCGCCGATTCGCCGAGTGGCCTCCTGGAAGAAGGTGAGTGTGGTTGCACCGCCGACGCCCGACGCCGACGGTGGCACGTCGATCGCCAAGACCTGTCGCATGTCGTATCCGGTGTTCGCGGTCTGTAACGCCGTGAGGGTGGCGACCAGCATACCGGCGCCCGCGAGTAGCACGAACGAACACGCGATCTGAACCGTCGCAAAGACCCGCAGACGCCGATTCGTGCCGGGTGTGATCCGCACGCCGCCGCCGGCCAGCCCCCAACCGGAGGACCGATCGGCTGACGGGAGTCGTGGAACATAGGCGAGCAGCACGGCCACCACCAGCGCCAGCCCCGCCCCGAGCCAGAGCACGCTGGCGTCCACCGTGGCTTCGAGCGCGCGAACGGAAAAGCGCGCGGCATAGCGGCTCGCCACGGTCGCGAGCGGCTCCGCCAGCAACAGGCCCAGCGTTGCGCCAGCCGCACAGAGGACCAAACTCTCGGCGAAGAGCGTTCGCCGGAGTGCGCCCCGGCCCGCTCCAAGCGCGGCCCGTACGGCGAGCTCCATTTCACGGCGGACCGACCGGGCCAGAATCAGGTTGGCGACATTCGAGCACGCGATCACGAACACGATCGCCGCTGCGGCGAGGAGCACGAGGAGCACTGTCCGTGCCGGCGATGCGAGTTGATCCGGCAGCGTCCTGACCTGTAGCTGCACGTGGGCCTGCGCAGAGTACGCCTCGGCATGCTCGCCCATGATCGACGCGTGCGCGCTGGCGAGCTCGGCGCGTGCCGCGTCCAATGTGGCGCCTGGCGCCAGCCGGCCGAAGAGCTCCGTCATCCGGTGCGTGCGGTCGGCCACCATCGTCGCCCCGAGATGGTGCGGGCTGGTCACGACATTCGCGATGAGTTGCGTCTCCTCCGGATAGGGCACCGATGGTTCGAGGACGCCGACGACGGTCGCGGCGCCAGGACCGAGACGGATCGTCGTGCCAATCACGGTTGGGTCGCTTTGGAGCACCGTGGTCCAGAACCGATGGGTCAGCACGGCCGCCCTCGCCGCCCCTGGACCGTCATCGGCGGCGTTCAAGAGCCGGCCGAGCGCGGGGCGAAGTCCCATCACCTCGAAAAACGACCCGTTGACGACACCCGCCTTCACGAGGCGACGCTCCATGCCGAACCCGATCAACGTGAAGTCGACGGTGGAGAAGTCGCCGAACGCGGCGATGCTGGTCACGCGCGAGGTAAGGTCCGCGATTTCCGGGACAGAGAACGTAAGGTTCTCGGTGCCGATCCCTTGGGCGGTCTGGCGGATGTAGATCAGCCGATCCGCGTCCCGATTGACGAGCGGACGGAGGAGCACACTCCGAACGACACTGAAAATCGCGGCGTTGGCGCCGATGCCCAAGGCGAGCGTCAGCACCACGGTGCTCGTCAGGCCTTTGGCTCGGAGGAGGGAGCGCCAGGCCACCCGGACGTCTCGTGCCAGCGCTTCAGCCCCGTCGAACCACCGGCCGTACCAGACTCGCCGCATCTCGTCGCGGACGGCGGGCACGTACCCGAGCTCCATCAGCGCTTCGCGACGCGCGCGCGCCGGATCTTCACCGCGATCGATCCGCTCCTGGATGCTGATGGCCAGATGGCCGCGGATTTCCTCGTCGAGATCGCGTTCGTCGGGTCGCATGGCTCGCTCCTGTATTCGCCTAAATCCGCCGCGCACACGAACGACGAGGCCATAGAGCGCGTTGCGAAATTGGGTACGTAGCGCAGGCTTACGTGGGGGCCGGCTTTAGCCGGCCCAGGTCCGCCTGAAGGCGGACCCCAC
>DAINCF010000285.1:0-9046 GCA_036732565.1 Vicinamibacterales bacterium
CCACCTGGGACATCGACGCTGCCGACCAGCGCATTGAAGGCGTTGACGGCGACGGCTTGCGCGAAGGCGTTCGTCTGCGCCAGCGCCGGGCCGCCGATGATCGCCACCGCGCGCGGCGCCTGCGCGAACGAGCGGGCGAGCTCCTCGATTCGCGCCGCCGGGACGCCAGTGATTTCCTCGACCCGCGCCGGCGCGAACTGCGGCAAGCCGTCGGCCCATCCCTCCACGATGACGCCCGCGCGACCGGCCGCGGCGCCTTTGGCGATCCCGTCGCGCATGATCACGTGCGCGAGACCCAGGGCCACGGCGCCGTCGGTCCCGAGACGTGCCGGCACCCACGCGTCGGCGTTGGCGCCCGTCTGCGACATTCTGGATTCGACTTGCACGAACGTCCCACGCACGCCGCGCGTCCCTTGTCGCATCGCACCGTAGGCCGCCGCCTGGGCGACCGGCGAGTTCCAGGTCCCGAGGAAGTCGGCGCCGAAGCCGATCACGAATCGGGTGTGCGCAAGGTCGTAGGTCGGGAGCTGGTCGCGACCGAAGCTCGCGCCGTTGGCGCGGCGCAAGACGTCTTCGTCGAGCAGCGACACGCGGACGGGCGATGGCGCACCCAGGCGTTGGAGCCACAGCTCGACGAGCTCGGTGCGTGCGCTGGTTCGCGGCTTCATCAGAAACGCGAGCGTGTGCAGCCGCTTCGCGTCGGCCAGGGCGTCGAGCCGTGACGTCAGCTCCGCCAGCGCCTCGTCCCAGCTCACTTCCTGATACTCGCCGCTGCCGCGGGCGCCGGATCGCTTCATCGGATGGCGCAGGCGATCGGGATGGTAGGTCACCTGGATCGCGGCTTGGCCACGCGCGCACAAGGCGCCACGGTTGACGGGATGCGCCGGCAGTCCCTCGAGCTTCTTCGCCACGGCGGCGCGGACCACGCCGCGCTGACCGTCTCGCACGACGTCGACGTCGGCATCCATGACGCGAACCTGGACGCCACACCCGGCCGAGCAGAGCGGACAGATCGATGGCTTCGAGACGGCCACCCCGGGTACGAGGTTGTCGTCCGGAATGAACCTGATGATCTGGTTTTCGGGGTGGCCGCAGCTCGCCAGCGCCGCGCTCGCGCCGGTGACGGCCGTCACCTTGAGAAACCGTCGTCGGTCCATCATGTTCTCGTCACAGGTCCGGCTAAAGCCGGACCCCACGCAAGCTGACACCACCGCGATCGCGGGGTCTGCCTTCGGCGATCGTGGGGTCCGCCTTCAGGCGGACCAGCCCTTTGTAGGGGCCGGCCTTGAGGCCGGCCCGGATCAGTAATGACACGTCAGGCAGTCATTCGACGCCCGCCGCTCCGTGTGACAGTTCACGCAAAACCCCATCGTCAGATTCACATTCCGCTGGGCGACCGTCTGGTTCGCGATGTCGCCATGGCAGGTCGAGCACTCGACCTTGGCGCGGAGATGCGGCGCGTGATCGAACCGGACGTGCGCCTCTTTCGCGTAGCCGAACACGCGCTGCCACTCCAGGTCCAGCCCCTGCTTCTGCAGTGCGGCGATCTGCTGGATGCGCGGGCGATCGGCCGCAATCCGTATGTGGCAGACCATGCACGTCCTCACGCTCGGCAGCCCCGCGACCGGGCCGCGCGTCACGCCGGCGTGACAGGGGGTGGCGCAGCCGATCTTCCGCGCGACGTGGACGTTGTGGGGGAACTCGAGCGGCTGCACCGGATCCGGTCGCACGCCGAAGAAGTCACGCGCGGCCGCTTCAAAGCTCGGGCGCGCCGGGGTGAATACCTGGTCCGGATCCACGGGTGGAGGTGCCTCGACCATCCGACACGCGAGCGCGCCGGCGTATAAACCCGCAGCCAGCAGCGCGCAGCAGATGCGAAGAAACACCCTGGCGCGGCGGCCGGGCCCGGAACGCTGACGAAGAAGCCGTGTCACCGCTCAGGGGATGGTGCTGGGAGAGCTGGTGTCGCGAGAACCGTACACACGACCAAGACGAGAGAGGATACGAACCGCATCGCTCCAATACTCTCCTTGCGACGTCAGGATCTGGGGTTTCGAGCCGCGCGGTCATTAGGTGACGGGACGCGGCCGCACGTCAAGGGGGAAGTAACGGCGGCGCCATCAGTATTTTTGATGGCACCTATCTACTTGCTCCTGGCCAGCTCGACGACGGCATCGAACTTGAAGCGCACGAACCGATGGAGCTCGCTCTCGACGATCCGTTCCTGATCGCTGTGCGCGCCGAAGCCCTTGGGACCGTCCTCGACGTCGAGCGCCGGGCCGATGCCATAGCACTGGATGCCTTTGCGGCGCAGGTACGACATGTCGGTCGCGCCCGTGCTCATGGTCGGCAGCGTGATCGCCTTGTAATGCTTGGACAGCATCGTCTCCAGCACGGTGAACGCCTCCGAATCCAGCTTGGCGTTCGGCGTCGGCGGCCGGTTCGCGGAGGCCGGATTGGCGTAGGCCACGTCGACCTTGGGGTCGTTGACCACCTGCTTCACGAGCTCCAGGAACTTCTGCGGGTCCTCATCGGGTGCCTGCCGCACGTCGATGTTCGCGGTCGCTTCGGAGGGAATGACGTTGGATCGGTAGCCACCCTGGATGATCGTCGGCGACAGCGACGTCCTGAGCATCGACCAGTGTCGGGGCTCGTTCTTCCGCAAGTACTGCTGCGCAGGCTCGGCGACCTTCGGATCGGGGCTGAGCGCGTTGCGATAGCGTTCCGCTTCCTCCGGCGATGACACGGTCGCCAGCCGTTTGAAGTAGGTCGCCACGGTCTCGTTCAGCCGTGTCGGCGGCGTCCATGACGCCACCGCGCCCACCGCGTCGCCCAGATGGGCCACGGCGTTGTCTTCCAGCGGTACTGACCCATGTCCGGCCGTGCCCTTCGCGGTGAGACGAATCGCGCGCGGAATCTTCTCGAGCGTCTGCACCGAGGCGAACTTCACGTTGCCGTTCACCCGCGTGACGTTGCCGCCCTCTGCGTAGCAGAACTCGGCGTCGATCGCGTCGTAGTGTTGATCGACCATGAACTGGATGCCGATGCGCGTCGATCCTTCCTCGCCGGCCTCGGCCAGGAAGATCACGTCGCGATCCAGCGAAACGTTCTGCCGCTTGAGCAAGAGCATCGTCATCAGCGCGCCGACGACATTGTCCTTGTCGTCGATGGTGCCGCGGCCGTAGATGTAGCCGCCCTCGCGCGCGGCGCTGAACGGCGGATGCGACCACTTCTTGGCGTCGACGTTCACGGTGTCGGTGTGCCCCATGATCAGTAGAGGCCGCTTCTTGCCGTTGCCCTTCAAGCGCGCCACGATGTTCGGACGATTCTCCTCGAGGGCGAAGACCTGCACCGGAATGCCCTCTTTCTCGAGGACCATCTTCAAGTAGTCGGCCACCGGCTTCTCGCCCCCGGGCGGCGTGCCCGGCGGATCGGTCGTATCCATGCGGACGACGGCCTGGTAGTGACGCAGGGTCTCTTCCTCCACGGCCGTCCAATTGAGTTCGGGCCTGCCGGCCGAAGCGCCGGGCGCGGAGGTCGGCGCAGGTTGCGCGGCCGCCAGGGCGGCGGAGAAGACGATGCAGGTCAGGACCGTGATGCGCATGCCGCGAATAGTAGCGCAGAGTGTGGACTAGTGGAGCGTATCAACGGACGGTGAAGTGCTCATCACCGTTGCTCGGCCACGGTTTCCGGGCCGTTCCTACGGAACGGCCCTTGTAGATATCGAACGTACATCCCACTAGACCCATCAATCTCGGTGCTGAATGAGCAGCATGCCGGCCGCGACGATCAAGCCGGCCCCTACCACCGTCGGCAGGCCCGGCACTTCACCGAAGGCCAAGTACCCGATGACCGCGGCGCCGATCAACTCGATGTAGACGAGCGGCGCCAGCGTGGAGGTATCGGCGAAGCGGAACGCGGCAATCGAGAGCAGGTGACTGATCGCCGACAGCAGGCCCAGTGCCGCAAAGAACAGCAGATCGCTCCGTGCCGGCACCGACCACGAGACGACGGCCTGCGGCGTCAGCAGCAGACCCCCGATGACGCACTGGAACGCCAGGGTCTTGATTGGATCGCTCTCTTGCGACGCGTGCCGCGTGGCGATCATGTAGCAGGCGAAGAGCAAGCCCGAACCCAACGCCAGGAGAATCGCCGGGTCCGCCGATCCGCCAGGGCGCAAGATGACGAGGGAGCCGACCACGCCCAACCCAAGGCTGAGCACCTTCCGAGACGTCATCCGCTCCTTCAACACGATCGCCGAGAGCACGACGGCGAGGATGGGCGCCACGAAGAAGGCGCCGACCGCGGTTGCCAGCGGGATGCGCGCGATGGAGAGGAAGTACAGCGTCATCGCACCGACCAGAAACACCGTCCGCAGGACATGCGCGGCACGACGTTCGGCTGGGAACATGCCACGGCCGTGCATGGCGGCTGCCACCGGCAGCACGACGAGACTCGCGACCGCATAGCGCGCCCAGCTGATGAAGAGCGGGGAGTACCCAACGCTCAAATACTTCGCCAGTCCGTCGACCGTCGGAATGGAGAGCATCGCGAGGATCATCAGGACGATTCCGCGCGTCTGATGCGAAGGCTTGACCGCGTCCGTAACTGCCATCGTTCGGTCAACGATACACGCCTCGACGCGATCCGTAGGGGCGGTTCGCGAACCGCCCCTACCAGAGGATTTGTTGTGGCCCGTTCACGAACCAGTCATACCAGAAGAACTTCTTCTGGTGTAGACTTCGACCAACCGATGGGACGACGAAGAAGCAAACCGGCCGGCGGCGACATGTTGCTCGGCACGCTCGATATGCTCGTGCTCCGGACGCTTCTGTTCGGACCCGCGCACGGGCATACCATTGCTCACGCCATTGAAGCCTCTTCGGAAGACATTCTTCAGGTCGAGCACGGGTCGCTCTATCCAGCGCTGCACCGCCTCGAGGACCAGGGGATGATCGCGTCCTTCTGGGGGACCTCGGACAACAACCGGAAAGCGAAGTACTACCGGCTCACGCCCGCGGGCCGACGGCATCTGACCCGCGAGCGCAGCCGGTGGGAACAGTTGGTTCGCGCGGTCGGCCGCGTGCTGGGTGCGGCCGAGGAGTAGGGCCATGAAGTGGTTGCGATTCTGGCAGCGAGCGCGCCGCGACGCCGAGTTGTCGCGCGAACTGGACGCGTACTTGGAGGAGGAGACCGCCCAGCAGATCGCCGGCGGCAAGGCCCCTGACGAGGCGCGGTTCGCGGCGACGCGCAAGCTCGGCAACGTCACGCGCATTCGAGAGGATGTGTACGAGCGCAACAGCCTCGTGCTCGTCGACGCGTTGCGCCAGGATCTCGCGTACGCATGGCGCCTCTTCCGTCGCAACCCGGCATTTACGCTGGTCGCGATCGTCTCGATCGCGTTCGGCATCGGGGCGAACACCGCGGTCTTCACGCTGCTCGATCAGGTGATGCTGCGGACGCTTCCGGTGACGAACCCCGAGCGCCTGGTGCTGCTCACCACGAAGGGCTTTCAGTACGGGAGCGCCTGGGGCAACGGGAACGAGCTGTCTCACCCGATGTACGAGGACCTTCGTGAGGGGAACCAGGTCTTCGCGGACATGTTCTGCCGGTTCACGATTGGAGTCGCGCTGGGCGCGGGTGACAGGAGCGACCCGATTCGGGCGGAGCTCGTGTCGGGCCGCTATTTTCCGGCGTTGGGCGTCGTACCGGCGCTCGGCAGAGTGCTCGACGAACGCGACGACACCACGCCGCGCGGGCATCCGGTGGTCGTCCTGAGCTATCGCTACTGGAGAGACAGATTGGGCTCCGATCCCACCGTCATCGGTCGATCGGTGCGCGTGAACAACCATGCAATGACCGTGGTCGGGATCGCGCCGCGAGGCTTTCACGGCGTCGATCTGGTCTCGGCCGCCGATCTGTTCGTGCCCGTCATGATGGTCGAAGACCTGACGCCGCTCCGCCTGCCCGATCGCCGGATGCGCTGGTTGAACGTCTTCGGCCGCCTGAGGCCGGGCGTCACCGCCGAGCAAGCGCATGTGGCACTGCAACCGTTCTACAAATCCCGACTCGAGTTCGAGGTTCAGGAAGAGGCCTTCGCGAAAGCCTCTTCGAGCGACAGGACGCGATTCCTCGACAGCTCCCTCGACGTCACCCCAGCCGCGCACGGACGATCGGACCTTCGCGAGCAGTTGCGCGGCGCCCTGTTCACCATGACGGGCATTGGCGTCATGGTCCTCGTCATCGCCTGCGCCAACGTGGCGAACTTGCTGCTGGCCCGCGCGGGCGCACGGCGACGCGAGATCGCCTTGCGACTCGCACTCGGCGCCAGTCGCCGGCGGATCGTCGGTCAGCTACTCGTGGAGAGCGTGCTGCTCGCCGCTGCTGGTGGCATCGCCGGTCTGCTGCTTGCGACCTGGGGCGCGCAGACGCTGCTCGCGTTGCTGGCCGAGCGCGAGCCGATGCTGACGGTGACGGCGTGGCCCGACCAGCGCATTCTGGCCGTCAACGTGCTCGTCAGCGTTGCCGCAGGCATCCTCTTCGGGCTCGCACCCGCGTGGCAGAGCGCGCACCAGGACGTGAATCCCGCGCTCAAAGCGGACGCGTCCACGGTCCTCGGCGGCGGCCAGGCCCGCCTGCGCCGCGGTCTCGTCGTCGCGCAGGTGATGCTCTCGCTGCTGTTGTTGGTGGCCGCGGGCCTCTTCCTTCGAAGTCTTCAGAATCTGTTCGAGACCGATGCCGGATTCGATGCCGAGCGTCTGCTCTCGTTCAGCGTGTCACCTGCGAGCCACGGCTACGAGCCGGCGCGGACCAAGATGTTTGCCAAAGCCCTGCTCGATCGCGTGCGCACGGAGCCGAGTGTGACCGGCGCCGCGTTCGTGTCCCACGGGCTCCTCGCCGGCGGATCGTGGAACAACCGCATCACGATCGAAGGCCGGGCCTACGACCCCAACGCTCGTCCGTGGGCGATGATGAACCAGATCAGTCCCGGATACTTCGGGGCGATGGGCATACCGCTGGTTGCCGGTCGTGACTTCGACCAGCGCGACGAGAACCTCACAGCACCTGGGGCGAAGGAGCGTGAGTCGATGATCGCGCCCGCACCGCCGCGCGTCGCGATCGCGAACGAACAGTTCGTCAAACAGTATTTGAACGGCCGCGAGGCGCTGGGCATCCATGTGGGCTTCGGCTCGGATCCTGGAACGACGACGCCCACCGAAATCGTCGGCGTCGTGGCGACGGCCAAGTACACGAGCATGCGGTCCGAGCCCACCGCACAGCTGTACTTTCCGTACTTCGAAAGCCCCTCGATTGACGGATTCACGATGTATGTCCGGACGTCGCTCGAGCCGGCGATGCTGACCGAGCACATGCGCCGCATCGTAAACGAGGTCGCGCCGACCGTGCCGATTCGCGATGTGCGCACCGTCGAAGACCAGATCCGTCGCTCGCTGGTGCTGGATCGTGTCATCGCCGGCCTGTCCTCCGTCCTCGCGGTCCTGGCCACGCTGCTGGCGATGGTGGGCCTGTACGGCGTCATGTCGTACACGGTTGGCAGGCGGATGCGCGAGATCGCCATCCGGATGGCGTTTGGCGCGGCGTCCTCTCGTGTCGCGGCGCTCATCGTGACCGACATGCTTCGGCTCGTGGTGTGGGGCGTGCTCCTGGCGCTGCCGGCCATCTGGGGGCTGAGCCGCCTGGTGGGACATCAGCTCTACCACGTGCCGCCCACGGACCCGAGCACCATCGCGGTGTCGGTCGGCACGCTGCTGGTCGCTGCCTGCGTGGCGATCTGGGTGCCATCCGCCCGTGCCCTGCGCGTCAACCCGACAGCTATCCTCCGCGACGAATAGCTCGCTTGGCTCGGCGTCGTTTGCGCGGCGGCGCCGGAACCTCGGCCTCACGCGCGATCATCACTTCGGTGGATTTGATGATGGCTACCGCGGCATCGCCGCGTCGCAGCTTGAGCTCGTCGATGGCGTCGCCGGTGATGACCGCGGTGAGCGTCTGATCACCGATGCGCAGGCGCACTTGCGCCAGCAGGCCATCGACCCGCACCTCTTCGACGAACCCCTTGAAGCGATTCCTCGCGCTCAACGCCGCCAACGCCGGCCGCGAGCCCGTGCTGCGGCGGGTAACCGGGGAGTCGGGGCTGGCGCGCGCCAGCAGGCGATCGACCTCGCTGTCCGCCACGCGATGATGTCCGCCGGCGGTGGTGGTGGTGCGCACGCTGCCGCCGTAGATCCACTGCTTCAGTGTGGAATAGCCGACACCCAGTCGCTGCGCGGCCGCACGCACGGTGAGAAGCGCCATAGGAGCTCGACTCGAATCGTATCACCGCGTCAGGACGCGGCACGAGTAGGTCTTGATCACGAGCCACGCCGCCGCGCCTTCGTGAAGGCCGAGACGCGCGAAGCTGCCGGGCGTCAGATGGACGACCATCCGCCGGCCGGCGTCGAAGGTCGCCACCATCGTCGGCCCTTCGACCGTCGCGCCGGTCAACGTGGCGCGCAAGACGTTTCTGGCGCTGATCCCGCGCGGTTCCTCGCTGGCCACCAGGATGTCCCCGGCGCGGATCGCCACGTCGATTCCGGTTCCGACCGCGACGTGCTGGAGCGGGACTTCGAGACAGATCGCGGACCCGGCCAGGCGGCAGTGCATCGTTCCACCGCGCTCGTCGTGCTCCTCCACGGTGGCATCGAAGATGTTCTCGAAGCCCGCGAGCGAAGCGACCGCTCCGCGCGACGGGCGATCGAGCAGCTCGTGCGGAGAGCCCTCGCCCACGACCTGTCCACCGTCGATGAGGATCAGGTGCTCGCCGAGCGCGAACGTTTCCTGATGGCTATGCGTGACGTAGAGCACCGGAATCCCGTGGGTGACGGTCCAGCGCCGCAGGTCCTCCATGATGCGCATGCGGATGCGATGATCGAGCGCGGACAAGGGTTCGTCGAGCAGCAGGATCGACGGGTCGCTGACCAGCGCACGCGCGAGCGCGGCACGCTGGCGCTCGCCGCCGGAGACGCGATCGGGCGAGCGCTCGAGCAGG
>DAINCF010000286.1:0-9019 GCA_036732565.1 Vicinamibacterales bacterium
GCCGGTGGCGCGCGGCTGATGCAACTGCGCGCGAAGTCGATGGCCAGCGGCGCGTTGCTCGATCTCGCCGGCGCGATGGGCGAAGACGTGCGCGCCGCCGGTGGGACCCTGGTGCTGAACGATCGCGTTGACGTGACGGTGCTGGCCGACGTCTCGGGTGTGCATGTCGGGCAGGACGATCTTCCCGCCGAGGACGCAAGACGTCTGGTCGGGCCCGATCGCATCGTCGGGCTGTCCACGCATACGCACGATCAAATCGAGGCGGCCCTGACGGCGCCCATTTCCTATCTCGCGGTCGGACCGATGTTCGACACCGCGACGAAGAACACCGGGTACCAGGCCGTCGGGCTGCCACTCCTGCGGGATGCCATCGCGACGATGGGTACACGCATGCGCAGCGTGCCGATCGTGGCCATCGGTGGCATCACTCTCGACCGCGCGGCTGCGGTCATCGATGCAGGAGCGGCGTCGGTCGCCGTCATTGCCGATCTGCTGACTGGCGATCCAGAGGCGCGCGCGCGCCAGTTCGTCAGACATCTTGAAGGCGCGCCTGGAACGGGGCGAAGCGGAGCTTCGCTGCTGGGGTAGAATCACCGGGCTTGCCAGCCCACCGCGCGTCATCACGTGCAGGTCCCAGGCCTGCTGAGGGGATGCGCGGCAGGAATCGACCACTGCCGGAGGCCGAATGGATTCGAATCTATTCAAGACGAAGACGCTCGAACAACTCGTCGGCGACATAGAGCACGGTGGACGCGCGCTGCGGCGGACCCTCTCGGCGTGGGACCTCACGCTGTTGGGCATCGGCGCGATCATCGGCACGGGTATTTTCGTGCTCACCGGCACGGCGGCGGCCAACCAGGCGGGCCCGTCCATCACGCTCTCGTATCTCGCCGCGGGCTTGGCGTGTGGCTTCGCGGCGCTCTGCTACGCGGAGTTCGCCTCCATGATTCCCATCGCCGGCAGCGCCTACACCTATGCCTACGCGACGCTCGGCGAGCTGGTCGCGTGGATGATCGGCTGGGACCTGATTCTGGAATACGCGGTCGGCTCGATGACCGTCGCGATCGGCTGGAGCGGCTACATGCAACGGTTGCTGGCCGGCGTCGGCATCGAGTTGCCGGTGGCGCTGGCGGCGGCACCTCCGATTGGCATCATCAACCTCCCGGCGGTGATCATCGTGTTGATCATCATGGTGCTGCTGGTCATCGGCATCCGTGAGAGCGCGCGGTTCAACGCCGTCATGGTCACGGTGAAGCTCGTCGCCATCCTGTTCTTCATCGCCGCGGGCGCGACCTACGTGGATCCGGCAAACTGGTCGCCCTACATGCCATACGGGGTGTCCGGCATTTTCGCCGCGGGCGCCGTGGTCTTCTTCGCCTACATCGGCTTCGACGCGGTGTCGACGACGGCGGAGGAAGCCAAGAACCCGCAGCGTGATCTACCCATCGGCATCATCGCGTCCCTGGTGATCTGCACGATTCTGTATCTCGTGGTCGCCGCCGTGCTGACCGGCCTCGTCCCCGTCGTCAAATACCGCGATGACGTCCAGTTCCTGAACGCGCCGGTGGCGTTTGCGCTGGGCGTCATCGGGCAGAACTGGGCGTCGTATCTGGTCTCAGCCGGGGCCGTGGCCGGCATCACGTCGGTGCTGTTGGTCATGCTGATGAGCCAACCGCGCATCTTCTTCGCGATGAGCCGCGACGGACTGTTGCCGATGGGCGTCAGCAAGGTGCACCCGCGGTACGGCACACCGTACATCACCACGATCATCACGTGCGTGGTCGTCGCAATCGTGGCCGGGCTCACGCAGATTCAAGTCGTCGGTGAGATGACGAGCATCGGCACGCTGTTCGCGTTCGTGGTCGTCTGCGCGGCCGTGCTCGTCCTGCGCAGGACACGACCGGACGCGCATCGACCGTTCAGTGTGCCGGGTGGCCGGATCGGCGGGTTGGTGTTCCCGATTGCGGGCATCTTGTCGTGCTCGTATTTGATGCTCAGCCTTCCCGTGTTGACGTGGGTGCGGTTCCTCGTCTGGCTCGACATCGGCCTCATCATCTATTGGGCCTACGGACGGTCGCATAGCCCGCTCGTCAACAAAGAAGAGGCTCGACGGCGCACCGCTGGGCAGCACGTGGCGAACTTCGTCAGCACATTCGGCGCGTTGGGGATTTTCAACGGCATCTGCATCGCGCTGCTCGGGTTCATGACGCAGATCGGCCTGACGAATGAGACGACCGCGAAGTGGAGCGAGATTGGCGTGACGGCGGAGCAAGCGGATACGTTCGGTCTGCAAGTGCTCGGCGCCGCAATCCTCGTCTACATCATCGGCAAGATTCTGACGAAGGTGACAGGCGAGCAGTGAGGCGACTGGACGGCGCCGGACTGGCGAAGCAGATTCGAGAGGAATTGAAGCCGCGGGCTTTGGCTTTTACGCAGCGCCGCGGCCGCCCACCCAGTCTCGCCGTCGTCCTCGCCGGTCGCCGGGACGAGTCCGAAATCTACGTCAGGAACAAGGTGACCGCGGTGTCCGAGGCGGGATGCCGCGCGGAGCTGTTTCGCCTGGACGAACAGGCGCCCCTCGGCGACGCGCTCGCCCTCGTCGCGACGCTCAATGCCGATGACGGGATCGACGCGATCCTGGTGCAGTCGCCCTTGCCGCGCGGAATGGGTGCGAGCGCCGAACAGGTCGTCTTCGACGCCATCGACCCGGCGAAAGATGTCGACGGCTTCCACCCCATCAATGTCGGCAAGCTCGTCCAGAAACGTCCCACGCTCGTCGCGTGCACACCACTGGGCTGTATCGAATTGCTGGAACGCTCGGCCATCACCATTGCCGGCCGTCGCGCCGTGGTCATTGGACGGAGCGATATCGTCGGCAAGCCGATGGCACTGCTGTTGCTGCATCGAGATGCCACGGTAACAGTTTGCCACTCTCGTACGCCGGGAGTCGCTGAGATCGCGTCGACCGCAGACATCGTGGTTGCGGCGGTCGGTCGACCTGGGTTCGTGACCCGCGAGTTCGTCAGACCCGGCGCGACGGTCGTCGACGTGGGGATCTCGCGGATCACCGCTCGTGCCGACGTCGAGCGGTTGTACGAGCCAGGCAGTCCGCGCTGGATCCAGTTCGAATCGCGCGGCAGCCTCATCGTCGGTGACGTCCATCCGAACGTCGAGACCGTCGCGGGCGCGCTGACGCCCGTGCCGGGCGGCGTCGGGCCGATGACGATAGCGATGGTGCTGAGAAACACGCTGTTCACCGCAGAGGCACGTCTCCAGGACAGAGCGGGATGCTGAAAGTTGCGTTGACGGGGGGCATTGCGACCGGCAAGAGCTATATCGCCCGGCTGCTGGTCGGGGCGGGTGTGCCCTTCATCGATGCCGACGTGCTCGCGCGGCAGGAGTTGGCGCCGGGCACGCTTGGACTGGCCGCGGTGCGTGCGCGATTCGGGGACAGCGTCATGACGGCCGAGGGGCACCTCGATCGCAAACGCCTCGCGGATATCGTCTTCCGCGACAAGACCGCCCGCCGCGACCTCGAGGCCATCGTGCATCCGGCTGTCTTGCAGTCCATCGCCCAGTTCTTCCAGGCGACGTGCGGACCGGCCACGCGGCTGGCGGTGGCGGACGTGCCTCTTCTCTATGAGAGTGGACTCGAGCACACCTTCGATCGCGTAATCGTGGCGGTTTGCCCGCGTGAGATGCAGATCGCCCGAGTGATGGTCCGGGATCGCGCGAGCCGCGACGCCGCGGAGCGGCGCGTCGCAGCGCAACTCCCGATCGACGAGAAGGTCCGCCGAGCGCACTACGTCATCCGCACGGATGGCTCGTTCGCGGAAACCGACCGTCAGGTCGCGGAGACGTTGGAAAAGCTCAGACTGGAGAGCTGACCCGATGGTTCCGCCCGGAGGTTCCTCACAAGGTTCCTCACGAGGGCTCCTCACTAAGGTTCGGTTCCACGCGAGGGTTCCTCGCGAAGGTTCGGTTCCACACGAGGGTTCTCCACGAAGGTTCGGTTCCTCACGTGGGTTCCCAACAGGGTTCCTCCCGAGTGTGTTCCGCCAGCTCGTTCTGTTTCAACGCTCTTCATCACGGCTAGCGTCGGAACCTCGGTGTGAACTGAACCTTTTGTAGAACCAACATGTGCAACCGAACTCTGTGAAGAACCTTCGTGCGGAACCTTTGTGCGGAACCGAACCCTCGTGTGGAACCCCTGCTCGGAACCTATGTGCGGAACCTTCGTGCGGAACCCACGTGTGAGGCCTACATCTCCACGGTCTCTTTGGCGGGCGCGATCCGCTCTTCGACAAACGTATTCCATTCGTGACAGTGCGGGCACTGCCAGAGGAGCTCGGTGGAGCGGTAGTGACACTTGACGCAGACGTGCGGGTCGAGGAAGAACACCGCTTCCCGCGCGGACTCGACGTAGCGCTGCACGAGGCTTCGATCCAAGCCGACCTGCAACAGGACCGTCCAGATCACTTGGTGCACGGTGAGCCCATGCGGATTGTGGGCGAGCGCCTCGAAGAGGAGATCCAACGCCGCGACGGGCTGACCGGCGAGCGCGATGTGCCGCCCGAGCGCCAGCCGCGCGCGCCAGTCCTGCGGGCTCGCGGCGATCAGGCGCCGGCAGCGGTCCGCGAAGCGCTGCTCGGAGCCATCGGTGTTCAGGAAACGCTCGAGTCGATCGAAGGCGAGATACGCGCGATCCGGGGAGATCTCGATCAACCGGTTCCAGGCCTGTGCCGCGCCGGCGCGATCGCCTTGTCGGAGCCGCACGTCACCGAGGTTGAGATGGGCCGGGGCGGTGGCGGGATCGAGGTCGATCGCCCCGGCAAAGTGCTTCGCGGCCTCCTCCAGTCGTCCGGCCTTGGCTGCCTCGAGCCCCATCTCGTTCTCCAGAAACGCGAGGATGGCCTGATTTCGAGGCTGTGTGTCCGGCACGCTCAGCTCCACGAGCTTTCGGCGGATGCGATAGGCCTCTTGCCATTGATGCTGTTCCTCGTGCAGCTTCTCGAGGTAGAGCAGCGCGTATTGATTCTGGGAATCGAGGCGCAGGACTTCGTTGAAGGCTTCCAGCGCGCGGTCGACGAAGCCGCCACGCTTGAAGTCGAGCCCCAGGCACAGCAGCACGTGCGCATGCTCGATGCGCGTCAGCTTGGCCCGCTGCAGGAGCGCCTGATGAATCTGGATGGCGCGCGCCACCTGTCCGCGCTCGCGGTAGACGTTGCCGAGAATCAGGTGAATCTCGAGCGCGTCCGCGTCGACGCGCGCGGCGCGGCTCAGCTCTTCGATCGCGAGATCGATCTGGTTCGACACCAGGAAGTTCAGACCGAGCACGTAGTGCTGGGAGTCGCGCGTACGGCGTCGATCGATCCATTTGCCATCGCGCAGCTTATAGCGCTCCCAGGCCTTGCCGATGGCCAGGCCGGCCAGCAGCGCCAGGAGCGCCGCGATGAAGGGAACGCTATCGCCCAAGCTGTCGAGCACGAGAGGCCCTCACACCAGATCGGTGCGCCACAGATCGTGCAAGTGCACCACGCCCTCGACACGCCGAGCCGCGTCGACGACGACCACGCTGGTGATCTTGCGTCGCTCCAGAATGTTCAGCGCTTCGGCGGCCATCATCGTCCGCGACACCACGACGGGATGACGCGTCATCACCTCGCCGGCCCTGAGGCCCAGCACGTCGGTCTTCGAGAACATGGTCCGTCGCAGGTCGCCGTCGGTGATGATGCCGGCCAGCGTATCATCGCCGTCGATCACGCACGTCATGCCGAGGCCTTTCCGGTTCATCTCGTAGATGACGTCGCGCATCGCCGCGTCGAGGCGAACGATCGGCACCGCCTCGCCGGCGCTCATCAGCTGCTCCACGCGCATCAGCTTCTTGCCGAGCTTCCCGCCTGGGTGAAGGTTGGCGAAGTCCTCCTCCTGAAAGCCCTTTTCGACGGAGACGGTCATCGCCAGGGCATCGCCCAGCGCCAGCGCGGCCGTGGTGCTCGCCGTCGGCACCAGGTTCATCGGACACGCCTCTTCTGAGACGTGACAATCCAGCACGACGTTGGCAACCTGCGCGAGCGTCGAACGTGCGTCGCCGGTGACGGCAATCAGCGACGCCCCCAGCCGTTTGATGGCCTCGAGGACACGCACCAGCTCCTCGGTCTCGCCGCTGTACGAAAGCGCGATCACGACGTCCTCGGCGCGAATCACTCCCAAGTCGCCGTGGACCGCCTCGGCGGGGTGGAGGAAGAACGCCGACGTGCCGGTGCTGGCGAGCGTCGCCGCAATCTTCCGGCAGATGATGCCGGACTTGCCCATGCCGGTGACGATGACCCGGCCCCGGCAATCGCGGACCAGCTCCACGGCCTTGGCAAAGCGGTGATCGAGCCGGTCGGCGAGCGCGAGCACGGCCGCCGATTCCGTCTGCAGCACCTTGCGCGCCAGCGCAAGCGATGGGGGAACGATGTCTCCAGACGTCTCGACGGCCGAGAAGCTCTGTTTTTTAGCCACGCGTTATCACCGCCTTCAAGACGTGTACGCCCTGACGATCCTATCAAGCTCGACGAGCTGGCGGAGCAGCGGCTCGAGGCGGTCCAGCCGCAGGGCATTGGCTGCATCGCTCTTCGCGCGCGACGGCTCTTCGTGGACTTCCATGAACACGCCATCCACCCCGGCGGCCACGCCGGCGCGGGCCAGGGGCTCGATGTACTCCGCGAGCCCGGCCGTCACGCCGTCGCCCGCGCCCGGCAGTTGCAGGCTGTGCGTCACGTCGAAGATCACCGGCATGCCCAGCTCACGTAGCATCGGGAACGATCGGGGATCGACAACGAGGTTGTTGTAGCCGAACGTCGCGCCGCGCTCGGTCACGAGGACGCCCCGTGCACCGCTCGCCGTGAGCTTCGTCACCACGTGGCGCATGTCCCGGGGAGCGAGAAACTGCCCCTTCTTGACGTTCACGGCGCGCCCCGTCTTCGCGGCGGCGACGAGCAGATCGGTCTGACGGCAGAGAAAAGCCGGAATCTGCAGCACGTCGACGACCTCGGCCGCGGGCGCGGCCTGCGACGCCTCGTGGATGTCCGTCAGGACGGGCAGACCCGTGCGTGCCTTGACGTCGGCCAGCACTTGCAGCCCGTGCACGAGCCCGGGACCACGGAAGGACGCGATCGACGTACGATTCGCCTTGTCGTACGACGCCTTGAAAACGATGGGAACGCCGACGCGCCCCCCAATCTCGGCGAGGGCGGTACCCACCTCCATGGCGTGACTGGCGCTTTCGATGACACAGGGGCCGAGGATGAACGCGAGGGGATGGCCGGTGCCAAAACGAACGGCGCCGGCTTCGACGGTCGCAACCTGTTGCATCTCAGGCAACCGACGGGCCTGAGTGCAGTCGAATGGAGCCCGCGCTCGTGGTCTCGTGTCCGGTGGCCGCCAGTTTCTGCCGGTGCGCGGCCTCGACGAAGCTCGCGAACAGCGGATGCGGCTTCAATGGCCGCGACTGGAACTCCGGATGGAACTGCACGGCAAGGAACCATGGATGTCCCGGCAGCTCCGCGATCTCGACGAACTTGCCATCCGGCGATCGCCCTGAGATCCGCATGCCGTGCTCGCGCAGCGTCAACTCGTAGAGGCAATTGAACTCGAAGCGGTGGCGGTGACGCTCGTGAATCAGCTCGGTGCCGTAGATGCGATGGGCCAGCGAGCCGGGCACGATCTCGCACGCATAGCGGCCGAGCCGCATCGTGCCGCCCAGTTCGTCCACGCCGAGGAGGTCACGGAGCTTGTAGATCACCTTGTGCGGAGCGGATTCGTCGACCTCGGTCGAGTCGGCGCCATCGAGCCCGCACACATTGCGCGCGAACTCGACGGTAGCCCACTGGAACCCGTAACAGATGCCGAAGTAGGGAATGCCATGCGTACGCGCGTACTCCGCGGCCATCATCATGCCGCGTGTACCGCGCGAACCGAACCCGCCGGGAACGAGGACGGCGTGGGCGCCGTTCAGGAGCCGGCTTCCACCTTCCTGTTCCAGCGCCTCGGCCTCGACCCAGTGAATGTTGACGCGCAACTGGTGCGCGAAGCCGCCGTGGTAGAGCGCTTCGTTCAGCGACTTGTACGAGTCCTCGTAGCCCGTGTACTTGCCGACCACATGAATGGTGAGCTCGTCGACCGGATGCTTGATGTGTCCGACCAGCTTCTCCCAGTCCTGCATGCGCCCCTCGGTCTGTGGCAGGCCGAGGAGCTTCATCAGGACCGTGTCGAGGCCTTCCTCCTGGAAGGCGAGCGGCACTTCATAGATCGTCGACACGTCGCGCGCCGTGATTACGGCCTCCTCGTTGACGTCGCAGAAGAGCGCGATCTTCTGCTTGATGTCACGCGGCAGCACACGGTCCGTGCGGCAGAGCAGGATGTCGGGCTGAATCCCAATCGAGCGGAGATCGCGGACGCTGTGCTGCGTCGGCTTCGTCTTCAGCTCGCCAGCGGAGGCGATGTACGGCACCAGCGTGAGGTGAATGTAGAGCGTGTTCTCGCGGCCGACGTCCTGCCGGAACTGACGGATGGCTTCCAGGAACGGCAGGCTCTCGATGTCGCCGACGGTGCCGCCGATCTCCACCAGCACCACGTCGACATCACGGCCCATGGCGCGAATGCAGTCCTTGATCTCGTTGGTGATGTGCGGGATGACCTGGACGGTGCGACCGAGATAGTCACCGCGGCGCTCTTTCTGGATGACCGACATATAGATCTTGCCCGTCGTCCAGTTGCTGTTCCGCGTGGTGTGCGTGCTCGTGAAGCGCTCGTAGTGCCCCAAGTCGAGGTCGGTCTCGGCGCCATCGTCGGTCACGTACACTTCGCCGTGCTGATACGGGCTCATGGTGCCCGGATCGACGTTGATGTACGGGTCGAACTTCTGGAGCATGACGGTATAGCCGTGACTCTCGAGCACGGCGCCAATCGACGCCGCGGCCAGGCCCTTGCCGAGCGACGAGACCACGCCGCCGGTGACGAAGATGTATTTGGT
>DAINCF010000287.1:0-9008 GCA_036732565.1 Vicinamibacterales bacterium
GCACGTACCGCAGCGACGGCCGCAACGTCGTCCTCAAGGACCGTGATCCCGCGGGCGGCCGCCCACCGGCAGTCGGCGCGCGAGTGGTCGTCCCCGGCTTCGGCCTGGAAGGGACCATCGTAGGGGTCCACGGCGCTCAGGCCGACGTCGACGTGCGCGGGAAGCGCATGCGCGCGCCGCTCAAGGACCTCCGGGTCATCGCGCCGGGCGGGGCCGGCAAGACCGCAACCGTGCGCGTGTCGGTCGATCTCAAACCACGCGAGGGCCTGCTGTCCGAGTTGAACGTCGTCGGTTGCACCGTGGACGAAGCCGTCGATCGCGTGTCTCGATTTCTCGACGACACCCTCGTGACCGACCTCAGCGAAGTCCGGATCGTTCACGGCCACGGCACCGGTCAGCTCAGACGCGGCCTGCACGCGTTTCTGAAGGATCATCCGCTGGTCACGCGATTCCACACGGCGCCACCCGAACAGGGGGGTGGCGGTGCGACAATCGTAGAGCTCAAGGAGTGAACCCCGTCTCGAGCCCTAAGTCGCAAGCCTCAGGACGGCTTGTGGCTTGCGGCCTGCGGCCGGGCGACCATGCCGCTTTATCCGCAAGCCTTTATTGATGAAGTCCGGGCGGTCGCGGACATCGTGACCGTGATCTCGGACCACGTGTCGCTGCGCAAAGCGGGAGTCAGTTACAAGGGTCTGTGCCCCTTTCACGCCGAGAAGACGCCCTCGTTCACGGTCAATCGCGATCGAGGCCTGTTCCACTGCTTCAGCTGCCAGGCCGGTGGCGACGTCTTCAAGTTCGTCGAACTGCAAGAGAAGGTCGGGTTCACCGAGGCGGTTCGACACCTGGCGCAGCGCTTCGGCATCGCACTACCGGAGCTCGAAGCGTCGGAGCACGGTCGCGAGAGCGCCGCCGAGCGGGAGGCGCTGCTCAAGGCCCACGAGATCGCGGCGGCATTCTTCCAGGAGCAACTCAATCGCCCGGAGTCGGGCCGCATCCGCGAGTACTTGCTGCGCGAGCGCGGGCTGACGGCCGACACCATCGGCCAGCTCGGCCTCGGCCTGGCCCCGCAAGGGCGCGACGCGCTGCGGCGACGGCTCGTCGAACGAGGATTGCCGGCGGCGATCCTTTTGAAGAGCGGGCTCGTCGTCAGGCGCGAGGATGGCAGTGAGGTGGATCGGTTTCGGAACCGGCTGATGGTGCCGATTTCCCGAGACGCGGGATCGATCGTGGCGTTCGGTGGCCGGGCGCTCGAGAAAGACCAGGTTCCGAAGTACCTCAACTCGCCGGAGACGCCGATCTACACGAAGAGCCGAACGCTGTACGGCCTCAACCTCACGAAGAAAGCGCTGCAGCACTCCGAGTTCGCGGTCATCGTCGAGGGGTACTTCGACTTCGCGCAGGTGTTTCAAGCGGGCGGGTTGCCGGTGGTCGCGACGTGCGGCACGGCGCTCACGTCGGAACAAGCCCGACTGCTCAGGCGGTTCGTCGCCAGGGTCGTGCTCTGCTTCGACCCGGATACCGCGGGGCAAAGCGCAGCCGGTCGCAGCTCGGAACTGCTCGTGGCGGCGGGCTTCGACGTCAACGTGGCCCTGCTGCCCGCCGGCGAGGACCCCGATACCTTTCTTCAGAAGCGCGGGCGGGAGGCGTTCGTCGGCCAGCTGCGCCAATCGCGGCCCTACCTCGATTTTCTGTTGGACCGCACGGCGGCGGGGCACGATCTGACGCGCGACGACAGCCGCAGGCAGTTTCTCCAACAGATGCTGGCGGTCGCGGCGCGGATTCCGGATCCAGCGGCGCGCGATCAGTTTGCCGACCGGCTGGCGCACAAGGCACGTGTCACCGAAGAGGTCGTTCGATCGGAGATCAGAAGAGCGGCGGCGGCTCGCAAGACCGAGCTGCCGGCCGACCGCGTTCCCAGCCTCGCGGCCAGGACGCTGCCGGCGGAGAAGGGGCTGATCTGGGCGCTGGTTCACCATCCGGCGACCGCGATCGCCTGCCTCCGTTCGCTGCAACCGGAGGATTTACAAGGACTTAGCAGCGAGAACGTGCTCAAGACGGCGTTGGAAGTGCTGAATCGACCGGCCGAGGAGGTGCCAAACGTGCTCCTGGAGCGTCTAAACGAGTGGGAAGCCCGCATGGTGGCGGCCATCGCTGCCGAGCCCGAATCGCCGGTCCTCGACGCCCAGGCGTGCGTGTTCGCGCTTCGCTTCGCGCGCATCGAACGCGAGCTGAGCGCCATCCAGGTCGAATTGGGACAGCCGCGCGCCATTGACGGGACTCGACTCGACGCGCTGTTGCGCCGAAAAAATACGTTGCGAAGTCAATTGGAAGCCGCGCGCCGCGGGACAGGGACGTCGTGACAGGGTATAATGGAAAGCTTGCCCAGGAGCCGTCTCAGCCGATGGGTTATACCCGCATTTCTTGTTCCGGTCATTACCCGGTAGGAGGTAGCGACCTTGTCTATCGAGGACAAGTTCGATGAAGTTCGCCAGCTGATCATTGTCGGCAAAGAGAAGGGTTACCTGCTGTACGACGAGGTAAACGATCTCCTGCCGGCCGATCTGACGGCGTCGCCCGACGATCTCGAAGAGCTCTTCACGGCGTTCGGCAACGCCGGCATCGATCTCGTCGACTCGGAAAAGTCGTATCGCGAGCGCGAAGGACCCGACCGCGAGAGCGGCGAGGAGATGGAGCTCGACCTCACGCCGGGCGCCCTCGACAAGACCAACGATCCCGTCCGGATGTACTTGCGCGAGATGGGCACGGTGCCGCTGCTCACCCGCGAGGGCGAAGTCGCCATCGCCAAGCGCATCGAGCAGGGCAAGCTCAGCGTCATCAAGTCGATCTCCCGCATGCCCGCGATCACCAAGGCGGTCATCCGCATGGGCGATCAGCTGAAGGCCGGCGAGCGGACCATCCGCGAGCTCGTGGTGTTCAACGACGAGGAGATCACGGACGACCGCATCGAGGAGCGCGCGCAGCAGTTCCAGCGTCAGATCGAGGGCATCCGCAAGGCTCGGCTGATCGTCGAGAAGCTGGCCGAGAAGCTCGAGGTCATCCCGAAGAAAGACAAGCGCAAGTACCGCCGGGCTCACTGGAAGGTGATGCGGGCGCAGGTCGACCTCTCCAAGCTGATTCGCAAGATCGAGTTCACCGAGCTGGTCAAGCGCCGGTTGATCGACGAAGTCAAGGAAGTCGTCGAGGCCGTGCACAAGGTGCAGCGCGAGCTGGACAGCGTCAACAAGACGCTCAACGCCAAGAATCGGCGCCCGAAGCTGAAGGAGGAGGAGCGCCGACACTTCCTCAAGCGGCAGAAGGACCTGCGCGCCGAGATCAAGCGGATGACGGAGAATCTCGAGGAAGAGATCGAGCCGCTCCGCCACACGCTGGAGACCATCTACACCGGCGAGGCCAAGGCCGAGCAAGCGAAGAAGGAGCTGGTCGAAGCCAACCTCCGCCTGGTGGTCTCGATCGCGAAGAAGTACACGAACCGCGGCCTGCAGTTCCTGGATCTCATTCAGGAAGGCAACATCGGCCTGATGAAGGCGGTCGACAAGTTCGAGTACCGGCGCGGCTACAAGTTCTCGACTTACGCCACGTGGTGGATTCGGCAGGCCATCACGCGCGCGATTGCAGACCAGGCGCGGACCATCCGCATCCCGGTCCACATGATCGAGACCATCAACAAGCTGATCCGCACGTCGCGCGCGCTGGTGCAGGAGCTGGGGCGCGAGCCCACGTCCGAGGAGATCGCGCGGCGCATGGACATCCCGGTGTCCAAGGTCCGCAAGGTCTTGAAGATCGCACAGGAGCCAATCTCGCTCGAGACGCCGATCGGCGAGGAAGAGGATTCGCACCTCGGAGATTTCATCGAGGACCGTTCGGCGGTGTCGCCGTCGGAAGCGGTGATCAACCTCGACCTGAAGGAGCAGACCGAGTCGGTGTTGAAGACGTTGACGCCGCGTGAAGAGCGCGTCATCAAGATGCGCTTCGGCGTCGGCGACGGTAGCGAGCACACGCTCGAAGAGGTGGGGCAGAACTTCGCCGTCACCCGCGAGCGGATCCGGCAGATCGAAGCCAAGGCGCTGCGCAAGCTGCGTCACCCGTCGCGAAGCCGTAAACTGCGGGCGTTCCTCGAGGGACGATCGTAGGGGCGGTTCGCGAACCGCCCCTACACGAGCCTGAAAGCTGCCGGGGGCCCATAGCTCAGCGGTTAGAGCGGCCGGCTCATAATCGGTTGGTCCCTGGTTCGAATCCAGGTGGGCCCATTCACTTCGAAAGCGGACCGATGATTGGGATGACAGGATTCACGGATCTAGTGGGATGTACGTTTGACTTCCATGGAGCCCGTTCCGTAGGAACGGGCCCGAAAACTGGGCCGGGCAACGGTGCTGGCGACTTACATGTTCGTCGATACGCTCCACTAGATGCGAATCGCCGGAGTCGTGCGCGCGTCAGGCGCGCACGCCAGACGAGCCATGCCCAAGGGCGGCGCGAGATATCGCGCCGCCTTTTTTGTTAGGTGCCCTTGCCATGTCCCCTGAGCTCGAACGCCTGATACACCTGCAAGACATCGAAACCCGCGCGATTGACGCGCAGCAGCGGATCGCCACCGCGCCGGGCCGCATCGCCGAGCTCGACGCGAAGCTGAACGCCACGAAGGACGCCGTCGCCGCGGCCACACAGGCGGCGAGCGACAATCAGTCGGCCCGCCGCACCTTGGAGAAGGATCAGATTGCCGTCCAGCAGCGGCTCAGCAAGTACAAAGAGCAGCTGATGGAGGTGAAGACCAACCACGAGTATCACGCGATGCAGCAGCAGATGGCGGCAACGACGGCGGAGCTCGGCAGGGTGGAAGAGCAGATTCTGGTCAACATGATGGCTGCCGACGAGATCGCCGCCGCGCTCAAAGCCGCGCAGACCCAGCTCAAGACCGACGAAGCCAGGATCCGCGCGGAGCGAGCGGCGATCGAAGAGGATGCGGCCGCCGCCGAGAAGACGATCAAAGACGCCAACGTCGAGCGCGCCACGCTCGTCGCCTCGATGGATCGGAACATCGTCGCCATATTCGAGCGACTCCTCAAGGCGAGGCAGGGCGTCGCGGTGTCTCAAATGACCGGCGGAATCTGCACGATGTGTCGGGTCCGCTTGCGACCGATGATCTATGACCAGATCCGGAGAAACGAAGACATCGTGCAGTGCGATTACTGCCAGCGCATCCTGTATTACGTGACGCCGAAGGTGGAGTCGACCAGCGGCATGGAACCCTCCTCTCCCGCGTCGACCCAGACGTCTTGAAGGACCGGAGTCGCATGCGCCGTCTTGGTCGCGGGTGCGAGGCGGAGCCTCGCTCGTGATCACGGCGTTCATCGACGGCGGCGCGAGAGGCAACCCGGGCCCCGCCGGCTACGGTGTGTTCATCGTCAACGCCGACGGCACGCCGCTGGCGAGCCTGCACGGGGCGCTTGGCATCGCTACCAACAACGTGGCCGAGTACAACGGCCTGCTCGCCGCGCTCCGGTGGGCGGTGGAGCACGGCCAGACCGGCGTCCACATCAAGGCAGACTCGCAGCTGCTCGTCGAGCAGATGGAGGGCAACTACCGGGTCAAGAACGCCGGACTACTTCCGTTGTACACCGAGGCCGTGCGCCTGGCATCGCGCATCGGCACGGTGAAGTTCGAGCACATCCCGCGTGAACAGAACAAGGAAGCCGATCGTCTGTCGAACCTGGGAATGGATGAGAACCGACCGTAGGCCTATCGAACCAAGTGCGGCCTACGCGGGAGGCGAAGCCGAACGCGCCTACCGAGCGCCGAAGGCGCGAGGCACGACGACCATCGCCGCCATGCGTCCCGCAGCAGCGCCGTCCGCGCGGTACGAATCGAACGTCTCGTGGAACGTCTTGGTGCAGAGGCCGCAGTCGAAGATGCGGGCCTCGTCGATGCCGGCCGCGATCAGCTGATCGTGATTCGCCCGGGCAACGTCGAGCCGTAAAGACGTCGTGTCGTCGCCGGTCGGCACGCGCGTGAACCAGCGAGCGATGTCGCTTTCGGCATGCCCCGCGGCGCGAAACGCCTCGACGAGCTCCTCTCCCACCTCATAGCAGCAAGGCCGGATGCTGGGTCCGATCGCCGCGATCAGGGAATCAGGTCGGCCACCGAACTCCTCAGCCATCGCCGACACCGCCGCCCCCACGACGCCGACCGACGTCCCGCGCCACCCGGCGTGCACGGCCGCCGCTGCGCCTCGCTGCGGATCGACCAGGAGCACGGGCACGCAGTCGGCCACGAGCACGGTGAGCGCCAGCCCTGGCACGTTGCTGACGATGGCGTCGCCCTCCGGCCGGTCGTGATGCATCCCAGTGCCACCGCCATCATCGCGCAGCACGCGGACCGCCCGGCCGTGGATCTGTTTGACCCGCATTACGCGATCGAGCGTCACGCCCACTGAGGCCGCTGCGGCCGTCCATTCATGGGGCTGCGTCTCGGGTCCACCTCGCAAGGGCAGTTGCCGCGTCGTAAACACGTGTTGCGCGATCGCCTCGAGCGCCCGGCAACGCAAAGCCGCGCCCCAAGTCTCGGTCGTCCAGTCGAATGCAGCCGTCGGTGTCGGCAGCGTCATAGCGGAGCCGTGCGCGACGACGCAACCAGCGGAGACATCATTGCGCCCTCACGCCATGAGTCGCGCGTATCGACGCGGTTTCGCCGTGGCATCGCTCTTGAAGCGCGAGCCTGTGAGGCCGCCGTGCCGCACACCACGATCGACGCGACAGGAGATACACGCATGGTTGTCAGAATCACAGTGAGCGAAAAGAACAGTCCACCGGACAAGCTTGCCGACGCCGAACTGCACTTCACCGAGGGCGGGCTGGAGGGGCTCAAGCTCTTGGGCTTCGGCATTTGGAATCGCCGGAACGGCAACGGCCGCACCGTCTCGTTCCCGGCTCGCAGCTACACCACCAACGGCGAGCGACGCAGCTTCTCGCTGCTGCGGCCGCTTGGCGAGCTGGCGGCGCAGGACCGTCTGCGGCAAACCATCCTGGAGGCGTACGAAGAGTACGAGGCGCAGATGGCTGTCGCTCGGTGACTGCGTGAGCGGCGTCGACTGTTGTCGTCGCGCGCCGTTGATGCTTTGCCGCCTGCGTGCAGCGTCAGCGCACCAACAGCGGCAGCAGGCGCTCGTTTTCCTTGGCGCGCTTGGGTGGCAGGGTCCACTCCGCGCGGAGGCTCTTCTCCAGCTCGGATCGGAAAAAGCGGTGCTTCATGCCGCCGTCGATGATGTCCCATGGCAGCAACGCGTCGTTGGAGCGGTCGCGATAGATGTAGAAGTCGCCATCCACATCGGCATCGGCCACGGCCTGCCGCCAGTTGCCGCCGTTACGCTCGGCGACTTCGATGGCGGGGGCCACCCGGCGGTCGCCGAGGGACAGCAGCGCCTGGTAGTACGAGTGGCGCTCGCTCTTGATGTTGAAGTAGGCGTTGTCGATGCCGGAGACGAGCGTACGGAGCCGCGCCATCTTGCGCTGAATCACCTCCGACCGCTCCATCGGCAGCCACTGATAGGCGGTGCCGGGCTTTGGCACCAGCGGGTTGACGCTGGCTACGATCCGGCCGATGCGGCCCCGCGGCCGCGCGTGGGTCAGCATGATGTCGCGCAGCTCGATGGTGAGATCGCGAATCGCGACGAGGTCTTCGTCGGTTTCGGTCGGGAGGCCGATCATGAAGTAGAGCTTCAAGCTCTCGATGCCGGTCGCGAAGATCAGCTCGGCCCGATCGCGAATTTCCTCGTTGGTGACGGTCTTGTTGATGACGCGTCGCAACCGATCCGACCCCGTCTCCGGCGCGATGGTCAGGGTTCGCTCGCCACTCTCCTTCAACAGCGACACGATGGTCGGTGTCAGATCGTCGAGCCGCAGCGAGGCCGGGCTGATGGAGTAACCCATGTCCTTCAGGCTGCCCAGGAGGTACTCGATGTCCGGATGATCACACAGCGCAATCGACACCAGGCCCGTGCGGGTCGCGTGTGTGCGCGCGTTGCGCGCGAGCTCCAGAATGCGCTCGGTGGGGAAGGCGCGCACGGGTAGATAGTTGTACCCCGCCCAGCAAAACCGGCACAGGTTGGCACAGCCGCGCACGACCTCGACGAGGAAGCGCGAGCCGAATTCGGTGTCCGGCGTGAAGATGCTCGTCGCCGGCGGATCACATGCGTCGGTTGTGGGCAGCGCCGCCTTCTTCACGGTTGCCGGCGCGTCGAACCGCGGCACGTACTGACGGAGCGTGCCATCGGCGCCGTACTCGACGTCGTAGAGCGACGGCACGTACCAGCCTCGTCGTTGGGCCATGCCGCGCAGCAAATCCTCGCGAGAGGTCGCGCTCGCGATGCCCTCGACGAGCGCGGGCACGAGCACCTCGCCTTCACCGGCGCCAATCAGATCCGCGAAGAGGGCGAGCGGTTCTGGATTGACGAAGGTCACGGCGCCGCCGATCAGGACCAGCGGGTGTCGGTGATCACGATCGCTGGCCCGAAGCGGCAGTCCGGAAAGCCGAAGCAGGGTCAAGACGTTCGTGTAGTCCCACTCGAACGAGACCGAGAAGGCCAGGACATCGACGTCGTTCACCGGCGTCTGCGACTCGATGGTCACGAGCCGCGCGCCGCTGGCCAGCAACGCACTCAGCTCCTGCTTGGGCGGCAGGAACACCCGCTCGCACACGACGTCCGGGTGCGAGTTGAACAGGCGGTAGACCGTCTGAAACCCGAGGTTCGACATCCCCACGAAATAGGTGTTGGGGAATGCAAGAGCGACGCGAAGTCGGTTCGCGTGCGGTTTGCACACGTAGCCCACCTCGCGGGAGAGGATCTGCCGTGCAATCTCGTGCTGGTGACGGAACTTCATGTCAGACAGGCACGCTCGAACTGCACTTGCGCCGTCGGCGCTCGAGCGTGCCTTGGATCTACCTACTGTATCACCGTAGGGTCATCAGGCCGCCCGCGCTGGTCCGCCCCGACC
>DAINCF010000288.1:0-8907 GCA_036732565.1 Vicinamibacterales bacterium
GGTGGCAGAGGGGGTCGCTCACGCCCCGCATCACCCTCATCTCTCATCCGCGCGGTTTCGGAGGCGGCGAAGAGCGCCGCCCTAGATCGTCGGTACGGGCCTCTCGAACTATTTGTTCTTCAACGACTTGTCACGGCAAGTTGCCGGTGCGGCTATTCGTGGTGTGCCTGAGGCAACACATGTGTCGTGCGCGGCGGAGAGGGGGAACACTGCTCCCGTGTCTGTGTTCCCCCTCATCGACACACGGTTGAGCAGAATTGTCGACGCTGACCTGCATGTTCGGGTCGGCACCAGGAGGTGAGACCGCAGCCGTGCGACATGGGAGGTTCAACACCGTCCGCGAGTTCCGAAGGCCAACTCAGAACGGGTCCGAGCGCCACGCGTCATCCTGGCGGCGGAGGTGCGATAAACTGACCTTGCAAGGTCCTGGACCGAAAACATGAGCAACGAACCGGTCATCCATAGCGACCCGGACATCATGGGCGGCACGCCCGTGTTCGTCGGCACTCGAGTGCCGCTCGCGACGCTGCTCGATTACCTCGAGGCAGGGCAGCCCTTATCCGAATTCCTGGAGGACTTCCCGACGGTCACCAGGGAACAGGCCGTAGCGGCCCTGGAGCAGGCCAAGGAGGCGCTCCTCGCCCGTGCGCGTTCTGCTTGACGAGTGCGTTCCGCGCCGGCTGAAGCGAGAGCTCGTCGGGCATGACGTGAAAACCGCTCCAGAGATGGGGTGGGCCAGCAAGAAGAACGGCGAGCTGCTCGGATTGGCCGCGGTAGAGTTCGACATTTTCCTGACCAGCGATCGAAACCTTTCCCACCAGCAGAACTTGTCTGCGTTCGACATCGCCGTCATCGTCTTGGTCGCCGCAAGCAACCGCATCGACGATCTGCGACCGCTGGTGCCGCGGCTTCTGGCCGCTTTTGCAACGGTCGAAGCAGGGACAGTCACCCTCGTGGGCCCGTGATCGACGTCACCGATCGGCCGGAGTGACCTCGCGGTAACACACGATCGCGTCGTAGGCATCGGCCCAATAGAGGAGACCGGAATCGCTGGCCAAGAGTTTTTCTGGTGCGATCTGGTGAAGGGCACGTCTGAGGGGTCGCAGGTCGTAAAGGGTTGCCGGGTAGCGCGCGGCCGAGGCGAATACTCCAAACGTCGGATCGTCCTTGCGTTGATCGACATCTTGGAGGCCGCCGAAGTTGATCTTGCCGCCGGCCGCGAAGAGTACGACATGAAAGGACCGAACACCTTCGGCGATCGCCAACTCGGCAATGAAGTTGCCGAGGGTCGACACCCCGCGTCGATCGATCCCGCGGTGCAGGTGATTCTGTCCAAAGACCGTCATCGCTTTGGGCTTACCGCCTGCAGCGCGATAGTGAGCCAGAAAGAACTCCTTCATCACGGTTTCGCGCCGGACGGAGGCGGCGAGGCGATCGTTGCCCTGACGATTGGCTCGTTCGAGTTCGACTTCCAAGGTCCTGACAATCTGCTCGCGTAACGAAATGCCGCCAGGTGAGGTGTCCTTGACGTCGCCCATATCGGCCGCGAGCTGGAGCAACTGGGGCGCCAGGGGTCGCTTATAGCCGTCCTTCATCAACGCCACCATCGACTGCAGCGCCCGGTTCTGAGGGTTTGCCTCCGCCAGCGCGCGGATGAGCGAATGTGGTTGCGGCTCCTCGATGTCGCTCCCGCGCATGTGGGGGACCTTCAGCCGACTCGCAGCCCACGGACTCATTTCCGCAGCAAGGTATTGATAACCAACGGTCGGCCACAAGGAGTCCACCAATGCTGGCGTCTCTTTGTCACCGTGGAGTCCACCAATCAGGAAGAATGAGGCCGCTCGTGCCTCCTTTTCGAGCAGCGCCTTGCCCTCGGCAGCGAGATCGTACTGATGAGTCTTGAGAAGATCAGCAATCGGCTGATCAGTTTGGCCTAGCGCACCTTCCACCGACGTGAGCGCTACCGTCAGCACGATCAGGAGCCAGCGCATCACGGGCCAGTATCGCACGACTGAGTATTCCGCTCGGCTGCATCAATGAGCTGTGCCCAAACTGTGCCCGCGACGATCCAAGGGCGGCCAATTTGAGCCAACGCCAGACACGATGAGCGCGCATTGCGATTCATGTATCCAATTGAGCCGTTGTGATTTCTGTCGGCATCGGGCCACTCACCGATCGCACGAGGGGGATGGCCCTGCAAAACCTCCATCCCCGGTTCAAATCCGGGCGGCGCCTCCAATTTCACGGTGCAAATTCGCTCGTTTGTGCGGTAGCCGGACAAGCAGACACTTGCCAATCGGACTGGTGGACTACAAGTCGGCGGTGAGCGACCTCTCCTGGGCGGAAACCGCCTTGTGAATCTTGGGCCACGCCTCGGGAGTCCTGTCTACGGTTTCGTCAGCCAACCGGCCTTCCTCAACTCGAAGGCCATCGTCGCCGAGTCATGACCAGGCTCGATCCCTTCGACCAGGATGGTGTCGCCCTCGATGTGTCGGGTCCGTAGAGACAGAATCTGCTGGTACGCCGGCGACTCGTACCACGAGCGGGCCTTGGCCATATCCGGGAACTCAATCAGGACGAGATTCCCCGGCCATGTGCCCTCGCGTACCTCGACCGCGCCACCGTGCACGATGAAGCGGCCCGAGAATGGGTCGAGCGTGCCCTGGATCTTCTCCATGTACTCCAGGACGTCCGGGTGAGGATTGACGTGACGGAGATGAGCGAGTGCATACGCGGCCATATGCGCCTATCTGGGGGATGGGGCCGTTGATTCGGGCCAGCCGTTGACAAACGCGACGAGGTCGCGCGCGAGTCGATCGGCGTGCGTCACGAACAGCCCGTGAGCCGCGTTGGCGTACTCGGCGAGCGTGCTGCCAGGCACGAGCCGTGCGGCGTGGCGGCCGCAGATGTCGATTGGCGCCTGCAGGTCGTGGTCGCCATGCACGATGAGCGTTGGCAGGGTGAGCGCCCGCATGTCGGCCCGCAGGTCGGTCGTGAATCCGGTCAAGAAGAAGGCCGCGGCCGCCCTCGCCGAGCAATCGAGGCACTGCTGAATCATGAACTGCGTCAGCTCGGGCGAGACCGCCACGCCGGGCAGACCGATCCCGAAGAATCCGGCCGCGTTGTCGGCAAACCACTTGGGCCGGTCGGCGGTGCGCACTGCCATGTCGGCTTCCATCAGCGTCCGATCAATGCCGATGGGATTGTCGGCCGTCAACATGGGAAACGGCGCGGTGGCCGAGACGAGCGCGATTCGCCGCACCCGGCTCGCACCGTGTCGCGTCAGGTACCGAACCACTTCGCCCCCGCCCATTGAGTGCCCCACCAGCGTGACGTTCCGCAGGTCCAGTTGCTCGAGCAGCGCGGCCAGATCGTCGGCCAGGGTGTCGTAGTCATAGCCGTTCCAGGGCCAGTCGGAGCGGCCGTGGCCACGCCGATCGTAGGCAAGGCATCGCAGCCCGTGAGCAACCAGATCCGCCATCTGGAACTCCCACATTTGCGAACTGAGCCAGGCGCTGGCCACGAGCACAACCGGCGTGCCCGCCCCTCCCTCCGTATAGAACAATCGAGTGCGATCTCTCGTTTCGATGAATGGCATCACGTGGCTCCTTTCATGGCATGTTCGAGACCAGGATCGCGCAGGCGGGGGAGTGCCGCCATTACGCCGGAGGTAATGGCCTGTCCAGCACCTCGGGAGTCGCGTAGAGCCATACCGAAAGCACCACACTGCAGCACCATCCGCGCGGCAGCGCCGTCGGACGGCTGCTGCGCGACTGGAGGGCGCGTCGCGGCTGGTGGATACAGACCGGTGGTGGACGCGACCACCGACGACGGCGTGTCCGACCGACTCCGCGCTCCCGCTCGACCGCCCCGAAGGTGATAGTCAACGCCGGTCACATTCAACCGGTACTGCACCATGTGCACGGCGTGCCTGTCAGGTTGTCTCCCGTAGCGCGAACGAGGGCGATGTGCCGTTCGAGGAGAGAAAACCGACGTTGTCTGGGCTACCACCGGACGGCGGTCATCTAGGTCCAGTTCTCGTCGCTTCTCGAGCACGTGTCGGGTTCTTGTAGGCCAATTGCAATTCGACGGTGCCGACGCCACCGCGTTGTCGGGACATATGCGTCAAATGTGATAGCTCGACGAACGACCCCGCGATCCCTTCGAACGCTCGCGTTCCGCCAACGATCACTCCTCGGCCGCTCGGATCGAGACCGACGGTTGAAACAAAGTCAGCCCGTCCGTTCCACTCCTTGCCCAGCATGACTTTGGGAAGAATCTCCATACCGATGGAGCCGGCATCCTCGATCTGCGCGACATAGATCGTGCCGCGGGCCGGGAGCACGATCGTCCAATCCGCGTGCATTCGCATCCTGCCCAGCAGCGGGTTGCTGGACGCATCCACGGCTTCCGATTCCACGGCGAAGCCCACGATCTCCTTCTGCTCATTGCGGATCTTGGCCACCAGCAGCAGGCCAGATTGCAGCGCCGGCTCGTCGAACAGCACGATACCCACGGGTCTGGGGTTGATGATATTGCTCCCGTTGTGCGTGATCGCCACGATGTCGTCAGAGTGCCTGTCGTCATCGAGGTGCTTCACCTTGACGCTCTAGGTGAATCGGTATAACCTCGCCACCTAGAATGTCTACTAGAAACGAGCGCGCCCGCGTCGAGCTTCTGCAGGGCACATTGGACCTTCTGGTTCTGCGCACGCTGCGATGGGGACCCGCGCACGGCCATGCGATCGCGAAAGCGATCGAACGTGGCTCGGATGACGTGCTCCTGGTGGAGCAGGGCTCCCTGTATCCAGCCCTTCACCGGCTGATCAAGCGTGGCTGGATTACGTTCGATGACGGCACCTCCGAGAACAACCGGCGCGCCAAGTTCTATCGACTGACCGCGAAGGGCCGGAAGCAACTCGAGATCGAAACCAGCAAGTGGGACACGCTGGCCGCAGCCGTCGGGCGGATCCTCCGCCCTGCCGCGCAGGAGAAATGACGTCATGAGGCGCGGCCGACGGGCACTGGACACCCTCGACGACGACATCCGCGACCACATCGAGCGAGAAACGCGCGAGAACCTCGATCGCGGAATGACGCCAGAAGAGGCGCGTCGTCAGGCCCTGCTGAAGTTCGGCAATGTCGTCTTGGTGAAGGAGGATACGCGCGCTATCTGGGAATGGCAGCGGGTACAGCAACTGGCGCAGGACAGTTGGTACGCGATTCGTATTCTCCGGCGCCGTCCTGTGTATGCCCTGCTCTCGGTGCTCACGCTTGCTCTCGGCATCGGCGGTACATCTGCCGTATTCGGTGTGGCGCACGGCGTGCTGCTGAGCCCGCTGCCCTACGCGCATGAACGCGAGCTCGGCGTCTTCTGGATGAAGACCGACTGGACGCACGAAGAGTACCTGCACGTTCGCGGACGGACGCCTGGGTTCCGGCAGGTGGCGCTCTACCGCCAGCGGGACGCGATGCTCCGCCCCGGCGGAGGACCCGCGCGCCTGGTGCCGAGTGTCTCTGCATCGTCCGAGCTCCTCGACGTGCTCGGCGTCACCCCCTTATTCGGACGAGGATTCCATGAGGGCGACGACGTCCCGGGTGCCGAGCGTGTTGCCCTGCTGAGTTTTGGCTTGTGGCAGGAACTGGGGGGCAATCCGTCCATCATCGGCAGACACGTGATGCTCGATGGCCGTCCGCGCACGGTGATCGGCGTGATGCCGCGCGGGTTCTGGTTCCCCGATCCCTCGGTCCGCATCTGGACGCCTGAGCCGCTGAGAGCGGACTCCAGCAGTTGGAATTCCACACTCATCGGCCGCGTGACGCCCAATCAGGACGTTCGGGCAATGGCGGCGCCACTCTCGCAACTGGCCGCGATGCTCGACGAGCGTTTCGACTACACCGCGCGGCGGGACAAGACGAGGGACCGACGGATCACGCCGGTGCGCGACGACGTGCTCGGACCGATGCAACCGGCGCTGCTCGCAACGCTTGCCGCCACCGCGCTGATTCTCCTGATCGGGTGCGCCAACGTTGCCGCCCTGGTGCTCGGGCAAGTCGACACGCGATCGGCCGAGTTTGCGGTTCGTTCGGCACTTGGGGCGAACCGGCCGCGGCTGGCGCAGCAGCTGATCGTCGAGGTGCTGATCGTGACGGTCGTCGCTGGGACCTTGGGCGCCGTCCTGGCGCGGGTCGGCTACTCTGTCGTCACGGACGCGCTCCCGCTCGGTGCGTGGGCTTCGGCGGCGCCGGATTGGCGCGTGTTCGCGTCGGCAATGGCCCTCGCAACCATCGCGGCGTCGCTCGTCAGCCTCGTGCCCATCGTGTCGCTGTATCGAGGAGACTTGCGCAGCGTCTTGAGCGCAGCCCGGATGGGCGGAATCGAGGGACGGGGCGGGGGTTTGGAAAGCGGATTGGTCGTCACCCAGGTAGCGCTCGCTGTGATGATCGCCTCAGGTGCGGCGGTGCTCACTCGCAGTGTCGCCAACATGTACGCGGTCCAACCTGGCGTGCGGCTGGATGGCGTCGCGGTCGTCGACGTGATGTTCGACGGCACGTTTGATCGTGCGAGCCGAGCGAAGACGCTCGACGAGATCGAGTGGGCGCTGCGTGAGCTTCCCGGCGTGACGTCCGTCGGCGCGGGGCAGAAGTTGCCGCTACGCGGCGGCGGGTATAGGGCGGGCCTGCGTATCGACGAACGCCCGGAAATCGAGGACGCGGCCACTGAATATCGAATCGTGACGCCTGGTTATCTCGAGAGCCTTGGCTTCGTCCTTCGCCGAGGCCGCGCGATCAGGAGCGACGACCGGACCGGATCCGACCGTATCGTGGTCATCAACGAGACATTTGCCCAGAGGTACTTCCCAGGAGTCGATCCCATCGGCAGGTCGATCGGCGTCGACGGTGGCCAGGGACATGCGCGCATCGTCGGGGTCGTGACGGACGCCGCTGAAAACCGTCTAACCGACGCGGCCGAGCCGGTACGGTATGTCGCGTTGGCGCAGATGCCCTGGATCGACGACGCACAGTCAATCGTCCTCCGCACCGCTCCCGGTGCCGCCGAGACGTCGCTCCTCGAACCGGTGCGGCGCACAGTCGCACGCGTGGCTCCCGCCGCCGCGGTGCAGCAGACGACGACGATGCGCCGCGTGCTCGACACGGCAGTCGGCCCAGCGCGCCAGATCGTGTTGTTGCTCTCACTCCTGACTGGGCTGGCCCTCATCCTGGGTGCAGTGGGCGTCTACGGGGTGATGACTCACTTTGCATCTCGCCGAAGGCGTGACTGGGCGATTCGCATCGCCATTGGGCTTCCCGGCTCGCGCGTAATCACTCAAGTTCTCGGGCACGGTGCGTTGCTGGTGTCAGCGGGGATTGCCGCGGGCATAGTGGGCGCGGCGATGCTCACGCGTCTACTGTCATCGTTCCTCTTCGACGTCAGCGCGCTGGATCCCATCGCGTTCGCCACCGCAGGGGCGGCATTGTTCGGCGTCGGCGTAGCCGCAGCGTTTGTGCCCGCGCTACGCGCGGGAATGGCAGATCCATTGAAGGCTCTTCGCGAACAGTAGGGATGTGTGTTCCAGCACGCCAAGGTTGTCGCTCGCGGTCCGCGCATTCGTCGCGTCCACCTCTTCCGCACAATCACGAATGATCTGGACAGGTCGGCGCTCGTCGAGTGCGCGACGCGTTGCTAGAATCATCGCCAAATGGCCCCCTGGGTTGCGTGGCTGGTGCCCTTGCTGCTGGTTGCCTGCGCCTCGAGTCCGCCGACGGCTCACCGGCTAGACCCGTCCCCGCGTGAGGCGGAGATCTGGTTGGCGATTGGCCAATCCAACATGGAAGTCCTTGCCGACCGCGTGCCGCGGGGCGCCGACCCTGTCGAGGTGCAGCAATTCGGTCACGACCCGCAATTCAACATCCCGGTGTGGACGCCCCTGAAGCGTGCCGGAAAGTTCTCCGAGGTCGCGGGGGAGTTCGCCGCGACACTTTCGAGGCTGCAGCGGCGTCGCGTGCGCATTATTGCGGCGGCCGTCGGCGGCACTGACTTAGCGTGTTGGGAACGGGGAGGAGACTGTTACGAGAATCAGCTGGCACGCGTACGCGCCGCGCGCGGCCCGATTGTCGGCGTCATCTGGTGGCAGGGCGAGACCGAGGCGATCGTTCAGGATCCGGCCGTCATCGCAACCTACGCAACGCGTCTGGAAGGATTCTTCCAGTTGCTGCGATCGGACTTCCGCGCTCCCGGAATGCCGATCGTGATGGTGGGTCTGCAACGCTATTGCGGGGAGACGTCCGAAGTGGGATCGGCCGCCAGGTGCGACGAGCCGCCGGACTGGCAGACGATCCGGGCAGCTCAACATGCCGTCGCTGCCAACCTGCCGCGTGTCGCACTTGTCGATGTGAGTGGTTTCACATCGGGCGATTTGCATCCGATAGCACAGCTTCCCTTGATTGGCCGACTGCTGGCCGAGCAGGCCGCCAGGTTTCAGTAACCCGCCTCCGGCGAAGAGGTGGTATTCATGAAGGACCGTTCGGGTTCCTTGATCGGCTTCGAGAAGCTTGACTTCGCTGCTGCACGCTGGTCTGAACGCGGTCGACACGGTGTGATCGGCTGCTTCAGCACCGGTCTCCCGAGCGACCGAGATCACGTCGAATTGGCGCGCAGGTTCGGCATCGTGTGGGCATGGCTGTCGTGCTGACGGAGTGGAGGCATCGAGTGAAGGCTTCGTACCCATTCGTTTTCGCGGCCGCGCTCCTCGCAACCACGTGTACGGCGCCAGGCCCGACCGAAAACGCTGGGCCACCGGCCGCCCACGCGCGCCGACCGAACATCATTATGGTGCTCGTCGATGACATGCGATGGGACGATATGCGGATTGCCGGCCATCCGTTCATCGACACGCCGAACATGAAC
>DAINCF010000289.1:0-8875 GCA_036732565.1 Vicinamibacterales bacterium
AAAGCGAGCCTGCGTCGCATCCGGCGTCGGCATGATCGCGCCGCCGGCGCCGGGCGCTGGAGCTGGCGCACCACCCCTCGCCGCCGCAGCCTGAGCACCTTGAGCACCTTGGGCAGCCTGCGCACCTTGCGCACCAGGTTCCGCTGGTCCGGCGGCAGCCCCCTGCGGGCCGCGGCGAATCGCTTGACGAGGCGCGACGGTGGGAATGTTCGGATCGGCGCCGTGTGCCATCAGCAGTCGCATCGCGTCCACGTCGGTCGAGTACGCCGCGCGCCAGAAGGCGGTTGAGCCGGCGGTATCGGCGAGACCGCAGTTCCGGTTGCCGCAGCCGCTGTAGACCATGTACCAGGGGTGCGAGATCAGCCGCGCGTCGGGATTGGCGCCGTGCTCGAGCAGCGACTTCATGACGTCCAGGTAGGTCGCGTGCTGCAGCTCCATTTCTTGCGGCTGTGGAAAGCGCGTGCGCGGTTGCCACTGGGCGTTGACAGCGGCCCAGAGCGGCGTCGCGCCGTTGCCCTTGGCGGCGAGGTTGGGATCGGCGCCGCGATCGATCAGGAGCATCGCGAGGTCGAACTGGCCGTTGATCACCGCCATCAGCAGCGGGCTCGTCCCGTCGCCCGCGCCGACCTGGTTGACGTCGGCGTCGCCGTCGACCAGCGCCGTCGCGGCGTCGATGTAGCCCTGGCGCGCGGCGTGGAGCAGCGCGGTCAGGCCCCCCTTGGTGGTGACGGGTGGGTTGATCTCTTCGGGATTGAAGTTGCGGCCGGGCCGCTCCGACTCGTCCTTGTCGGGAGGCGGAACCTTGCCCGATGCAAACAGGTCACGGCTCGCCTGAATCGCGGCCTGCACCTGGCTCGGTGTGGGGTCCTTGCGATCCTTGTCCTTGCCGGTGAAACCCTCGAGCACCTTCTGCTGGCGCTGGAGCGCGGCGCGATCGAGCGCCGCTGTCTGCGTGACGTCGATGGTCTTGGTCGTGAGGTTCGGATCGGCACCGCGTGCCAACAGCATGCGGATGGCATCCGGGCGGTTCTCGGCTGCCGCGAACATCAGCGGCGTCTGTTCCCATTCGGATTCGCGCGCGTTCACGTTCGCGCCCTTGTCGAGCAACCGCGCGACCACTTGCGCGTTCCCCGACGCGGCCGCCAGGTGCAACGGCGTCACGCCCGTGTTCGTGGTCTTGGCCTTGGTGTCGGCGCCGCCCTTGAGCAGCGCGTCGACGGCTGCGGTGGAACCGGCTTCGGCGGCCAAATGGAGCGGTGTGTACTGCCCGATCCGCGTCACCGCGGCGACGTTCGCGCCGGCATACACCAGCATCTCCATCATCGGCGCGTCGCCGCGGCGCGCCGCCCAGTGGAGCGCGGTCATCCCGTCGCCTTGCGCCGCGTTGGCGTCCGCGCCTTGCTGCAGCAGCGTGCGCATCGCCTCGCGATCGCCGCGCATCGCCGCATCGGCGACAGGCGCGCCGCCCGGCGGCGCCGCGGCGCCGAGGAGCGCCGTCATGCACAGCACGCCGATCAGATTGACTGCCAACCGATTCCGCATGTGTCCTCCGAGGAATCCGGCTTCGCCGGATTGGTCCGGCTAAAGCCGGACCCCACGTCTGAGCTGGTCGGGCATGCCCATCTCGACGTGCGTGGCGCCCGGCGCCAGCCGGACGGTCATTCTTGACGTGCGTGGGTCCGGCCTTAGCCGGACCTTATTCTTGACATGCGTGGGGTCCGGCTTTAGCCGGACCTTCATCACGCTGCCGTCGTCGTCGAAGGCGCCGACAGCGAGAACGTGCCGGTGCTGTCGCCGAACGTCTTCATGTCGTCCAGGCCGAGCTCGTGCAGGAGCGTCAGCATGACGTTGGCCATCGGCGTGCCGTCCTCGGCCTTCAGGTGGAGATTGCCCTTCAGCGCGCCGTTGGCGTGGCCGAGCAGGAGCAACGGGCAGCGGCGATGGTTGTGGATGTTCGGATCCGCCATCGGCGATCCCCACATGACCATCGTCTTCTCGAGCAGGCTCTGATCGCCTTCCATCGACGCCTTCAGCTTGTCGATGAAGTACGGGAGCTGGCCGACGCGGTACTGGCAGATCTTGTTGAAGTCGAGGATGCGATCCTCGCGGTTGCCGTGGTGCGAGGCCGGATGGAACGGCTGATTCGAGCCGCTCTCCGGGAACACGCGGTTCTGCGAGTCGCGGCCGGTCTTGAACGAGATGACGCGGGTCATGTCGGTCTCGAGCGCGAGCACTTGCAGATCGAACATCAGCTTCATGTGCTCGGTGAACGAGTCCGGCACGCCGACGGGGGCGCCGGGCAGCTCACGCACTTCGCCGCTGCTGTTGTGCGCCTCGATCATCTGGATGCGGCGCTCGACCTCGCGCACGTGCTCCAGGTAGCGATCCAACCGCGTGCGATCGACCGGACCGAGATCCTTGCGCACGGACGCGACCTCGCCGGCGATCCAGTCGAGGATGCTGCGACGGCTCTCGCGACGCGCGAGGCGATCCTCGGGCGTGCTGCCCGAACCGAACAACATGTCGAAGGCGACGCGAGGGTCGCGAATCATCGGCAGGGGCTCGGTGGGCGAGGACCAGCTGATGGAGTCCGTGTAGGCGCAGGAGTAGTTGTAGGTGCAGCCGCCGGCCTGATCCAGGTTCTCGATGCAGAACTGCATCGACGGGAACGGCGTCGCCTGCCCGAAGCGCTGCGCGTAGAGCTGATCCAGCGAGGTCCCGGCGTAGATGTCGGAGCCTTGGGTCTGCTTGGGATGCGACTGGGTGAGGAACACCGCGCTCGAGCGGAAGTGGTCGCCGCCAATCTCCGGCAGCGTGAACGCCTCGGCCATGCGGACGTCGGTGTTGCTGATGATCGTCAGGTGCTCCTGATACGGCGCGAGTGAGGTCAGCGCGCTGTCTTCGGCCATCGTGAAGTTGCGGCCGACGCTGTCGGGCGCGAAGAGGAACTTGCTGGCCCCCCATTCGTTGCAGCCCGCCAGGCCGTGCACCTCTTCGATGCACACCAACCGGATGCGATCCGCCGGCGCCGCGCCGACGCGCGGGCCGGCCGAGACCATCGCGTCCATGAACGGCAACGCCACGGTGGCTCCGACCCCGCGGAGAAAGGTGCGGCGGGGCATGTGCTTGCCAGTGATGAAGTGCACGATTCGTCTCCTCGCGTCTTGGCACCACCAAAGTGGTGCCCTCCATACGTTACCGTTGCCCGACTGCGGACTTGCTCTCTTCGGTCGTGCTCGTCGCGTCGTTCGCCTTCAGGCGGAAGGCATCGCTCTTGACCACACCCAGCACGAACGACGACATCTTGTACTCGTTCGCCTCGGCCGCCTTGGCGATGGCGCGGACGGTCGGCTGATCGAAGTACTCCACGCGCCGGCCCAACGCATAGGCCAGCAGATTCTCGGTGAACGTCCTCACCAGCGGCACCGGCCGCTTCATCAACGCGTCGGACAACTCCGGAAGGGTCGTCACCTTGGTGCCATCGTAGAAATCGCCGGCGGTGTCCAACGGCATCCCGTTTTCGCGCACCCGCCACTTGGCCGTCACGTCGAAGTTGTCGAGCGCCAGGCCGATGGGATCCATGAAGCGATGGCACGAATTGCACGTCGGGTTCTTGCGGTGCAGCTCCATGCGCTCACGGGTCGTGAGCATCTTGCCATCCTTCGCGCCAGCCGTCGCTTCGAGGTCCGGAACGTCAGGCGGCGGCGGGGGGGGAGGCGTGCCGAGGAGCACTTCCATCACCCATTTGCCGCGCAGCACCGGCGACGTTCGATTGGCGAGTGACGTCAACACCAGCACGCTGCCTTGGCCCATCAGTCCGCGGCGCTTGTCGTCGGGATACGCGACCTTCCGGAACTCCGGGCCGGCGATGTTGGGGAAGCCGTAGTGGCGCGCGAGCCGCTCGTTGACGAACGTGTACGGCGCGCGATAGAGCTCCAGCACGCTTTGGTCCTCGCTGACCAGGCTGTTGAAGAAGCGCACCGTCTCTTCCTGCATCGCCGCGGCGAGGTTCTCGTCGAAATTCGGGAAGAAGTTCGGATCGGGTTTGACCTTGTCGATGTCTTGAAGACGCAGCCACTGCGCGGCGAAGCGCCGGCCGAGCGCATCGGCGCGCGGGTCCGCCAGCATGCGCCGCGTCTGCTTCTCGAGTCCGGCGACGGTCGAGAGCTCGCCGCGTTCCGCCACTGCCAGCAGATCCTTGTCGGGCGGCGTGCCCCACACGAAGAACGACAAGCGCGACGCGAGATCCCAATCGGTCAGTTGATAGATGGCGGGTGCATCAGGGCCAGCGGGTACCTGCCCCACGCGCCTGAGCCGCCCCTTCTCGGTCTCGCGTTCGAGCCGGAAGATGAAGTGCGGGCTGGCGAGAATGGCTTCGATCGCGCCGCGGATGCCCATCTCGAAGCCGCCGCGCGCGGCGCCTTTCTCGTAGAACGGCATCACCCGATCGATCTCCGCCTCGCTCAGCGAGCGGCGATACGCCTCGCTGCCGAGGCGCGAGATGATGGTGCGCGCGCAGCTCCGTTCCTCGCTCGCGACGGTCGGCCGGCACGTGAAGATCTTCTCGCGGCTCGGCGTCTCCGAAATGCCGGTGGCCCTGTGCGGCCCCTTGACGACCAGATTGCGGAGGTGCGGCAATGTCGTGATGCCGCCGCCGCCCGATCCGCCGCCGGCGTACGACCACTCGTGCGGGCGAATCAGATCTTCGTACGGACCTTCGAGCTTGCGGATGAACGCCGCGGCGATGCGATGCTGGCCGGCGCGCACCAGGATCGGCTCCGTCCGCATGGTGGTCCCGCCGCTGCCATCCGCGGCGGCCGCCGGGCCGTTCTCGTACTCGACGAGCGCCACGCGCTCCCCGTCGATCGACACGTCGATGTCCTCGAAGCGCGCGTTGTCGCCCGAGGTGATCAGCATGTTGAACACGTACTCGGCATCCGCCGGGAAGACGTGATCGACGACGATCCCGCCGCGGGTGCCGAAGGGCGCGCCGTCGACGTGATCCCAGGGATGCTGCGAGACGTAGGTGGAGCTGGCGTAGGTGTGATCGACGGTCGGGGCGTTGCGATCGCCAACCGCCATGCGGCTGATCGCGGCCGCGGCGTTGAGGTACGCCTCCAGCAGGAGCGGCGACAGCGCCTGCGAATCAGCGATGTTGTCGAAGTTCGCGCTCTTCTGATCCAGCGGCAGCCAATCGCCAGCGTTGACGTCCACCGCCAGCAGGTCGCGAATCGCGCGGCCGTACTCCGGACGGTTCAGTCGTTGAAACGGACGGCCGCCGGGATTCGGGTGCGCGCTCGCGAACGCATCCACCCTCGTTTCGAGCGTCGTCGCCAGCCCTGCCAAGGTGTCGGCGTCGGGCCGCGCGGCGCCCGGCGGTGGCATCATGCCGGCGCGGAGCTTGCGAATCATCCGCTCGGCCACCTCGGCGCTCTGCTCGGCATGGGACACGTCGAACGCGGCCAGCGAGAGACCGCCGGCTTTCCCCCGATCGCTATGGCACGTGGCGCAGTACTTCTTGACGGTGGCCGTGTGCGCGGCGGGATCGGACGCAGGGGAAGCAGAAGATGTCGTGACGGGATGAGAGGCGACGGGCTTGGTCGACGGTGCTGTCGTGGCCCGCTGCGCAGCGCTGCCCGCGGTCAAACCTAGCCACACAATTCCGGCGCTCACGAACGCCGACTTCGCACGCCTCATGCTACGGCTCCCACGGAGGGGCGAGTGCGCCCCTACGATGTTCGCGAACCTCCCCAGTGCAGAGGGACGATCCACCTCACCGGAAGGGAATATACACCCGTTTTCGCCCAAAAAATGTCTTCGATTGTCCCCGGAGATAGGTCCGATTGGACCTGTAGATACATCGAGTTACGAGCCGGGGACAGGCGTCGAAAATCGACTCGCGTGGGACCCTACGAAGGTCGCGCGGCGACTTTCGTTGCCTGTCCCCGATACTCCGCGGGCGATTGACCTACCAGTTTCTTGAAGGCCCGGATGAAGTGCGGCTGATCGAAATAGCCGAGCTCGACCGCCAGCTTCGCCCAGTCCACGCGCTCGCCTCCGGCGGCGCGCTCGATCGCCTCGTGAATTCGTGATCGTTCGATGACCCATTTCGGGCTGACGCCCACATACCGGCTGAACAGGCGTTGCACCTGTCGGACGCTCGACCCGACGACCGAGGTCAGGTGTGCCACGCTCGTGATCGCCCGGTCCGACCGGATGCGCGCCACGATGTCGCCGGCGAGGGTCGCGTCGGGATGCGGCACGGGCTGACGACCGCGAAGATATGCGCTGGCGATCGCGGCTTTCTCCTCGTGGGTGGTGGCGGCGAAGAGATCCGCGACCGTTGGATCGACGTCACTGCCGAGGACCTCGCGCGCGTCGAAGGTCTGGTCGGTCAGGGTGGCGACCGATCCATGGAAGAACGGAGCGAAGCCGCCCGGACGGAACTTGACGCCGAAGACGCCACTCCGCCCCTCGAGGCGCCGCGTGAAGCGTCCCCGGCAGACGCCGACGATCCTCGCGCGCCCGGCTTCGAAGACCAGATGAATCGAGGGATGGGGAAGCGTCGACTGGACGTGTGATGTCCCCGCCGGAAGATCCCACTCGACGATCCAGAAATGCTCGACGAACGGCGCGAGGTCCGATCCAGGCAGATAGCGCCAGTGCTGGAATTTGGGATGCGCGGGATCGACGTGGAGCATGCCGCGAGCGGGCGCGGCTGGAGTCAGAGTCATCGACGACGTGTTTTTACAATACCGGCGGTGTGGAATACGAGAATCTGTTGGCCATGCCGACTTTGATTTCGTCGACCTTCGTCGTGAAGAGCTGGGACGAGCGTCCCGTGCACGAGGGCGAACAGGGGCGCAAGCTCACCCACGCCCGCATGGTCTACCACTACAGCGGCGATCTCGAAGGCGAGAGCACGACCGAAAGCCTGATGTGGTACCGCGACGCCACCTGGGCGAGCTTCGTCGGCCTCGAGCGCTTCGAGGGGCGGCTCCAAGGGCGATCTGGCAGCTTCGTTCTGCAGGGCAGCGGCGTGTTCGAGAACGGCGTCGCGACCTCGACCGCACAGGTCGTCGCTGGCTCGGGCACCGGGGAGCTGCAAGGATTGCGCGGAGAAGTTCGTTTCTCCGCCGGCCATCTCGACCGGTATCCGATTACCTTCCACTACGATTTCGACGCGTAGGGGCGGCTCGCGAGCCGCCCGTGTCGGTGGCGCGGCAAGGTCATGATGTCGCTCTGAACGAGTGGCTTGGTGATTTGTTGACGCCTGACTCCAATCATGACGAAGGCTGTCATATATCAAGATCTACAGTCGGACTGGAGAAAAAGGAGTCACAACATGACGATTACCACCATGCCGACGATGGTCGAGCAGTTTCTTGCTGAGCTCGACGAGGAAGGCGCGTTGACGCGCAAGGCGCTGGAGCGGGTGCCCGAGGGACGTAACGACTGGAAGCCGCACCCGAAGTCGATGCCGCTCGGCTACCTGGCGTTCCTGTGCGCCAACATCCCATCGTGGGTCGCCATGACGATCAACCAGGACGAGCTCGACCTGCAACCGCCGGGCGGTCCCACCAATCGGAAGACCGAGGCGAGTAGCACCGCCGAGCTCCTCCAGATGCTGGACGACAACCTCGCCATGGGCCGCGGCGCGTTGCGCGGCACGACCGACGCCCATCTGCTGACGAACTGGCGGCTCCTCGTGGGCGGCCGGGGCGTGTCGGAACAGACGCGCCTGCACGTGCTGCGCAACTCCGTGTTCAACCATCTCGCACACCATCGCGGACAGTTGACCGTCTATCTCCGCCTCAACGAGGTTCCAGTGCCGTCGATCTACGGACCGTCCGCAGACGAGCGGACGTTCGGCTAGAGATTGAGCGGACGTTCTACAGAGGTAATGAAAATGCTGCAGTATCATGTGCTGGCTCAGACGAGGAGGGCACATGAGACGCGGCGTCGTGCTGGGACTGCTGATCGCGGTGGGGGCGTTGTCGCTGACGGTTGCGGCGTATCAGCAGCCGGCCAAGCCGGACGCGCCCAAGCTGGTCGAGGTCGACAAGCTCAAGGACAACCTCTACGTCATGAAGGGCGGCGGCGGCAACAGCGCCGTGTTCATCACCGCCGAAGGTGTGACGGTGGTCGACACCAAGAACCCGGGCTGGGGTGCGCCGCTGCTCGAGAAAATCAAGTCGGTCACCGACAAGCCGGTGGTGCGGATCATCAACACGCACACCCATGGCGATCACGTCAGCGGTAATGTCGAGTTCCCTGCCACCGTCGACGTCGTGACCCAAGAGACGACGAAGACGAGCATGGAGCAGATGCGCCCGGTGACCGGCCTCCCTCCGCCGCCGGCGGGGCCGAACATTTTCCAGCGCAACGACGGACGCGGCCTGCCGAAGCGGACGTTCAAGGATCGGATGACCATCGGCAGCGGCACCGATCGCGTCGAGCTCTACTACTTCGGTCCCGCGCACACCGGTGGCGATGCATTCGTCGTGTTCCCCGCCCTGAGGGTGATGCACGCCGGCGACGCGTTCCACACGCGCGACTTGCCGATCATGGACAAGAACAACGGCGGCAGCGGTGTGCAGTACTCCGCGACGCTCGCCAAGGTCGCGAGCGCAACGGCCAAGGACGTCGACGCGATCATCAACGGCCACAACGCCACGACGACCACCATCGCCGACCTCCGCACGCAATCGGAGTTCATCGCTGACTTCGTCACGTTCGTCCAGGAGACGAAGAAGACGGGCCAGACCGTCGAGGACGTCGTCAAGACCTGGAAGACGCCGGCGAAGTACGTCGGCTATGCGGAGCCGAACGAGAATCGCGTCCGCGCCGACGCCCAGGTGATCTGGGACGAGTC
>DAINCF010000290.1:0-8795 GCA_036732565.1 Vicinamibacterales bacterium
GTGCGCGCGGCGCTGGCGGCGCGATGATGGCCATCGGCGATGTAGAGCGCGGGAATCGCGGCAAAGCCGGCGGCGATCGCTTCAGCGTCGGCGTCGGACGCGCGCCACACGAGGTGTCTCACGCCATCGGGCGCGGTGAAGTCGAAGAGCGGGGCCGTCGCCACGACCGACGCCACCACCTGATCGATCGCGGGCGAGGCCTTGTAGGTGAGAAACACCGGCCCGGTCTGCGCGCCGATCGCCATCATGTGACGCGTGCGATCGTCCTCCTTGTCCGGCCGCGTCTTCTCGTGCTTCTTGATCAGATCGCGATCGTACTCGTCGATCGCAAAGCACGCCGCGATGCCGGTCTGGACGTGCGAGCCCATGTGCAGTTGATAGACGTAGAGGCCGGGCGACTCCTCGACGATGAGGGGCGCGCGATCGCGCAGGTCGTTGAAGTTCTCGGTGGCACGCGCGTACACGGGATCGCTGTACGGATCGGTCGCCGGCGGTAGATCGATCTCCGCGCGCGACACGTGGAGAAAGCTCAGGGGATTGCCATCGGCGAGCTTGCGCGCCTCCTCGGCGCTGACCACGTCGTACGGCACGGCCGCCACGCGCGCCGCGGCCTCCGGCACGGGACGCAGCGCAGCGAAAGGAAAAATCAGAGCCATAGAGAACGAATTATGTCATGCGGCGTTTCATTGACCTGCCGAACCACGAGGCGCTACCATCCGGGGGTCTTCCTGCCGCGCGTCCGTCTTCGTCCTGTTACTCGTTGTTGTGTGGAGGCCCCCGATGTCTTTTCCCGATAGGTGCACCTTTTTCCTCGTGCTGCTGCTGGCAGCGCCGCTGCACGCGCAAAGCGTCACCGGCTCCATCCAGGGCACCGTCGTCGACCAATCCGGTGCCGTGCTGCCCGGCGCATCGGTGACGATCACCAACACCGCGACGGGCGCCACGCGCGACGCGGTGACCGACGCAGAGGGTCTCTTCGCGGCGGAGTTGCTGCCGGTCGGCCCCTACGAGATCAACGTCGAGCTCTCGGGGTTTGCCGGGCGCAAGGAGACCGATCTGGCGCTGACGGTCGGCCAGACCCGGACGCTGCGCATTCAGCTCGGTGTGGCCGGCGTCACCGACACGGTGACGGTCACCGGTACCGTGCCGGTGCTGGAGACCACACGGTCGCAGGTCGCGTCGACGGTCAACGCGGCCGCCATCGCGAGCCTGCCCGTCAACGGCCGCAACTTCATCGACTTCGTGTTGCTGACGCCGGGCGTCACGCGCGACGTCCGTGGCGGCGACATCAGCTTCGCCGGCCAGCGCGGCACGCTCAACAGCCTCATCGTCGACGGCGCCGACAACAACAACACGTTTTTCGGACAGACCGTGGGCCGCACCGGATCCGGTCGCGCGCCGTATCAGTTCTCGCAAGAAGCGGTGCAGGAATTCCAGGTGAATACCAGCGCCTACTCGGCCGAGTATGGACGCGCGGGTGGCGCGGTGATCAACGTGGTCACCAAGTCGGGCACCAACACGCTGAACGGGTCGGTGTTCGAGTTCTATCGCGACAAGAAGCTGAACGCCAACAACTACATCAACGAGCTGCGCGGCCGCCCGAAGTCGCCCTATCACTACAACCAGTTCGGCGCCGTCGTCGGCGGTCCGATTCGCCGCGACCGCGACTTCTTCTTCTTCAACTACGACGGGCAGCGCAATACGCAGCCGAACACGGTGTTCCTGAACCTGCCGGCCGACACGCCCACCGATGCGGCGACGCAGGCGGCCATCGCCACGCTGACACCGAAAGCGGAAAGCTGGGAGCGCGGGCAGAACCAGGACGTCTTCCTCGTCAAGACCGATCACCAGATCACCGATGGGCATCGCTTGACGCTCCGCTACAACCATCAGAACTTCACCGGCGCGAACTTCGAGAACGGCGGCGCGCAGCGGTCGTTGGAGGGCACCGGCGACTCGAACGTCCGAACCCGCACGTTCAACGCCACGGTGGCGAGCGTGCTGGGGAGCTCGTTGTTCAACGAAATCAAGATTCAGTACGCACGAGACCACGAGCCCGGCTTCGCCAACAGCAACAATCCCGAGGCGACGATCTTCCAGGGCGCAAACAGCGTGCTGACCATCGGCCGCAACAACTTCAGCCCGCGCGAGACCACCATCGAGCGCTGGCAGGTGGCCAACAGCACGACGTGGGTCAAGGGCGCGCACAAGGTCAAGGGCGGCGTCGACGTCCAGTTCGATGACATCTTCAACTACTTCCCGGGCTTCTTCGGCGGGTCGTACACGTTCAGGAGCCTGGCGTCGTTCAACGCCGGCCGCCCGAGCGGCGCCAACGAGCAGTATCAGCAGAACTTCGAGGGGCCTGGGACGACCGGACCGACCACGAACCCCAACATTCAGGAGTACTCGTTCTTCGTGCAGGACGAGTGGCGGGTGAATCCGGATCTCACCGTGAACGCCGGACTGCGCTACGACCTGATGAAGACGGACTCGCCGCCCGTGCGCAACCCCGATCCGGATCTCGCCGCGGCGGATATCGACACCAGCCGGCTCGACGCGGACACCAACAATTGGGGCCCTCGTCTCGGCATGGCGTGGGCGCCGGCCGGGCGGAAGTACGTCGTGCGCGGCGGGTGGGGGCTCTTCTACGGACGCACGCCATCCATCATGCTGGGCACCGCCCACAGCAACAACGGCATCAACATCGTCTCGCTGCTCTTCCGCGGCGACGCGGTGCCGACCTACCCCAACACGATTGCGTCCATCCCAACGGGCGCGCTGGCGTCGACGCCAACCATTTTCTATATCGACAAGGATTTCGCGAACCCGCGGTTGATGCAGGCCAGCGCCGGCATCGAATGGGAGCTGCTGCCCAACACGACGGTCTCCGCCAACTACATCTTCGTCGACGGACAGCAGCTGCCGCGCTCGATCGATCGCAACCTCGGCACGCCCGGCTCGCAGGCGTTGACGGTGGCCGGATCCAGTGAGACGGAGACCTACCATCGCTTCGGCAGCGATCGGCCGTTCCGGAACTTCGGTCGCGTCATCGGCTTCGAGTCGACCGCGGAGTCGCGCTACAACGGCATCACGCTGGAGCTGAATCGCCGATTCGCAGGCGGCCTGCAGGTGCGCACGGCGTATACGCTGGGCAAGGTCGAAGATACCGTGCCCGACGCCACCGCGGTGGTGCCTGGCAACGCCGGCGACGATATCAAGTACGCGTCGAACCCGGCAGACTTCGACGCCGATCGCACCTACGGCAACAACGATCAACGGCACCGGTTCGTGGTGAGCGGCACCTACGCAACCGACGCGTGGGCGGACAGCTTCGACGGCGTGGCACACGCGCTCCTCGGTGGATGGACGCTCAGCGGCATCCTGACGGCGCAAACCGGCCAGCCCTACTCCGCGCGCGTCGGCGCCGTCGACTTGAACAACGACGGCAACAATCGCAACGACCTCGCGCCGGGCACGGTGCGAAACCAGTTCCGGCTGCCGGGCAACGTGACGTTCGATCCGCGCATCGCGCGCGACCTCGGGATCTCAGGCCGCGCACGGCTGACGCTGATCTTCGAGGCGTTCAACCTCTTCAACGACGACATCCTGAGCAGTCTGGAGACTGGACTCTACACGGCGTCTTCGACGAGCACGGTGCTGACGCCGAACGTCGCGTTTGGCACGCCGCTCACGAGCGTTGGCGAGCGCGTCATTCAGGTGGCGATCAAACTGACCTTCTGAAGCGCCTCAATGATCAGTTACCACATGGCTTGAGACTCGAGACCAGAGACTTGAGCCTGAGTCGGACGTGAGGCTCGAGGCTGCGAGGCTCGAGGCCGCCGAGGCAGCAGGCCTCATGACCCAAGCCTCATGACCCAAGCCTCGTGACCCAAGCCTCAGGTCCGAACTCTCGGGTCCGTGTCGTGGCACGGCTCGTGCGTGTGATCGCGGCCCAGGAGGCTGCTTTGCGATTCTCGCATCGAATCAGTACACGTGTATCGTTCTTGCTTGCCATGGGGCTCGTGCTGGTGGTGGCCAACACCACCTCGGCGCAAGGCCTCGGTGTTCGCGGCGGCGCGACGATGAATCCGGATCAGATTCACTTCGGTGGACACTACGAGTCGCCCGCGCTCATCGAGCACTTGCATTTCAAGCCGAACATCGAGGTCGGCGTCGGCGACGACATCACGCTCGTCGGCGCGAACTTCGAGTTCGTCTATAAATTCGGCGAGTACGGCGACTGGGGTTTCTACGCCGGCGGTGGGCCCGCGGTCAACTTCTACTCGTTCGACAGCGACGCCATCGATGGCGAGACCGAAGGCGGCGCCAACTTTTTGGTCGGCGCCGAGTCGCGGCAAGGGTTGTTCTTCGAAGTGAAGCTCGGTGTCGAAGGATCGCCGGACTTCAAGTTCTCAGTGGGCTGGGCGTTCAAATAGCGTCAGTGGTCGTCATCGGCACGCGCGCTCTTGGTCGCGAACAGGCGACCGAACAGCTTGTCCCGTTCGGTGCCGAAGAGCACGCGGTGCACGGTGGGCACGGGATCGCCGGGCGGCATCTTCTTGTGCTCGAGCACGGGGTTCACGTAGCGGCCATTCAGGCGAAGACCGTAGTGCAAATGCGGGCCGGTAGCGAGGCCCGTCGATCCGACGCGTCCTACGAGATCGCCCTGCGCGAGGCGAGCGCCGGCCCTCACCGCGATTGAGGAGAGGTGCAAATACTCGCTCTCATACCCGCTGGCGTGCCGCACGCGGACCGTCCGCCCACCACCGCCGGTCCATCCGGCAAGCGTGACCATGCCGCCCGCCACCGCCCCCACTGACGCGCCTGACGGCGCGGCGTAGTCCACACCGTTGTGGGCGTGGGTGAAATCCAGAATCGGGTGCCGCCGCGCCCGCGAGAACGCCGACGTCACCCGCGGCTCGAACTTCAGCGGCGATTTGAGGAAGAACCGCTTCAACGATTGTCCCGCCTCGTCGTAATACCCGGGAACGCCATCGGGCGCCACGAACCGCACCGCTCGCACGCGACGACCGGCATTGACGAACTCCGCCGCCAACACGGGCCCGTAGCCGGCAAATGTACCGCCGCTCTCGCGCGACTGCTTCTCGACCAACAGGCGGAAGGTATCGCCCGGCTGGAGGTCGGCGTTGAAGTCCATCTCGCCCGAGAAGATGTCCGCCATCGCCAGCGACAGCTCGATCTTCTCTCCAGCCGCCTCGATGGCCGCGATGAGCGACGACTGATCGCGATCGATCGTGCCCTCCACGACTGCCAGCTCGGCGAGCTTCGGGATCTTCGCGATGCTCACGTCGAAGACCGGCTCTCCGATAAGGGCTCGCCGGCGAGCTTCGAGCACGCGATCGTCGTCGATTTCATACGACAGCTCGCGGATGCGACCGTCGACACCTCGGACCACACGGTACGGCTGGCCGGCCCGGACGCGCCGGAGATCGAAGTGCTCGCCGAGCGCTTCGATGAGCGGTGCGGCCTCACCTTCTGCGAGACCGTGCTCCTCGATCACGGTCGCCATCGTCGTTTGCTGCGGGATGACGGCCTCGATCTCTTCGTACTCGCGCGGCAGCTCGATGTCGACGTCGCGGCGGGGCACCGCCTGCGGCGCTGGCTCGGCCGCGGCGGACGCAGCACCGTAGTAGGTCGCAGCCGCGGAGATCGCGGCTACGACGACACTGACAGCGAGGAGAAGGATCCGCGAGCGCACGATCGTCAGTCGTCAGCGATCGCCGGTGCGCGGCTTCTGCGCGCGCTCGGTCGAGGGCGGGACCATGCCCTTCAAGCGCATGTAGGTGACGAGGTTGCCGTAGTGCTCGTTGGTGTGGCTGATGTTGAAGACGAGCGACTGCCCGCGCGGCTGCGGTTGCTGCTGACCGGTGCCGGTCATCTCCGTGAGCGTCGCGTCGGTCTGCGCCTTGTAGACGGCATCGCAGTACGAGGTCGCCGCTTTGATCGCGGCCACGAGCTTCGCCTTCTCCGTGACCTTCTCGAAATCCTCTTTGTTGGGGTTCGGCTCGCCCTTGGCGCGAGAGCAGAAGTTGTAATTCGCGTTCGCGATGTGGCCGACGAACGCTCCGAAGCTGCGAACCGTCTTGTCCGGGGCCGGCTGGAAGCCGTAGTCGGCGTCGGGCATCTTTTCGGCCGCCTCGACGACGTTGCGCGTGACGCCCGTGTGCATCGTATCCAGGGCGCCCGCAAGGGCCTTCGATTGTGCAGCGGCGGGCACCACCGCGATCAAGAGAGCCGCCAAGGTACACGCGAGAATTTGCGTCATGTTCGCCTCCCGGAAAACGTCCGCATCGTAGCAGAAGGAGATCTTCGGTTCTAGAGGTTCTCGGTTCTGGAAGGTTCCAGGGTTCTAGGTTCTCGGGTTCTAGGTTCTCGGGTTCTCGGGGTTCTCGGGTTCTCTGGCACAATGCAAGTCAACGAATGGACCCTCTGCTCATCGCCGTCGCCCTGGTCGGCGTCATCGCCGGCTTTGGTGTCGGCTGGTTCCTGGCCACCACGACAGCACGACGGCAGGTCATGGACGCCTCCGAGGCGCATCGGACGGCGGTCGCGTCTCAGCAGACACTGTTTTCCGAGACGGCCAAGCGGCTGGGCGAAGCACAGCTGGGGTTGCAGCGTGTCCGCGAGGACCTGGAAATCGTGCGAGCGGAGAACGCGCGGCTACGCGAAGACAACGTGCGGGCCCGCACGGAGCTTGCCCACCAGCAGCGGGTCGTGCCGGAAAAGCTGGCGCTGCTCGACCAGGCGCAGACCGGGATGACGAGCGCGTTCGACGCGTTGGCCGGCGCCGCGCTACGGAACAGCACCGAGGAGTTCCTCAAGCTGGCGGATCAAAAGCTCATCAACCTCCAGCAAACGGCCATGGGCGATCTGCAGCAGCGGCACCAGACGTTCGACGAGCTCGTGAAGCCGATTCGCGACAGCCTGGCCGCCGTCGATCGCAAGCTGGGAGACGTGGAGCAGAACCGCGTCCACACCGGCGCGTCGATCGGCGCGCTGCTGCAAGAGCTGAGTCAGCAGCACTCGCGGCTGCGCGGGGAGACCGAGAACCTGGTGCGCGCGCTCCGGACGCCAGCCGTCCGGGGACGCTGGGGTGAAATGCAGCTGCGGCGCGTGGTCGAGCTGGCAGGCCTCCTCGAGCAATGCGACTTCGAGGAGCAGCCCACGGTCATGGGCGAGGCGGGCCGCCTCCGTCCCGATCTCATCGTCCGCCTCCCCGCCGGACGCTCGATTGTCGTCGACGCGAAGGTGCCGCTCGAGGCCTACCTCGCCGCGCTCGAGACGCAAGACGATGACACGCGTCGGCTGCGCATGAGAGATCACGCGCGCCAGGTGCGCGAGCACATCATGAAGCTCGGGGCCAAGGGGTACTGGGAGCAGTTCCAGCCCTCACCCGAGTTCGTCGTGATGTTCCTCGGCGCCGAGGCGATCTACCACGCCGCGTTGCAGGAAGATCCGGAGCTGGTGGAGTTCGGCGCCGCGCGACGCGTGCTGCTCGCTGGACCGATGAGCCTGATCGGCTTGCTCCTGGTGGTGGCTCAAGGGTGGCGGCACGAACGACTGACCGAGAGCGCCGAGGAGATTCGACGGCTGGGCAAGGAGCTTTACGAGCGCGTGGGCAAGATGACCGAGCATCTCGACACGCTGCGCATGCGCCTCGACTCCACGGTCCGCGCGTTCAACGAGGCCGTCGGCTCGTACGAGGGCCGTGTGTTGGTCACGGCGCGGAAGTTCAAGGAATTGGGCGCGACGTCAGGCCCCGATATCGATCCGTTGCAGGCGCTCGACAGCGTCCCGCGCGTGCTCCAGAGCGCGAACCTGATGGGCCTGCCGGAGGACGTCGTGGTGGAAGGGGAAACCGTGGGCTCACCCGCAGAAAAGGATTGAGCGATGCGATCAACAGTCCCGGGTTCCCACCGTGCGGTGTTTGCACGGTGGGGTGGAGTCGTATGTGCAGCACTTGCGGTGGCGGTCTGCTCGATCGACGGTCAGGCGCAGTCGCCAAAACCTGAAGCCACCTCGCTCTCGGGCAAGCTGCTCGTACCGATGACCTTGCCCAACCGCGCGAAGCTGGAGGCGGACCTCGCGCAAGCGGAAAAGGATCTCGCCGCCAAGCCGAACGACGCCGACGCCATCATCTGGGTCGGCCGGCGTCAGGCGTACCTGTGGCGCTATCAGGATGCAATCGCCACGTTCACCAAAGGCATCGCGCTTCATCCCAACAACGCCAAGCTCTATCGGCATCGCGGCCATCGCTACATCACGGTGCGCCAGTTCGATCGCGCCATCACCGACTTCGAGAAGGCGGCGGCGCTCATCAAGGGAACGCAGGATGAGATCGAGCCGGATGGCGCGCCGAATCCATCGGGCAAGCCGCGGAGCACGCTGCACTTCAACATCTGGTATCACTTGGGCCTGTCGCGCTACCTGACGGGGGACTACGCGAAAGCGCACAGCGCGTACGTGGAGTGCATGAAGGTGTCGAACAACGACGACTCCGTCACCGCCACGAGCGACTGGATGTGGATGACGCTCATGCGCCTCGACCGCAAGGCCGAGGCCGCAAAGCTGCTCGAGCGGATCACGCCGAAGATGGACATCCTGGAGAACGGGTCCTACCATCGGCGGCTGCTGATGTACAAAGGCCTCGAGAAACCCGAAGCGTTGCTCATGCCTCCGGCGGATGCCGACGCCGCCGCGGCCGCGCTCACGATCGCGACGCAGGGCTACGCGCACGCGCCCATCCGAGGCTGGCGATGACGAGGACGGCGGCC
>DAINCF010000291.1:0-8781 GCA_036732565.1 Vicinamibacterales bacterium
ATCGGTGCCGGCGTGCGCATCGGTCCGCGCGTGTTCACGACCGGCGAGCCGTTCGACGGCACGCGCGTCTACTACGCCGGTGGCAGCGCGCTGGATGGCGGCGTGCAGGTCACCGAACAGCTGGCACGGGCCGAGGCGCTCGGGTTCGACTTCATCAAGACCTATGTCCGTTTGCCGGACGTGCTGCAGCAGCGCGTGGTCGAGGGCGCGCATCGTCTGGGCTTACCGGTCACATCGCACGAGATCTATCCGGCTGTTGCCTACGGCGCGGACGGTGTGGAGCACATTCGTGGCACGAGCCGCCGCGGTTACTCGCCGAAGATGAGCGAGCTGCGGCGGTCCTATCGCGATGTCATCGAGCTGCTCGCCGCGTCGAAGATGACACTGACGCCGACCATCGGCATTCAAGGTGGATTTCAGGTCCGCGCCGCGCGCGATGGATCCTGGGTCGACGACCGGCGGATTCAACGATTCTTTCCGGTCGCTGCCGTGGCCGCCGCGCGCGCGACCCGCGACAAGCCGATGAGCCCGGCGGAGTTGGCGCAGCGCGAAGCGTTGGTGACGCCGCAGGAGCGCATGGTGGCCGAGGTCGTCAAGGCTGGCGGCCGCGTAATCGCCGGCACCGATTCACCGATCAATCCCTACGGGCTGACGCTGCTGATGGAGCTCGAGCACTTCGTGCGCGGCGGGATGTCGCCGGCCGATGCCATCCGCACAGCCACGGTCGTCCCGGCCGACGCCATGGGCCTCGCGGCAGACCTCGGTGCCATCGAAGCCGGCAAGCTCGCCGACCTCGTCATCGTCGACGGCAACCCGCTGGCGGACATCGCCGACATCCGGCGCACGCGCCGTGTGATCAAGGACGGCAAGCTGTACGAGGTGGATGCCTTGCTCCAAGGACCGGCGCGGCAAAGCTCGTCACGCTAGGGCTGCCCCGCGTGCTAATGTCTTCCGCCAGGCGGAGGACCCATGCGCCAAGAGAGGCTGTTCCGGGCGGTTCTGGTCTCGATGGCGGCGCTCACTGCATCGGTGTCGGCGCAGCAGATCTCCTCGAAGGACCTGCTCGATGGGCTCGCCACTCCGTCACGCTGGCTGACCTACTCCGGTGACTACACCGGACGTCGCCACAGCCCCCTCACCGACATCACCGCGGCGAACGCGCATCGGCTCACCGCGCAGTGGACGTTTCAAACCAATCTCGGTGGCCACAAGTTCGAGGCCTCGCCGATTGTCATCGACGGCGTGCTGTACGTCACCGGTCCGATGAACCACGCGTGGGCGATCGACGGCAGGACCGGCCGGGAGATCTGGCGCTACCAGCGCGAGCTGCCGCCGATGCCCGAGCTGCGCGTGTGCTGCGGCCTGGTCAACCGCGGCTTCGCGGTGTACGGCGATCGACTCTTCATGACGACGCTCGACGCGCATCTCGTCGCGCTCGACCGCCAGACGGGCAAGGTCGTGTGGGACGTCGAGCTTGCCGAGAACACCAAGGGCTACGCGAGCACGGGCGCCCCGCTCATCGTCAAAGACAAGGTGATCGTTGGCGTGGCGGGAGGCGAGTTCGCCATCCGCGGCTTTCTCGACGCCTACGATCCGAGCGACGGTACGCGCGTGTGGCGCTTCTGGACGGTGCCGGCGCCCGGTGAGAAGGGCTCGGAGTCGTGGCCAGCCGGCATGTGGGAGCGCGGTGGAGGCCCGACGTGGTTGACGGGCACCTACGATCCCGATCTCGACCTGATCTACTGGGGGACGGGCAATCCGAACCCCGACTTCTACGGTGCCGATCGGAGGGGTGACAACCTCTACACGAACGCGCTCATCGCGCTGAATCCCGACACCGGCACGTTGCAGTGGCACTTTCAGTTCACGCCGCACGACGAGCACGACTGGGACGCGAACCAGATCCCGGTGTTGGCCGATCTCCCGCTCGACAACCAACCCCGGAAACTCATCATCTTCGCGAACCGCAACAGCTTCCTCTACGTATTGGATCGTACCAATGGACGTCTCGTGCGCGCGGCGCCTTTCGCGCACCAGACCTGGGCCAAGGAGATCGGCGCCGACGGTCGCCCCGTCGAGCAGCCGGACCAACGGCCCACGCCAGAGGGCACGAGGACGTGCCCGGATCTGTTTGGCGCGACGAACTTCATGTCGCCGTCGTTCGACCCTTCGACTGGGCTCTTCTATCTCACGGTGCGCGAGACGTGTCAGGTCTATGTGTCAGCCGCGCCGCCGCAAGGCTACAAGAGCGGCGATCGCATCATGGGCGGCATGGTGAGGCCGGTGCTGGATCGCCGATTCGGGGCGCTGCGCGCCATCGATCCGCTGACCGGCGAGACGAAATGGGAAATCCGGCACAAGACGCCGGCGTGGGCAGGCGTCCTGTCGACCGCCGGAGGCGTGGTGTTCGCCGGTGACAACGAAGGTGGGTTTTTCGCCGCCGATTCGCGGACCGGCCGCGAAGTGTGGCGGTATCAGCTGGGCGCACCGTTGTTCGCGCCGCCGACCACCTACACCATCGACGGCCGGCAGCACGTCACCATTGCCGCGGGCTCGACGTTGACGTCGTTTGCCCTTCAGCGAGAGAGCGTGACCACCGTGCCAGGGCGCCCGTAGCTGACGATCCGCGCTTACGAAATGCTTACCGCGCCCGCGCAAATTGCCGCTTGTCAGGCGAACAGAACGTGCGTAAGGTTTCCTCAGAGGTCGGCCGGTCGCGCGTCCGGACTCACAAGGAGTGTGCGATGAAGGCTCGGAAGAGTGTTGGCAGACGACTCGCCCTCGGCGTTTCCGCGTTGGCGCCGCTAGTCCTGGCGATGGCCCTTCCCGTGGCCCTGACGGCTGAACCGGAGCCGATTCCCGACACGGTCACGTTCACCAAGGACATCGCGCCGATCCTGCAACGCAGTTGCCAGAACTGTCATCGGCCCGAATCCGTGGCGCCGATGTCGCTGATCACCTACGAGGACGCGCGACCGTGGGCGCGCGCGATCAAGCATCGGACGTCGATCCGCGACAAAGCCGGGGCGATGCCGCCGTGGTACATCGAGAAGGACATCGGCATTCAGCACTACAAGAACGATCCGTCGCTGAGCGACGAGGAGCTCGCGAAGATCGCGAAGTGGGCGGATTCCGGTGCGCCGCGTGGCAACCCCGAGGACATGCCGCCGCCGCGGACGTTCGCCGACGCGAAGGCGTGGGAGATCGGCGAGCCCGATCTCATCGTGCGGCTGCCCGACATCACGATGAAGTCGGACGCGCCGGACTGGTGGGGCGAGATCGCGAACACGCCGACCGGTCTCACCGAGGATCGATACGTCGCGGCGGTCGAGATCAAAGAGTTCAACGACGTCAATCCGAGCGAGAAGGGCCGGCTCGACGGTCGGCGGGCGCTACATCTTCCACCACATGATCTGGAGCACGCAGGTGCTGAAAGAGGGCGAGGCGCCGGATGCCGCGTCCCAGGACACCTCGACGTCGTGGCCGGTGCACGAGGTCGGCCGTAACGCGAACTATTTCGACGGCAACGGTGGCCGACTCCTGGCCGCGGGGTCGAGCGTCGTCTCCAACTCGATCCACCTGCACTCGAACGGGAGAGAGACCACGGGGCGCCTCGAGGTTGCGTTCAAGTTCCATCCCAAGGGCTACGCGCCCACCACCAAGCGGTGGCAGCGCAACCTCGGCAACGGCGTCGACATCGACATCAAGCCGATGGAAGCGAACCAGCAGCTTCACGCCTACACGGTGCTGCAGGACCACGTGAAGATCACGTCGTTCGAGCCGCACCTGCATGCGCCGGGCGCGCGGATGTGCCTGGAGGCCATCTGGGGGCACAACATCCAGACGCTGACCTGCGCGGGCTACGATCACAACTGGGTGCGCAGCTACGAGTACGCCGACGACTACGCGCCGCTGCTCCCGAAGGGCACCATCCTGCACATCATCGGCTTCATGGACAATTCGCCGAACAACAAGAACATTCCCGATCCCCGGAACTGGCAAGGGTCGGGGAACCGATCGGTGGCGAACATGTTCATCGACCTCGGTCACGGCGTCACGCTGTCCGACGAGCAGTTCCAGCAGGAGATGGCCGCGCGCCGCGAGAAGCTCAAGCTGACGAAGAACGACGTCCCCATCGGCTGTCCGCTGTGCATGATCGTGCCGCCCGCGCCCAAGCCGACCACCCAACAGCAGCGGTAGGGACGCGACCATGCGCACGCTTGCGATCGTTCCGGCCGTGGGCCTGGCTCTGGTGCTCGCCGTCCACGGCCTCTTCGCTCAATCGCTGACCTACTCGCGCGGGCAGAACGTCTCGCCCGCGTTCGAAGGCTGGGAGCGGAACGACGACGGCTCGTTCAACTTCCTCTTCGGCTACATGAACCGGAATTGGGAAGAGGAGATCAACGTCCCGATCGGCCCCGACAACAGCGTCCAGCCCGGCGAGCTCGATCAGGGCCAGCCGACGCGCTTCCTGCCGCGCCGCAATCGATTCGTGTTCCGCGTCCGCGTGCCGAGGGACTTCGGCACCAAAGAGCTGGTGTGGACGTTGACCGTCCGCGGCAAGACCGAGAAGGCGTACGCGACGCTCCGGCAGGATTACTTCGTCGACCACCTGGTGCAGGCCTCGGAGCACGGCGCGCTGGGCCCGGGGACGAGCAACCCGACCGTACGCGCGAACCAGGGGCCCGAGCTGAAGATCGACGGCGAGGCGCAACGCGCGGCACGCGTCGGCGAGGCGGTCACACTCGTCGCCTGGGCGACGGACGATGGCGTGCCGAGACCGCGTCGATCGATCGGCGCCTCGTTCCCGACCGATCCCCCCGCGCCGGGCACGAAGCCGATGGATCCCATGTGGCGACCGCCAGCACAGATCACCGTCGGCAGCGCGACGGGCCTGCGCGTCTCGTGGTTCGTCTATCGCGGACCGGGCAGTGTGATGTTCAGCCCCGAGCAGATCAAGGTGTGGGAAGACACGCGTAACGGGGCCAACTCACCGTGGGCCCCGCGCTGGCTGCCGCCGCCGGCGCCGCAGGATGGCAAATGGGTGACGCAGGTCACCTTCGAACGGCCCGGCACGTACGTCCTGCGCTGTCTCGCGTCCGATGGCGCGCTCGCGGTCGATCGCGACGTCACCGTGACGGTGACCGATTCTCGCTGACGTGCAATGGACCGTCGGCGCAGATGAGGCTGGTGTCAGGCTCGACAAGTTCCTCGCCGCGCCAGATCGGTTGACGTCGCGCGGACGTGCCGTGTCCGCGCTCGAGCGTGGCAAAGTACTGGTCAACGGCGCCGACGTCGCCGCCCGCGATGGCGGCAAGCGGCTGGTGCCGGGCGACGTCGTGCGCGTCTGGCAGGATCGTCCCGGCAGCGCCAGGCGTCCCCTCGCTGGCCTCGACTCCGTTCGGCTCCGCTCAGGCCGACCGCTCGATATCCCCATCGTCTACGAAGACGCCGCACTGATCGTGCTGAACAAGCCGGCCGGATTGCTGACCGTGCCGCTCGACGCGCGGCCGGGCGCGCCGTCCGTGTACGAACGTATCGAGGCTCGCCTTCGTTCGCATGGCAAGCGCCCGTTCGTCGTGCATCGGATCGATCGCGACACGTCGGGCCTGGTGATCTTCGCCAGGGATGGACAGACGCAGGCCGCGCTGAAAGGGCAGTTCAAGCAGCGTGAGCCGGAGCGTGTCTACTGGGCTGTTGTCTACGGCGCTCCCACGCCGCATGAGGGCACGTGGCGCGATTACCTCGTCTGGGACGCGACGGCGAGTCTGCAGAAGCCGTCGACCACGCGGGACCCGCGAGCCAAGGAAGCCATCAGCCACTACCGCGTGCTCGAGACGTTCGACGGCGCATCGTGGATCGAGGTGCGCCTGCACACCGGTAAGCGCAATCAGATTCGCATTCAGGCCGGGTTGCGCGGCCACCCGCTCATCGGGGAGCGGCGCTACGTGTTCGATCCGGCGCCGACGCCGGCTCTCGCCTTCCCACGGCAGGCGCTGCACGCCCATCGCCTGTCGTTCCGTCATCCTCACGATGGTCGCGTGCTGCGGTTCGAGGCGCCGCCGCCGAAGGACTTTCGCGAGCTGCTCGCGAGGTTGCGCTCATCTCGTGCCGAATGAGTACAGCGCGCTCCGCGTGCGGACGAACAGCTCGCCGTCCGCGGGAACTGGCGTCGCGAACACCTCGTCATCGAGGCCGTTGACGGCGAGGATCTCCCACTGCGCCGCGGCGGAGACGACGGAGACGGTGCCGTCCTGGCTGACGAGCCAGACTTTGCCATCGGCGCCGATCGGTGACGCGAAGTACTTGTCGATGGCGCCCTTGAGCCGTCCCTGCTTGAGCACGTTGCCGGTCTCGGGATCGAACGAGATGAGAATGCCGCTGTCGTTCACCATGAACAGCACGTTGCGATAGAGCAGCGTGGATGGAACCTGCGGTACCGGCCGCGTGTACTTCCAGCGCACCGCCTGATCGGTCATGTCGCCCTTGCCGCCCATGCGGATGGCCATCAACCCGTTCTCTGCCGCGAGCATGGCGCGAAAGACGTCCCACTCCGCCGCGTCCAGCTTGCCGTCGCGCGTGCCATCGAACGCGTCGTACCCTGCCTCCGGTCTCAGGATTCGGTCCATGCGCTCGGCGCCGCCAATCTCGTCGCGCCCCACCAAGCCATCGCCGTTCTTGTCGTACCGCTTCAGCCCCTCTTCGAAGGAGACGGTGGGTATCTGCGTCCCGGGTTGATTCTGCGAGAAGCCCCAGCCGTTGACGTAGAGCGTCGTGCCATCGACGCTCGCGACCGATTTCATCTCGCAGGCGAGGCCGCGCACCCACCAGACCTTCGATCCGTCCTTCACCGAATAGGCGGTCAACTGAAACGACTCGGGCACAATCACTTGCGCGTCGCCGTTGGCGGGGCGATACACGGTCGGTGTGGAGTAGCCGGAGATCACGTGTGGTCGCGTGACTCTCCAGCGCTCTTTGCCCGAAGTGGGGTCGACCGCCAGGAGGTACGACGTGAAGTCTTGATCCACCGTCAGCAGCAGCACATCGTCCACGAGGATCGGCGAGGCGCCGAAACCGTAGAACATCGTGAAGGGGCCGAGCGGCAGCCGCCAGCGCTCCTGGCCATCGGCGGTAAAGCTGATCAGGCCGAAGTCCTGGAAGAACACATAGACGTTGGTACCATCCGTGACCGGGCTCGGTGATGCGGGACCGTTGACCAGCTCGCGCCGGCCGGTCTGCTGACGTGGAACCTCTTTGCGCCACAGCTCGCGGCCGGTGCGCCGATCGAGCGCCATCACGAACAGCTGATATTCCGTCTTGTCCGGCGTATGCGCGGTCAGGAAAATCCGCGCGTTGGTGACGACCGGTGACGAGTGCCCAGGGGGCAGCGGCGTCTTCCAACGCACGTTGGTCTCGGGGCCGAACGTGACCGGCAGGTTCGTCGCGTCCGACACACCGGTGCCGTTGGGCCCGCGAAAGCGCGTCCAGTTCTCAGACGCCTGCAATGCGGTCGCGAGGGTGGCGAGCACTGTGACGAGCGAGGCGAGTCGGAACCGATGGCGGGCCAAAAACATGGCCGCAGATTAACGCAGATTGCAGGGAGGAGAGGAAGGCTCTCCTTCGGTGGTTAGCTGATTCTTCCGGCCGTGGCCAGGGCCGCGGCGCTGGGTAGCGTGTCCGCCTTCCAACAGAGGTCCATCAGGCGCCTGGTCTGCGGAGTCGGCAGCACGCCATCGGCGAGCGCGGTGAATTTGGCTTCCAGGTTGGCGTCGCTCATCGGTCGCTCGAGGCTGCCGACGACGTGCTCGACGAACTTGTCGATCGTCCGGCCGTCTTTCAACGTGACCGTCGCGCGCCCTTGTTCTTCCTTGATCGACGGATCGACGGTGGCGACGACCCGATCTCGAAGACCAGCGATGACCGGGTTCTGGGCGTTCTGATCGCTGAAGTCTCGCATGCCCGCCGAGCCTTGGACGATGGCGAGGGCGGCGGCGAAGTAGACGCTGAACTTCGACTCGAGCCCGGTGCGCGGCGTCTTTTTGCCGGTGAGCTCCAGCACCAGCGGATGCACGCGCAACTCGATGCGCTCGATCTGATCGGCTGTCAGCGTGTGCTCGTTGCGCAACTGGATGCAGGCGTCGATGGTCGGATGGATGACGATGCCGCAGGCAAACGGCTTGTAGGTGTTGAGCGCGATCTCGTAGGTCTGTCCGAGCTTCTCCGTGATCTGCCGGTAGTCCTGCGTCGTGCTCAACACGCGTGCCCACCCGCTCCGACCTTCGAGGCCAACCTCGGTGCTGGTGAAGTTGCGCGCGGCCAGGAGCGCCGCCGTCAGACCGTTCTGCGCGGCGCGGCCGGGATGGAAGCTCTTTGTCATCGACCCGAACATCTCACGCAGGCCCACCGGCTGGGTGGCCGCCAGGCCCAGGGCCCAGACCATCTGTTGCTCGGAGAGTCCGAGGATCCTGCCGCAAGCCGAAGCGGATCCGAAGACACCGGCCGTACCGGTGATGTGCCAGCCGCGATCGTAGTGGGCCGGGTAGACGGCGTTGCCGATGCGGCATTCGACCTCGACCCCCAAGATGAGGGCGTTCACAAAGTCCCTGCCGGACACCGGGCGATGCTCCGACAGCGCCAGCAACGACGAGACCACTGGCCCAGCCGGGTGGATGACGGTCTTGAGATGCGTATCGTCGAAGTCGAGCACGTGCGAGCTGATGCCGTTCATCAGCGAGGCGTGCAGAATGTCCAAGCGCTCGCGCCGGCCGATGACGGACGCCT